>JAISCZ010000123.1 GCA_031265205.1 Deltaproteobacteria bacterium
AGAGAAGACAGGGGGTGAAAGAAAGATGCCAAGGCTGGAGGAGGGATGCCGGGATTGGAAGAGGGAGGGCGTGACTGGAGGGGAATAAAGAGTGTTCTATAAGTTACCAAGTAGTGTTATGTCGGCTCACGATTTTGGTCCCGCCGTGGAGCTAATGGATTCTCCCCCCGCGGGTCGCGGCGATCCGCGCCTGGAGTCCTTTCCCCTCGCGCCCTGAATAGCCGGCGTCAGGGTCAGAGAGGCGCTGGAGGGAATTCAGGGAAGTCTCGCTGGGATCCTCAAAGC
Source organism: Deltaproteobacteria bacterium (assembly GCA_031265205.1). GTDB lineage: Bacteria > Desulfobacterota > Desulfarculia > Adiutricales > Adiutricaceae > JAISCZ01. The sequence continues at coordinate 286 of JAISCZ010000123.1, forward strand.
TCAACAGCGGGCGCGGTTCCTACTTTCGGGGCGCCAAGCCCCCCGTCGGTCCTTAAAAACCATCAGAACGCGCTTTAAAGTCTCCATGCCCTGGATCTTGGGGGTCCCGGAAAACAGTCCGATAAGCGCGTAAAGATCCTCCGCCGTCTTAAGCGGGTGGGAGAGGCCTCTGATAGGGCTTGATACCGGCAAATTACCGTATCCCGTGGCGGCCCCGGGTATTTGGCGGCCATTTCGGCGGGTATGAGACCGAAGGCATCGTCTGCGATCTTTCCGTGTCGTTCCACGCGCCTCTTGCTGGCGCGAGCCAAAACCCGCTCTGGAGAGGTTTTGCGCGTTGGTTTAGACACGCGCGGCGCGTCCTCGCGAGGGCGGCGCCAACCTCGCGCTCAACGAAAACTGAGTCGCGTATCTATTAATAAGAGTACGGATCCCAAGGTCTTGTCCGCGAGCGGTTGTTTGAGTCCGACGTAAGTCCCCGAGGGAGGCGTGGCAATCCTCGTCGCCCCGGCCAGGAGGCGTATTGGCGGCTTTAGTCCAGGGCCAGCGCGTCAAGCGTCCGCTGGGTGATAAGATCGCTGTAAGTTCCAAAACAACCGCCCGCGCTAATAAAGTGGCAAGGTTTTGGGCGCGCTTTCCGTCGTTAGAACCAAAGAAGCGCTCACGACTGGCGACAGGCGGATCGGGAAGAACTTGGGGCCTGAAAGCGCGCCGTCGCCCGGCGCTCAGGGAGTTGTCCAGCTTTTTTCAAGCGGGACGTTCAAGAGGACTGCTATAGGGCGTTCAAGGGGTCCAAGCCCAGGAACGCGCGTTCTAAATATGTTATTTGCCGCGATTGCTGTATTGTTATGTAAATAATAATTATTATATAATCTATTTTATATATTTTAAATTTTATTAATAAAATAGCTATAAATTAATATTTATTATATGAAATAGTAATATTAATTTTAGATCGACTTTCAACTTTTTCTCGCGCTAACTTCTATATGACTTGAGGAAAAAGCGCCGTGGAGCTTATTCGCGCTCTTTGCGCTTCCATCTCAATAATTCGCGCTTCCATCATTATTAATAGATACCCGACTCATTAATAGATACCCGACTCCTTTATCGTTGAGCGCCAGGAAGCCTCCCTCGCGAGGATGGATCGCGCGCGCGGTTTAACCAAGACGCAAAATCTCTCCAGAGGCGGGGTTTTCGCCCACGGCGTTAAGAGGCGCGTGGAACGCCGCGTCGAGATCCACGCCGATGCCTTCGCGCTCGCGTCAGCCGAAATGACCGCCAAATACACTCGGCCCGCTTTAGGAAACGATTATTTTGGCGGTATCAAGCCCTACCAGAGGCTTCTCCCGCTCGCGCGCGACGGCGGAGGATCCGCGCGCGCTTACCCAGCAGTTTTCCAGGGACCCCAGGGAGCGGGGCGTCGAGACTTTCTGGCGCCTCTTTGAAGGTTTTTAAGGAGCGACGAGGGGACATGGCGCCCCGCAAGGAGGGAGCGTGTCCATGGTTGAACTTTGAGGCTCCCAGTGAGGTATCCCAGGATTTTCCTCAGTTTCCCGCCTGAACAACGCTGACCCTGGCGCCGGCGACTCGGGGCTCGAGGCGCGAGGGAAAAGGACGCAAGGCGCGGAGCGCCGCGCCCTACGGGGGAGATTCCATAATCCTCCACGGCGGGAGTAAAATCGCGAGCCGCAATGGCGGCTACGCTTTGGAGCCGAAGCTCGAGGAGTTGAAGAGTCGGCCCATGGAGAGCGAAACTTTAGCGCTTGGGGACCATTACGGAGGTTGTTGCAAGCCAGGGTCGCGTCGGAGCGCGGAACCGCGCTGATATCTCCCTCATTCTCGTCAGGAAACCACTCTGACGGCGAATCGCGGGTTGCGGACGGCGCTCGGGGCGGCGCTGACATGGGACGGGGAGGATGGAAATGGACTGGAAAGGACTAGAATATACAGGAATGAACGGGAATGAACGTGATTGTACGGGAGTATGCGGGAATGGACGGGGCAGGAAAGCTTTCCTTTAAGCGATACGCGCTTTTGACGGAGAGAAAAAGAGCGAGTCCTGTTTTGAAGGGCAAAAGCCCTCGGTTCTCCGGGTTCCCGGGAAAGACTGCCGCAAAACCAACTTCGAACGCGCCCGCCGACTTTGCCGCCCCCGCCTGAAGAAGCGTCGCCAGGTCAAAGCCGGGTAGCTCAAAGCGAGTGTCAGCCACGACCTAAAGTCGAAGATGAGCGCCACGCGCCGGGCGCGGTAGCTACCTCGCGCGTTTAAGAAGGCGCGATGGAGCGAAGGCGTCGTTGAAGCCAGGAACGGTCGTGGAACGCGGGCGCGGAATGGACGGCTTGGGGTCAGGGGGAATGAGGCGGTCAGACTCGCGAGCCCGATTAGATCACAGGGGTAAAATATTACGAGTCGATGGCCATTGTTGGGAAAAGAAGGCCCCAAAAGGGTTAAAGCGCGGGAAGAGGAGCGTATTTTGGCGCGATGGGACCTATAAAGGGCCGCCGGGAACTCAAGCCGAACAACTTATTGAGACTAAATCTCAATAAATTCAAAACAAGTCAAATTGTTTAAGCGCGCCGGGGGTCTCTAGCGGTGGGGATCCGCTTTCTTGTCAGGAATTTTAGCGCTTCTATCGACTAAAGGCTTCTATGGCGTGGAAAGCGCGACAATGGCGCGGACGGTCCACGGCTCCTGGCGGAAAGCCATTCCCGCGTCGTGCGCGGAAAAGGCTCCAGCCTCGCGGGGAGGATGGAGCGGTCGCGCTTTCAAGCTTCCGGGGCGATTTAGACGGTGGCCCCTTCGTGGGAGCCTGACGCGGGTATGGGCGCGCGCTTCTCAGGTGGGCTCGGGGCGATGAGAGCGCGGCTCCCGTCGCCAAGGGGTGACGCGGTTACGCTGGAAATCCATGGTAACTCTCACGGCGGCGGTCGAGAGCCCGTTCTGACGCGGCATCGCGAGGCGTCCGTTTTTTAGGCTTCCCCGAGTTTTCCACTGGCTCAACCGTTAAACCATGGGTTTTATGGCGACAGCTGGGATTTTTGAAGATAATCGGGCGCGGACCGGCGCCGAGTTCTAATTTATTTAGAGGACCTGAAAAAAAATAAAAATTTTTTTTCAGGTCTTTATGACTTATAATTTATATATAAAATTAGTTATTTATAATGTAATAAGATATGAAAAAATATCTATTTGATTGTTAACCGCCTATTGACGATGGTGGCTTTGCTGAAAACGGCAAAAAAAAACTCTTGACAGGCTGATTCCTCGTGAGTATCTTTAAATTAAACAAAGACGATTTTGGCGCCTGAAAGGAGCGCGACGAAAAACCGAAGAGTTTTTTTCACCAAGAACCCCGTCAGGGGATTTGCAGATAATCTTGATGAAAATTGAGAGCGACCCCTTCTCTGTGAAGTCTTAGCCTCGGGGTACTCCACCCCAGTTGATATCACCGCCGTTTTAACGGAGGGAAAGCGGGGAGGATGAAAAGACGGAACAGAAAGCTGACCCGGATAACAGAGTAGCTGGTCGGGTTAATATCTATGAAGTTGGGGTGCAAGTCGGGGTAAAGAGAACCATGGTCTTCTAGCTAGAGATCCGGTTTTCATGTTTGAGACCGAAAAAAATTCGGGAGCCCCAAGCGCGCTCAATGAGACGAGAAGTCGCCTGAAAAGTGACGTAATCAGTCCTGCTCCGTATGCGGTTTGTGGATTGACGCTTGCGTTTGTTTTTCGCTCTCGGTTTATCATAAAATCTCGCGCGCGCGAGATAGATATCTTTAGGTTTATAGATATCTTTAGGTTTTCGTTTTTCCCTGTCTTTGTTATTAACGCCTTACTGCCGTAAGGCTTATCCGCGAGTGACGCGGACATATTCCGGCTTTTGCCGTTGCTATTCAAGTTTTTTGTTATTTTTAGGAGGAATATAGAGTCTTCGCATAAAGTTGATTTTTTCGGCGTTTCTCGGGGCCTGGATTAGGCCTTCTGGGACGTAAATTTAGGGTCTATCAATTAACAAGGAGACATTCACATGTCAAAGCCCCTTATTAGCATTTTAGGAAATATTGGAACCTACACCACCACCTTCCCAACTTTGAACAAAATTCTGTGGTCGAATTCGACTTTCGTGGCCGGCGAACGCCTGAACTACAACAGCACCCCGCCCATGCCCATCAATACGCCCGGCAACGATCCCTACGTGTTTTCGTTCTTAAACCCGCTCGCCGCCGACCCCACGTTCCGGATTTCTCTGTCCAATTACACAACCGCCAAACCTGGCGACCCCGGAACTTCCGTTTTCTGGGTGTTTGACCCCACTGGACCCAGCTGGGTTCAGAAAGGGCAGCCGTCGCCCATGAATCCGCCGTTCAACCCCCGCGCCTTCGCCAATATCTTGTACGGCGACGCCCCCAACCAAGTCCCCTTCCTGGTGGTGGCCGATTACGACAGCGCCAACAATAACGGCGGCACCCTCTGCCTGGTGAGCATGAATTCGGCCGATGTCTACGCCAGGGTGACCTCCCTCGGCATCCCCAACCAAACGTCCGGCGGGTATACGTACCAGGCCCACGTGCAGGATGTCCTCGTGCTTGGCAGCCGCATCTTCGTTTTGGTGATTTTCTCCAACATTCTTTCGACCGCTCCGGCTAACCTGCAATATATCAAGAGCGAATTGCGGGAATACGCGTTGACCACCAGCGGCGGCAATATCGCCTTTTCCCAGGTCGGCTCGACGCGCGCCCTCAGCAAGAACGCGGTCAGCCTCGTCCCCTACATTGATAGCGTTAACTCCAAAAACTATCTCTTCAGCCCCTGCATCGGCGGCATGCAGAACTACGGTACCCCCAACAACGGGGCCGAAGCCAGCCTTAGCCTCTTTGAAATCACTGCCGGAATCTCCCTTGAGTCAACACCCTACATCGGCGGCACCGCCACGGGTTTGCACGACTTCCGCGGGTTTGCCATCTCCTCGGATGGCATAGCCTACATCCTGACCGGGGATTACGCGGCGGACTACAGCATGGGCTGGTCTCTTTACCAAGACACCGCCGCCAATTTGATTGGGAAGGCTCCCAGCACCATCCCGCGAAGTCTCCTTATCAAGTCCGACGTAAACACCAGCGCCTATTTCTGGGCTTTGGGCATCTGCGATACCGGCACCGGAGGGGAATACCTGGCCTTCGCCAAAGGCTCGAATTACGATCTCACGGACTTTGTGGCCTACGACGAACTCCACCTTCTGGAAGTCGGGGAGGCCTGGAGCGACGGCAATAACACCGAAAACGTCATCATTCCCCCAAACAGCACGCTGGGGGGAGTGGCTGGCTTGACCGAAGAGACTTCCGGCGGTTTCGCCATCAACTCGATGGATATCTCCGTGGCCGGCGGAACTACCATCCAATTGAAGTCGGCCGCCCGTCCGCCCCAGGCCCCAAAATCCACGGAGGAGCCCAAGGAGGAACCCACGGACGGAGCCGAAAAGGACTAAATTTTAGTCCAGGGCTTAGGCTTAAGCGCGCTCGACCCTCGTCGGTTTTAAGAATCGGCGAGGGTCGAGCGCGTCGGGCCGCGCATCAATCGGCGCGATTGGAGATATTGAAATATAGAAATACTCCCACAATAAGCCACGCCCACGCGCGAGACTCTTTAGGTGGAAGGACTTTTTCCGAAATCGGTATATTACGCCGATTTTCCGTGGTCTCTCCCTTACTAAAATTTTATCAAGCCTTGAAATCTGGTTAGGTCGGCTTCTTAAGACCTAATCCCGATTTCCGGGCTTTCAGGCCCAAAACGCTCTGCGTTTTGGGCCTTTTTTATTTCGTTGTGGGACATACGGAGATGAGCGGTCATTTGGCGGTGACATGCCGCGCCTTAAGCGTGGCGATGGTGGCTATAATAATATTGGCTTCCGCGCCCGGCGCGGCGCTAAGTTCTGAATATTTAAATTTACAATCTGTTGGCGCGGAAAAATCCCCAAGCGACTCTTTGCCCTCAGCCCCCAGCGCTGGCTCGTTCGTCGTGGCCGCTCAAGGCGGGGCATCCCAGGTGGCTGAAAGCGATCAGGACGAACTCTCGGCGTCGCTTGAAACAATCACGGTGGAGGGCGAGCGGCCGGATTGGGAGCGCCTTCTCTCCCCCGGGGCGGTGAACGTGATTGTCCCCGACGATTATAAGGGCGAGCAAAAAAAGCTGCCTCAATATCTGCAAATGGTGCCGGGCCTCCATGTTGAGCAGCGGGGCGGCGAAGGCCAATTCGCCACGGTGACCATGCGCGGCAGCACCTCGGCGCAGGTCAATATCTATGTTGACGGGGT
>JAISCZ010000124.1 GCA_031265205.1 Deltaproteobacteria bacterium
AGAGAAGACAGGGGGTGAAAGAAAGATGCCAAGGCTGGAGGAGGGATGCCGGGATTGGAAGAGGGAGGGCGTGACTGGAGGGGAATAAAGAGTGTTCTATAAGTTACCAAGTAGTGTTAAAAGAGGCGGGCAATTCAACGGAAATAGGCCCGATTCTAGTTCTTTTAAATTCCACTCCGGAATACTCCGGCGTCAATTCGAAGTAAGTATAATGATAAGAAATCAGAAAGCACAAGAAGATGGCAATGAAAATGACAAGAGCGCTTTTCAAGTATCTGATAAAGGCGAAACCGAATGATTTAAAGAATTCCGACAGTGTTTGATCCCGTTTCATGTTGACAGCCTCTTTATGGCGGCGCGGCTTAAACGCCAATTCGCGACTATTTTAGAGCGTCCGCCGCGACTCTTGACGAGCCAAAAGCGTGGCGGCGATTCCAGTTAAGAGCGGAAGAAAAGAGAAGCGCGATCGTTCTTGGCGTTCGAAACGCGTCCATCTAACGCGCTTTCGCGTCTCTTGACAAGTAAGCGTACTCTTCAGAGTGGCGCGCTGTCAATAGCCGCTGGACATCTAAAGAAGTTTAAAGCCTTCGGAGCGTAATGGCCGCTTTTTTCCGCCGCGACAAGAGAATTATTTCTCGCGCGGGCTCCAGTCATCCGTCTTCAAGAAGGTGGCCAGGACGCGCGCGGCGATTTAGCGTTTCCCGCGGATATCTCGGCGGTCGCCGCCATTTCAAGGCTAGGAGGCGCCTCGCGTCCTTCGGCGAGGGATCGCCATTCCACCCAAGCTCAATGGTGGACGTGGCGCGCCAGTACAAGATTTTCGCCCGCGGCGGCGTTTCCGTCATGGTGGCGCTCAAATTGGTGGGGCAAAGTCGCCTTGGACGGCTCCTGGCTCATTAAACCGCTTTTTCACGGATTCAAGGACCTTGGGGATGGTTTTTACTCCGTTTTCCACCAAGGAAAAGCGGGGCTCATCAACGCGAAGGGGGACTTTCTGTCGCCCTGGTCTACGACGACCTTTTAAACTTGGGCCCAGGGCCCCAGGGCGACTTTCTCCTGACCTTTCGCCTCAACGACAAAGAAGGCCTCTTAAACGAAAAAAGGGAGGTCGTCATTCAGCTCCGCTTTGATTCCATCAGCCCGAACTTTGCGGATTTCAACCCGAACTTTGCGGCTTTCAGCAACCAAAGATGTTTATGATTTTGCCTTCGTATTCTTGAATTTCCATAAATATTTTTTGGTCCCATGGTTTATTAAAATTCTTGTCAAAAATAACAAGCCATCCCTTAGAGACCCCAAGTTTGTCCATGTAGCTTGACAGTCGCTCTAGGCTCTCTTTTAAGCTTTGAACGCCTTTGAGCTTAATTTCCAGAGGATAGTCGCTTCCTTTATACGTAACGAGAACGTCAATCCGCTTCTTACCCAAGGCGTACTCCCTACTGAGCGAGTCGACTCCGCCGTTAAGGGCTCTCTGTAAAAAACTCAATAAAACCAGATGCGCCACTCCTTCGTGGGATAAAACTCTGGGTTGGTAATTAAGTGACGCGTCGTCGTTTTCTCGCGTAATTTTTCCGTCTTTCGCGCTACGGGACCTTTTTGACGAAGCTTTGGCGTCTTTATTTAGCGCGGGGTTATTCGCGCGTTCATTAGCGCTCGCCATCTCGCCGTTTTTGCGCCAAAAATCCTGAAAAGCCTTAAGAAGGCCATCCATATCTAAATTCGTCCCATCCATCCATTTGCTCTCGATTTTCGTGGGTAACTCCGCCTTAACTGACCTTTTGAGTTGCGAAATCAAGGCTCTGAGGATAACCTCCTGGTAGATAGGATTAGCTGGCTGATATGTATCTTCTGGCCCTTTTTTTAGAAGCCCAAGGTCGAGTGAATATTGAATGTCGTCGGCGGACGCGTCGTCAGGAAAACTCTTCATTCCAATTAAGACAGCCTCCATAACCCTGCTCACCCTAGGCTCCTCAATTCGATGTTTAAGCGAATCGAAATGGGTATCGTTACGCAGGATCAAATCCTGGGCCGCCTTGTCAATGTCAGATCCCGTGACGCTACGAGAATAATCGTTTTTAAACTCTTTCACGATTACCTGCTTAACTAGGGCGTTGACTAGCCAGGGTTGGCCCTCGGTCCAACGCCAGGCTTGGTCAAAGGCGGAGGGCTCAAAAACTTGCCCAGTTTCCGCGCTGTGTTGACAGTAGAGATTTATGATATCGTCTTTGGAAAAATTGGCCAGAGTCAAAGATTCCTCTTTAACGTTGAAAGGGCTGGCCAGTCCTAGCGATTGGTCGTCTGGTCTAACTTGAGAGGCGTAGTCCCTGAAGTCTCGCATGCCAATCAAGGCTAAAGATCTTGGAAACCTGGCGTCATAAGAATCGGCGCGAGTGATATAGCCATCTCTAATCTGAGTGAGAAACTCAATCAGGGGTCCTTCTTCAAACGAGTCGGCCTCGTCGAAGAAAATGACCAAATCCCTATCCAAGGTTCGACATATGTCTCTAAGTAATTGCTTTAGCTTGGGATTGCCACTACCGGAGGACATATAAGGTTTAGACACAAAGGCGTAGGCCAGTTTAGCGAGCTCTTTTTCTTTGGAACTATCTAGTCCCGAATTAATTTCGCCGATAATATAGTCGATGGCTTTTTCGCGATCTTCAATCCTCCTCACTCTGGCCAAGGAGGCGTAGAGCGCGTAATAATTGCCTCCAGAGTTTATCGCGTCCGTCAAAAATTTAAAATAAGTCGTCTTTCCCGACTGTCGCGGGGCGTGGAGGACGAAATATAATTTTTGGTCAATTAATTCATGGACACCACCGAGACGCGGCAGAATGGGTAACGTGTAATGCTCGGTTGGGACATTGGGCCCCGAGGTATTGAAAAATCTAATATGTTTTGCGGTCATAAATTCTCTTTAGACTACGGTTGAAGCGATAAAAAGCTTTGTTAAAGAGCCTGTGGGTGGTCTGGCGAGCCAGATCTAAATTTGCCCTAGTGGAGCAATGGTACCTTAATTTGAAGCGAAGCGCAACTCTTTCAAAATAATTGGAAATTTGTTTTCAGAGCGCCGCTTGGGGCTTTCAATGGCTGAATTTTCGTTAAACAAGAGGTTCTGGGAGCCATAGACTCGTTCGTTAGCTCTCCGGAAAGGAGGGAACGCGCGAGCGGCGCGATAGAGCAGGTATCCCTGGGGCAGGCGAAAAATCTTTTGGGTTCGCTGGCTACAATGGTCTTTAAAGGTCTTTTGGGGCGCGGGTCGCGAGAGAGGGGAGCGATAGCTCTTAATTTTTCGCGTTGGAAGCTTTAATTCCAGCCCGACTTTCGCGGTTAGCTCAAAGAAAGAGCTAAGTTATTGTAATTATTTATAAATGATGAAAGCGCAAAAACCCTTCACCGAAGTAGCCAGGTGGACAAAGATACCTTATACGGCATATTTGCCTAATTAACAGTCTTTATTTGGCATTAAGAGATGCCTGATTGTCAGTTCCGGGACTTTTTGCACTCCCATCATAAATTTAAATTTTTCGTATTGCCGACAAAAGTAATCCGTAGTTCTCATTTATTTAGAGCGCTATTTAATATCAAATTTGGATCGAGATTTCAGTTTAGTGGTTAAAAATTTCCGTTAATTAAGCTTTAAATACGGGAATATTAATTTTATATGCCGATTATCTTATGATTAGCAATGATTATTAAAAGAGTTAAATGTCAATAAGCTTATTTAGAAATTAAGACGGACTACTCTTTGTAAATAGTTCTTTAATTATAAGGTTAAAAAATTAATAGAAGCTAATTATCTTTATTAAATAGGATCTTTTAGAAGAAGTCATGAGTGTGAGATGTGGGAAATAGGCGGAAATCTAAGGCCCAGCGTCTTCAAGCGGTTTTTTCGCGGATAATTTATTATCTAATGTATTTAATTTCTTATTAATAATAATCCATAATAACCAACAATAATCATAATTAAGCTATACTTTATATCAAAAAATAGATAAAATAACTGGCGCAAAATTAATTTTCCATATTCAAGCCACAATAACCCTGTCCTGTCGCGGGCTTCAGGTATTTGGTCGGTTATCGCGTTAAAAATCAGGTCCCAAAGCCATTGTTCGCGAGCGGTTGTTTGAGACCGACGTAAGTTCCCAAGGGAGACGTGGCCATCCTCGCCTAGCCGGTCGTCGATTCCGAGGACCGTATTGACGGCGTTTGTCCTGGGCGAGCGTGTCAAGCGCCCGCCAGTTAGTAAGATTTTTGAATTCCTCAAATAACCGTCAGCCTCATTAACGCGGCAAGGTTTTCTGCGCGCGCCTTCCGTTTTTTGAAGAAAAGAAACGCTCAAGGCTGGCGACAGGCGGGCTGGGGAGAGCTTGAGCCTGAAAGCGTGTCGCCTCCCGGTTTTCAGGGAGTTGTCCAGCTTTTAGGATGCGGGGCGCGCGAGAGGACCAAACCCAGGAAGGCGCGTTTCTAAACATGTAGTCGGCCCGAGCGGGGTATCGCGCCATAAATAAGAAGCTATTATGTGGTAAATTATACTCTTTTTGTTCTTTATTATTAAAATATTACTGTAAAATGATATTTTTATATGAAATAATAATATAAATTCTGATAGCCAGACAACTTTTCTTCCGGGAAGTCACCTGTATTATTTAAGAAAAAAATAGTGTTGAGTTTATTTCGCGCTTTTCACGTTTCCATCATTTCTTGCTGTTTTACGCCTGAGATCGCGCGTGAATCCGGGATAATATATTGGCCATCCTTGAGAATCTATGGTATGATAATATTATCGGTTGAGCGGCGTTACGGCAACCAACGCGAACCAGCTCGCGTTTACGCGGGGGCAACGAAGGGACGACTCTTTCTAGCCGTTAAGCGTTAAGCGTTAGGCCACAAGGAGAGGGAGCATGGAACAGAAATCGCTGCCGCTCGGCGATCCTGAATTTAAGAGGATCATTGAGCAAAATCATCTTTACGCGGACAAAACAAAATATATCCACGATATGATGAGGTCTTCCGTATGCTGCTTTTTGTCAAGGCCCAGACGCTTTGGCAAGACGCTTTTGCTAAACACCATATCGGAACTATTCCAAGGCGACCGGAAACTCTTCAAGGACCTGTGGATCGAAACCCAAAGCGACTATGATTTCGCGCGCCACCCGGTCCTGAGGTTCAACATGACCTACGCCGATATCATGACCAAGGACGATCTTGTCTCCGCGATCAAGTTTAATTTGCGAAAACAGGCGCTTAATCATGGAGTTAGTTTGCCATACGAAATGTCTTTCGGAATGATGATTGAGGAACTCCTGGAGGGCGTTCGTAAAAAGAGTGGAGCCAGAGTGGTCATTCTTGTGGATGAATACGACGCTCCGGTGACCAGACACATTTCGGATCGAAATCTCGCTTTGGCTTGCAGGGATGTCCTGCATGATTTTTACGCGGCCATTAAAAAGAGCGTTGAGTACGTCCATTTCGCTTTCGTCACGGGAATAACCAGGTTTGCCATGACCGCCGTTGACTCCGGCGCTAACAACTTCTTAGACATCTCGCTTGAAGATCGTTTCGCGGGAATATGCGGTTTTACCCGTCACGAGATAGACGTTCTTTTCGAAGACAGGTTCGAGGAGACGCTTGAAAGTTTGAAAGAGAAAGGGGAGCTCCCGCTTTACGCCGATGTTGACGAGCTGAAAGCCAAAATCATGGAATGGTACGATGGTTACAACTGGCTCGGAAATGAGCGCGTTCTTAACCCTTATTCTATCATCAATTTTTTTTACAAAAAACATTTTGGCTCGTATTGGCCATTGTCAGGAAGACCATCCCATCTTTCCGCCCTTATCAGGGATAATCCTCTGGAATACCTTCAGCCAGACCTTGGCGTCTACTCTGACGCGCAAGTCAGAAAAACCGATCTCTCTAACATTGGCGTAATACCCGTTCTCTTTCACAGCGGTTACGTGACAATTGATAAGGCAATAACCATAACAAGACTTAAAAATAAAAAAACTATTAAGGAAGACGCGTACGTGTTCAAAATTCCCAACCAGGAAGTGGAAAGCGTTTCAATCGATTCCCTCTTTCATGATATTTTCAAGCTGGATGATAAGTATATAAGCGACCTATCGGAAAATATGCCTACCGCTCTTTTACAAAAGAACTCTAAAGAAGTGGTCAGGATGTTTCGTAACATTTTAGCCTCAATCTCGTTCCACCAGCATCCGACAGCCAAGCAAGCCGAACAAAATGACGTTTCCACGGAACTCCCTGAAAATGAAAAATTTTATCATGGCGTTCTCCAAGGCTCTCTCCTGGCCGCTGGATTTGATACCTTGAGCGAAGTCTCCGGCGCCGAGGGCAGGGCTGACATCGTCTTGTCGCTTCATAACGGGGTCAGAGTCGTGATCGAGCTGAAATACCGTTATCCTGACAAGACCGCTTACAAAGCCTTCGAGGATGGCGAGGCCGATCCTGAACTAGCGAAAATTAAAGCGAAAGAGAAGGAGTTACCCGCCGCTCTAGACAGCGCCGAAGCTCAGTTAAGGAGCGGGGACTACGCTGGGCCTCACAGGGCCGCGCGACACAAAGTAATTTGCCTCGCCATAGCTATACTCGGAAGATCCGACATCGCGGCGCGTTTCGTCGACCCCGAAGACGCGCGCGACCCAGCTGGTTCCTGACGCGCTTTATTCCGCGCGGAGTCGTAACGCCAGATCCACGCCTCTTAAACGTTGGATAGAGAATTTTTGACGCGGCGGCGAGTGTCCGGGCGCTTTCTCTGGCCAAAGCGCTCATTTAGGGCAATAGGGCAATGTCGCCCTTTCGCGCTCATTATCTCGCTTATTCTTTTTGGGGAGCGTGGCTAAGAAAAAGAGAGCGCGCGGCTGGAAAAGCGCGGCCTGAGCGGCTCTCCGCCGGGGAAGCGGTCGGGGACGGTTTCCTACCGCCCGTTCGCTCCCGGAGGGCCGCGGACGCCCTCCTAGCCTTCCCCGAGTTTCTGGGTCCCCGGGTCCCCGGGCCGGCTCTTGTCAGCGGCGCGCCAGTATATTATAATAAATGTTTGATTTTTGGAGAAAAGTCGTCTTTTCCCGTTTTTTAAATTTATGTCCCTCCCCGTGGATCCACGCGGAAAAGAGGGGGGATTAGGGAAGGGCGGACGGCTTCTCTTTTCGAGGAAACGCGACGCGTGAAGGATTTTTAAGCCCATGACGATAGAAGACAGTTTGACGCGCCTGGAGCCGGATTTCGCCAAGGGGGGAGGGCTCCTCCCGGCTATCGCCCAGGACGCCGCCACCGGGGAGATTCTGATGCTCGCCTATATGAGCCCCGAGTCTTACCGGAAGACTTTGGAAAGCGGCGAAGTCCACTACTACAGCCGCTCCCGCCAAGAGATCTGGCGCAAAGGGGCCACCTCCGGCAACCTCCAGAAGCTCCGGGAACTCTACCTGGACTGCGACCGCGACGCGATTTTGCTTAAAATTGAGCAGGTGGGCGGAATAGCCTGCCACACTGGGAAGCGCTCCTGCTTTTTCTATCGGCGCTCCGCTGGAGACCTCTATGAAACCCTCTAAAACGACGGAGGCGGCTCCCGCCGGGGTCCTGAAGCTGGGCCTTCCCAAAGGCTCGCTGGAGCAATACACCCTCGAGCTTCTGGCCCGCTCGGGCTGGCGCGTGAGCGTGGGGAGCCGCAGCTATTTTCCCGGGGTGAACGATCCGGAACTGAGCCTCACCATCTCCCGGGCCCAGGAAATCAGCCGCTACGTGGCGGAGGGGGTCCTGGACGCGGGGATAACCGGGCGCGACTGGAGACTTGAGAACCAGAGCGACTGCGTGGTGATCGCGGAACTCGTCTACTCCAAGGCGAGTCCCCAGCCCTGCCGCTGGGTCCTCGCGGTCCCGGGGGACGGTTCCGTCAAAAGCGTCAAAGACCTGGAAGGGAAAAAGATCGCGACGGAACTGCCGGGGGTCACCGCGCGCTGGTTCGCGGAACGGGGGGTTAACGTCAAGATCGAGTTCTCCTGGGGGGCCACCGAGGCCAAGGTGGTCTCGGGCCTCGCGGACGCTATCGTGGAAGTCACGGAAACGGGGAGCACCATCAAAGCCCACGGCCTCCGGATCATCGACGAGATTTTGGTCACCAATACGGAGCTGATGGCCAACGCGGAGTCTTTAAAAGCCCCCTTTAAAAAGAAGAAGATCGATCAGGTGGCCCTACTGCTCCAGGGCGCCTTGCGCGCCGAGGGCCTCGTGGGCCTCAAAATGAACGTGCGCGAAAAAGACGTGGAAGAGGTGATCAAACTCCTCCCGAGCCTTAGGGCGCCCACGGTCGCCCATCTTTACAAGACGGACTGGTTGAGCGTGGAGACGGTCATCGGCTCCAACGCGGTCCGCGATCTCATTCCCGTCCTTTTGGCCCACGGGGCGGAGGGCGTCATCGAGTATCCCTTAAATAAGGTGCTCTAAGCCGGCGTCGCCGGCGCTTTTTCGCGAGCGGTGGGGGGAGAGCTTATGCTTACGCGGGGAAAAACATGCCTTTTAGTCCTGGTCGCCTTACTTTTCCTGGCGGGCTGTCCCCAGGGCGGAGGGCGGGGCGCCAATCCCGCCTATGACAAGGATCGGCACTTGGCCGCGCTCATCGAGGTGGGCCAGGTGGCCATTCGGACCGGGGATTTCGCCCGCGCCCTGGTTTCCCTGGGCGAGGCGGAAAAATTGGCCCCCAACAACGCCGACGTGAAGCACTACATCGGCCGGACCTACTATCTCCTCAAAAACCCGGAAAAAGCCCTGGAATACTACCGCGTGGCCCTGACTCTCGATCCCGCCAAAACGGACGTGCATAACAACCTGGGCATCGTCTATCTCGAGGCCAAAGAATTCGAGCTGGCGCGCGCCGAGTTCGCCTATTGCGTGGCCGATCTCACCTACGGCAACGCCAACAAGGCCCGTTACAATCTGGGGCTCCTGGAGGAGACCATGGGGCGCCCGGAACTCGCCATTCCCTATTACCAGGATATAATCGGGTCCACCGATCTCTCCACTTCCCCGGACGCCTATTTCCGCTTGGCCTATATCGCCTATCAGAGAGGCGACAACCGCCAGGCCGTGGACTATCTGACCGTGGCCGTGCGCCAGTCCCCGGAATTCGCCGAGGCCTTTTTCCTTTTGGGCGAGTCCTTTGAAAAGCTCGGGTTCAAGGAGGACGCTGCCGAGGCCTTCGGGCGGGCCGTCCAAATCGACCCGACCTCCATCCGGGGCGTCGAGGCTCAAAAGCGCGTGCGCGCCATCATGGCCGACTACCAGTAGGGTAGGGCCTTCCTTGGGTTCCGGGAGCCCAGCGATCCGCGCCTTGGAGGCGGGCTTTTAGAAGGAAAAGACGCTTGGAGAGAGATTTTAACGCGCGGCGGCCTTCCGGGCCTGGGGGCGCGGGCCTTTTAGCGTCGCGGGTGGCGCCGGTCACCCCTTTCATGGTTATGGAGATCCTCGAAAGGGCCCAGGCCTTGGAGGCCCAGGGCCAGCGGGTTATTCACATGGAAGTGGGGGAGCCGGATTTCCCGCCCCATCCGGACATCGTCCGGGCCATGAAGGAGGCGCTGGACCGGGGCGCCTTCAAGTACACCCATTCCCAGGGGGATCCGGAATTGCGGGAAGCCCTCTCCCGGCGTTACCGGGACTATTACGGCGTCAGCGTCAGCCCCGAGCGCTTTCTCGTTTTTCCGGGGACCTCCGTGGGACTGACCCTGCTTTTTGGGGCGATCCTAAATCCCGGGGACAAGGTGGTCATGTCCGACCCCCATTATTCCTGCTACCCCAATTTCGTCCGCTTCTTCGGGGGCGAGCCTTTTCTGGTCCCGGTCGCGGAGGAAGACGGCTTCAAATTCAATCCGGAGGCCTTAAAAGAGGCCCTCGCGGGCGTCGCCGGGATCAAGGCCCTTTTGCTCAACAGCCCCGCCAACCCCACCGGGCAGGTTTTGGAGCCCGCGCGCCTTAAGGCCCTCGCCGAGCTAGGGCTCTTTATCGTTTCCGACGAGATCTACCACGGCCTCAACTACGGCGCGGAAAGGGATCGCACGATCCTCGAGTACTCCCCCAACGCCGCGGTGGTGGGGGGCTTTTCCAAAAGCTTCGCCATGACGGGCTTCAGAGTGGGCTATTTAATCGTTCCACCCGAGTTCGCGCGGCCTTTGCGGACTCTTTCCCAAAATTTCGTGATTTCGGTTAACGCCGCCGCCCAAAAGGCGGCCGCCCACGCCGTTTTAAACTCTTGGGGAGAGGTGAGAAGGACGCGGGCCATCTATGACGAGAGAAGGAAGCTTTTGGTGGAGGGCTTAAGGGACTTGGGGCTCGCGGTCCTCGTGGAGCCCATGGGGGCCTTTTACGTCCTCGCCAACGCCAGCCACGTCAGTTACGATTCCCGCGCGCTCGCTTTTGAGATCTTGGAAAAAGCCCTGGTGGGCGTCACCCCGGGGGCGGATTTCGGGCGCGGGGCCGAGGGTTTTCTGCGTTTCTCCTACGCCACTAGCGCCGACAACATCCGCGAGGGCCTGCGGCGCCTCGCGGTCTTTCTGAGGGAAAAAGAGTGCCGAAGCTAGCCGATTTTCCGCCGGCCCTCGCGGCCGATTTCGTTTTGGGGGCGGCCAAGGCCACGCAGTTCCCGGCGGTGGCGCCCTTGGAGATCGCCTTTTTAGGCAGGTCCAACTGCGGCAAGTCCTCCCTTATCAATAAGTTTTTGGGCCGCCGGGGCCTCGCGCGGGTCTCCGGGACGCCGGGGCGCACCCGGGAAATCAACTTTTTCCGGATCCTTTTCCGCAAAGACTCCGAGAGCTTTTTGGTGGCCGATCTCCCCGGCTACGGCTACGCCAGGGCCCCCCGGAGCCAAATTCTGAGCTGGAAGCCTTTGGTGGAAGGCTACCTCAAGCGGAAGCGCAACCAGAAGGCCTATCTTTTGATGGATATCCGCCGCGACTTCGCCGCCGAGGAGAGCCTTATCGTGAGCCTACTCCAGGGCCTCGCGATCCCCGTGACCGTGGTCGCGACGAAAAGGGACAAGCTTAAAAAGGGCGCGGAAGCCAAAAGAGCCGCGGAAATTCGCGCGTCGCTCCCGGAGGGCGTGGATTTGCTGCTCTTTTCCTCCCTTACGGGGGAAGGCCGGAGGGAATTTATTTTAGACGCCTTGTCTCCCCTCTATCCGCGCGCGGACGGGGAACTTCGCTAAACTCGCCTCGCGGCGCGCCTTTTCGCTCCCCGGTCACGCGCCCCGCGCCGCCACGCGTCCGTTACGTCCTCTCCGAGGCGCCCTCGGGCCACTGGCGGGGGGGAAATTTTGAAAAGGCCTTTCTGGGAAACCCGAGCGCGCGAGCGCCCCAATCTTCTCGCGCGTCCGCCAGTCGTCGCGCCAAGCGGGAAGAAGCCCCCCGTTCCGGCGACTCGCGCGCGACCGGCGCCCCAAGCGTCCGTCAGAGGCTATTTTCGTGAAATCAGGAGGCGACGGAGCGGTCCAGGGGGCTTGTCTGGGCGGCTTGTCTAAAGCGAATGGCGAAGGCGCGCCAGCTCTCCGCCTTCAGTCCCCAACCGCGAACGCCCTGGCGGGTTTCCGGCTTTGAGGCGCGCGCGAACTCAAGCTATTATCCCGTTACCCATGAATTCCTCCAGGTTTAGGCTGAACTTACCTCAGTTTTGAGGCTAAGTACCTGTAATTGCTAGTTTTTTAAAAAATATTGTACCCATAACATTTTTTATAAAAAAGCCTTGACATGGCGATATTGCCTTTGTTATGA
>JAISCZ010000132.1 GCA_031265205.1 Deltaproteobacteria bacterium
AGAGAAGACAGGGGGTGAAAGAAAGATGCCAAGGCTGGAGGAGGGATGCCGGGATTGGAAGAGGGAGGGCGTGACTGGAGGGGAATAAAGAGTGTTCTATAAGTTACCAAGTAGTGCTATTATGTTTATTTTAACATCATCTACGCTCTTTTTAACATCATTTATCCTCTCTTTAACATCAGCTTTGAAATCTTTGAAATTAGCAAAAATGTCACTTCTTAAAACGTTTATGCTGTTGGATGTGGTGTCGGCTTGATTTACGAGAAACGCTACGGCAACGGAAACGACAATGCCGAAAGCCATAATGAATACGCCGATTCCCCATTGGAGAACGGCGGAGTCATTGGACGCGGGCATCAAGTTGTGGGTGTTGTTGGTGACGTATATCGCGGCAAGCGCCGAGAAAACTATGCCGACACAGACAATGATGGCCACCTTGAAGAAAGATGATTTGCCATATGTCGCCGCCGGGACGCTGGCAATGGTCTCGGTTTCGAGGGGCGGGTTATGGGTTACGATACTGCTATCGAGCATCGTATTCTATCCTCCTAATATCGGATTTTACCATAAGAACCTTTGCCGCGCAAAAGCTATTCCGGCCACCATGGTGCATCGGGGCGGCATCAAAGAAGCCGGGCTCACGGGAGCTTTTCCGCGATTGCAGGCGGCGCTCAGGACCTCCATGGCCTTCTTGGCGGGTCTTCCGCCTTTGGTCTTCGCCACGGATCCCGGGGCCGTTAGCCGCCTGAGCGTCCTCATCTCCGTCTTCGGGGGCATGATCGCCACCAGCGCCTTGGGTGTCACCACCATTCTCCCGCTCTACGTTACGTTCCAAAAACACGGGAGCTTTTCCTCCACCCGCTGGCCGAGAGTCTCTACGGGCGAGATAGCGTCCTGGAGAAGCCGAAAATGGAAAAGATGAAGAAAGAAGAAAGGCGCGCGCGGGCGCGTCGCCGCGCTCTGGAAAGCTCCTTCGATATGGTTGGCGAGCGGCCCCGGGCGCGCCACGAGCCAGGGCGCGTCCAGCCTTAAGGGAACGCTTGGCCGCGATTAAAAAGAGCGCGCCAGGTGGGAGCAAGCGCCATAACCCGCGCGTGATTGGGTGGCCCTTTATTGATGAGAAAACGGATAGATTTTAGCAAAATTAGGTTTAATTTCGGCGATAAAATCAAGTATTTCCTTTCGTAATTATATTTGCTCTCTTTTGGGATTCAATAGAATGTCCCGATCGGGAATATTCTTGATTTTGGTTAGACTGGCGCTTAAAATGTCCCGATCGGGAATATTTTTTGATTTTGGTTAGACTGCCGCTTAAAACATCCCGATCGGGAATATTTTTTGATTTTGGTTAGACTGACGCTTAAAATGTTCCGATCGGGAAACGCTATGATCAATATCAACACGCCATCCGACCTCGGCGCCGCCATCCGGAAAGCCCGCAAAACTCTGAGTCTCACTCAGCCTCAATTGGCTTTGGTGGCCGGGGTAGGGGTACGTTTCATTGTGGAATTGGAGGTCGGCAAGCCGACCGCGCGCCTGGAGAAAGTTCTACGGGTGGTGTCGGCCTTGGGTGGAAGGCTGGCTTTAGAGGGGATGCCGCCGGAGCTGAACGAAGAAGGGGACGCCTGATATGCCACGGCGATTGACGGTCTTTCTTTTCAGCAAAAAGGTTGGCGCGCTCCAACAGGAAAATGGTCAATTGCGCTTTGCCTATGACTCGGCTTGGCTGGCGCGCCCGGAGGCCCGGCCAATTTCTCATTCCCTGCCTTTGCGCGATGAGCCATTTGACGATCTGGCGGCTCGACCATTTTTTGCCGGGCTGCTGCCGGAAGGCGACTTGCGCGTCCGGCTGGCCAAAATCCTGCGTGTCTCCAGACTAAATGATTTCGCTCCGCTCGACGCGCTTGGCGGGGAGTGCGCCGGAGCCATAACTCTGCTGGAAGACGATATAGAAATTATGCCGCCTTCCGCGCCCTCATCTCCTCTCTGGCTAGATGATGGAGAACTGGCCAACCTACTGATGACTTTGCCCAATCGTCCCATGCTGGTGGGCGAATCCGGTCCGCGCCTGTCACTGGCCGGGGCTCAGGACAAATTACCGGTGCTGGCGGAAGAAGCGGACGGGCGGATACGGATCGCTTTGCCGCCCCGTGAAGCCCCCAGTTCCCACATCCTCAAGCTGGAGACTGCCGACCTTCCCGGCGGCGTTCACAATGAAGCCTTTTGCCTAACTTTAGCCGCGACCTGCGGCTTACCGGCGGCCAGCGCCACGATCCGGCAAATTCCTTCTTCAAATCTGTTTTTTTTGCTGGTGGAGCGTTATGATCGCCGGCAAAGTTCAGATGGGCGATGGGAGCGCCTGAGCCAAGAAGACTTTTGCCAAGCCATGGGTGTTGTCCCAGAATATAAGTACCAAAACGAAGGCGGCCCTGACTTGGCCGCTTGTTTTGAACTGCTCCGTTCAGCCACCCGCCCCAGCGCCCTGGAGATATTGCGGCTCCTGGACGGCGTAATTTTCAACGCCTTGGTGGGCAACAACGATGCCCACGCCAAAAATTTCTCGCTGATCTACGAAAAGCGATACCCGACGTTGGCCCCGCTCTACGATGTGCTTTGTTCCGCCATCTATCCTTGCCTCAACGAAAAAATGGCCATGAAAATTGGCTCCAAATACCATTTCGATGATTTGTTCCCGCGCCACTGGGAGGCGTTCGCTAAAAGCGCCGGGTTATCCTCGGCTCAGGTGAAAAAGAGGGTATCGCGAATGGCCGCTCTCATCCCCGGCCAAGCCCATAAAACGTTAAATGATTTCATCGCTTTAGGATTGACGCATGGAATTTTGACTGATATCGTCAACCTAATACAAGATCGCTGCTCACTATCGATAAAGCGTTTAACTAAATAATTCTTAAATTATCTCTATTATGAACCATTAATTATTTCGTATCACGTAATTATAGCGATGAAGATCATGGGCAATTGAACGCCCGCGTGACGGAGCGTCGCGGCGCGGAAGTTTTTGAAGAGACGGAACCATATCGTCTCTGGAACTTTATAGAACCATGGGTTCTATGATTTTCCATAATTTCCCTGACTAATATATTTTTCGCCTCATTTTTAAAGATGGTTCGTCGTATGGCGCTAATGAGTATCATGGCCAGGAGCCGTAAAAAATACGCGGCTGTCCAATGATGGGCCGAACCTGTTACGCAAGGCAAGAACTGTTTCCGGCGGTGATGACGGATGTCTATTAAGGGGCGCCTAAAGTCGGAGGTCGCGGACACAATCCGTGAGATAGGGCTGGGCGGTTAAAAGGCGGTAGGCCTTCAGGGCAATAAAGCCAAGCGGGAGAGAGGCGCCGCGCGCGGAACCTAACGCTGGTGGCGTGGGAAATGGGGAGAGCAAGCTTCCCCGCGACCCAATTCAATTTAATGACAGAAAAGTAATTCGCCATTTTTGAAAAACATAAAATATGACTCATGGTCAAACTTTGGACAGCCAGCTCAATGATCTCCTAAATTACCCAGGCGCCACGAACGATCCCAGCGCGCGGACGGATAATTAGCTTTTATTATATATCTATATATAGTATGTATCGGCGATAACAATGGCGCATGCGGATAGATTGCCCAACTAATTATAAATATTCTATTTAGCCTAATGAAAGAAGTTGTTTTAAGGGGTAATTTATGAGATAATAAATAAACTTGATTGCCTCTTGGATTTGTCTAAATTTAATGGATAGGGTAACGGTAATGAAGCGACTCCCGATTAGCATGAACACATTTCAGGAAATTATTAAAGGAAACTATGTTTATTCTGACAAGACGAAGTTTATCTACGATATGGCAAGCTCTGGAAAGTCATATTTTTTGTCCAGACCTAGGAGATTTGGAAAATCACTTCTCTTAAGCACGTTTGAGGCGTTGTTTAGTGGCACTCAAGATCCAGATGGATCGCCTCAGGGGCTTTTCAAAGACCTTTGGATAGGTCGGGAAACTGACTACGATTTTACGCGGACATACCCTATCATTTCCTTTTCAATGGCGACGGCGACCAATTCCCCTGAGGAACTTAATTTTTATCTCGCGACCACTTTAAGCGATATTAACGATCAAGAGAAATTAAACTTGACCCTTACCTTGCCTAATATTGATCTTCGCAGAATAATTAAAAAATTAAGCGAAAAATATAATAAAGGAGTTGTCATTCTTATTGACGAGTACGACGCTCCAGTCAGCAACAATATTGCCAACAAAGAATTGGCCTTTAAAAACAGTGAAATATTGAAGGATTTTTATTCAGGTTTTAAAGATACAGATAAGTTCCTTCGCTTTGTTTTCGTAACGGGAGTGACGCGTTACGCGTTCATGGGGCTTTCAACTGGACTTAATAATCTCTATGATATGACCATGAGCAATAATTATTCTGGCGTCTGTGGATTTACGCTCGATGAGTTTGATGACTGTTTTAGCGAGCATTTGCCAGTTCTTTTGCGAAATATGAAACAAAACGGTAGCGTACATAATGATACAACTTTGGGCGAACTTCGGGAAATAATACTTAAATATTACGATGGGTACAGTTGGGACGGAAAGACAATGATTCTGAACCCTGTCTCAATTTTGAACATGTTTCAAGATTCTTTTTTTTCGGAATATTGGATACAAACGAGCCCATCGGTTTCTTTTTTGTCTAAAATCGCCATGGAGAACCCTCTGGCTCTTTTGGGAGACGAATTGGAAAAGATTTCGCCGCGAATTCTTAACGCGGCTGAGGTCGGTAGTCTCGGACCAATACCGGCCTTGTTTCAGACAGGATATCTGACGATAGATCAGGTTACATTTGACGATGAAAGAAAAAGAGTTTTTACGATGAAAATTCCAAACTTGGAAGTTAAAGGTAATAATTTGCTTATCTTCCAAAGTTGTCTTTACAATTTATTGGGCAGAGATCCCGCAATCGAAAAAGATTTGTTTCACGACGCGATTAGAGACAGGGACGATGGGAAACTTTCGCGAATTATCAATTCGGTATTCGCTGGGCTTCCCGCCGAGCGCCATGACAACAGAGAGTCTTGCTACCACAAAATACTGTATGGATACTGCTATAAGTTCGGTCGTATCGTGACTCCGGAACGTAAAGGAGCCATCGGCAACTCAGATCTGCTCGTTATTTTTTCCGATGGGCTGTACGCGGCCATTGAACTCAAATTCGACGTTGGCCGATCAGTCCCAAAGCAAGAGCGGCTTGTGGCAAAACTAGCCAAAATGGCTTTATCCTCTATCGACGCGAAGGATTACTGGAGACCATATCAAGCCGAGGCCAAGGAACTGGTCAAAATAGGCCTTGGCGTTTCATGGCGTGGCCAGTGCCTGGCCTTGATGGAAAGCGAGGATTGAGGTAAACGCGAGACTCGCGTAATTCAATGAAAAGTGGGAGACAACGGCAATATTATATTGTGACGGCGTTTTTAAAACGTCCCGCGGCAATATTAATACGCTCCCCGTCGCTATCAAATTGATCGCTTAGGAAACGCCATCCAAGGCGGATAGAGAGGCTGCCCTCCCCGCTTCCTTGGCGGGCGGAAAATTGTGAATGGCGCTCTCGCCATGGTCCTGATTTCCTTTCGCTTTTTTTAGAAATTTGTTGATCATGACATCGTGGCTCATACTTCGGGCGAGCCAGCCGTCATCAAGTCGTTTCTCAATTGTTATTTTTTCCCACAGGCGGCCCGCGCGGGTCGATCTCCCTCGCGGCGCGGAATTTTCCGCCTTCCATGGAAAACGTAAAATGGAAAGTCCGCGCCCGATGGACGCGAACGCTGAAGCGGGGCGCCACGCTTAAGCGCTCCGGCGGGCCAGTGAGAGTCAAAGCGCGCGATT
The DNA here is from genome assembly GCA_031265205.1 of Deltaproteobacteria bacterium. Taxonomy (GTDB): domain Bacteria; phylum Desulfobacterota; class Desulfarculia; order Adiutricales; family Adiutricaceae; genus JAISCZ01. Next base: position 5,886 of record JAISCZ010000132.1, read on the forward strand.
CCCTCGACGGCGAAACTCTCACCGCGTTTAGGGCTATGGACCGATTCGAGGCGCGCTTTCGCGTCAGCGCCGGTCTTCGCCATAGTGGCGGAAAAGCGTCGTGAATCCCTCCTGAAGCGCGCCGAAAGCCCTTTCCGCGCGGCTCTTGTTAAGTCAATCGTTTCATTAGCAGTAGAATTATCCGCCGAAACACGCTACCGCGACGGAGGATGGCTGGCGTCCTTCGCCTCTTGGCGCGCGCCGGAAAAGCGGAGAACGCTCTCCTTTGGAGCGAGCCGCCGACAACAAAGGGGAGGTCGCGTCTTGGCCTTCTTGGGCGCCAAGGGGTGAACAGGGGACCTGGAACATAGCTCGCCTTGGGCGCGCTTCGGGTGGATCCTCTGGAGGCCGCTGAATGGGACGTCGAATAGGCCCATGAGTCCTAACTCCGAGGAGCGCCGTCGAGGGCGCGCGAGCGCCCCCCCTCGAAATCCCGTCGGATTGAAGGCTCGCGCTCATTCGCTGGGAGGGGAAAGGATCGCTCAGGCGGGGGCGGCGGGGAAGGCCCAAGGCGATGGGGCCGGCTAATAGGGGCCTTGAGGAGCCTCTTCGTCTTTTTAAGGCGAAAAATAAAATTCGCCTTCCCAAAAAGCTCGCGCCGCGCGGGGATTCGGGAGGCTTGCGAGCGACCGCGCCGCCGAATAGGCCCGAGCGCTCGATTTTGGCCTTTTTTCTAAAATTTTCGCGAAATAGACGAAATAGAGGAAATTTTGGCGAACGAAAGCTATCTTTTACGGCCTCTAAAGACTAGCCCCTGGAAAAGAGGAAAAGGGCCCATTCATTTACAACTTTATGGCTCCGTGCTATTATTTTCTTGGGGCCACTCTGGCCTTTGGTCTTAATTTTTAGCGTATCCTGGGAAGTTTAGCGAAAGGCGCGCGGGATCGTTGGGGCGTAATTTTCGGGACGGATCTCCGCTAAGGGGGAAAAATGCGCGTAGTTATCGTGGACCGGGAACCCAGCTTTCTGGCCACCCTCATCGACGAGTTGACCAAGGCGGAATTCGAGGTCACGGTGGTGGAGAACATCTCCGGGGTCCTGTCCTTTATTAAGGCCAGAAGCCTCCATTTTTTAGTGGCCGACGCCTCCCTTTTAGTGGACCACACCCTCGGCGCGGAAGTGCGCCGCCAGTATCCCCTCACCCGCCTGATCGTCCTCGCCTCCCGGCCCTCCTTGATGGGCATGGTGGAGGCTATCACCTTGGGGGTGACGGACTATTTTCCCCGCGACGCGAACAGTTTCGGGCAGCTCGTGGACACGATGGTGGACGAAAGGGACAAGCTGATGCGCTGGCAGTACGCCCTTTTAAGCTCCTCTTTGGGCAAAAAGGCCTTTAGCGCGCTCGCCGAGCGGGAGCGGGACCCGAGGGAGGAGGCGACTCCCTAGAGGGAGGCGGAGCGCGGCGCGAGACGCGGCGCCGAGCGGGCTTTAACTTCATTACTCCCCTGGCGCGAAAACCAAGAGACGCCCCGTTGACAATGACAAGGGGTCAAAGAGCGAGCAAGGACTAAAAACAAACATGACCTTGGACACGTCGATACTCTTGAAGCTCTTGGACCAGGCCAGCATGGACCTGGTTACGCTCTCCCCGGAAAACCTGGTGGAGCTCAGTTCCCTGTTGGGCCAAACGGAGGATATCGGGCGGGAATTCTCCGCTTTAAAATCCCAGTGGCCGAACAAGATTATAGGGTGCCTGGAGGGCCTTTTAACGGGTCTCATCCGCGACGAGATCGCGGAGGAAAAAGGGGAAAAGACCTATGAGCTTTTAGGGGAGGGCTTCTCGCTCCTCCAGGAGCTCAGCCGGGCCCTTCCCGCGGGGAGCCCTTTTATGGGCGACGGGACTTCCTTTTTGGGCCAAGCCCGCGAGCTTATCGCGCTCCCGCCCGAGCTGACGACCCCGCCCGACGCGCGGGAAGAGGAGACCCTCGCCGCCGCCCAGCTTGAGGAGACCGCTGGCGCCGCGGGAGGGGAGACCGGAAGCGAGGCCCCGCCCGCTTGGACGGAACCGCTTTCCTCGGAGGATATCGACGAGGGCTGGGGCGACGATTCTCCCGGCGACGCTTTGAGGTCCCCATCCGGCTCCGCCGCGGAAGAGGGCGATGAGTCTCTCGCGCCTTTGGGCGACGGGGAAGACTTAGGCTCCGGGAGCCTTTTTGGCCCGGAAGGCGCGGATGGCTCGGAGAGCCCCGTCAGCCTGGGAGGCTTGGAGAGCCCCGCTGGCCCTGACGGCCCGGAGAGCCTCGCCAGCCCTGACGGCCCGGAGAGCCCCGCCAGCCCTGACGGCCCGGAGAGCCTCGCTGGCCCTGACGGCCCGGAGAGCCCCGCTGGCCCTGACGGCTCGGAGAGCCTCGCCAGCCCTGAAGGCGTGGAGGGCCTCGCCAGTCTTGAAGGCGCGGAGGGCCCCGCCAGCCCGGTAGGCGCGGAAGCGGCGGGGGAAGCGGGCGAGAATTCCGCCGAGGGGGGGGCGCCCTCCAAGATTGAGAGGGGGAGCGAGAACGGCGCGATTTGCATGGTGCGGACCGTTCCGCGGAACGTCCACCGGGAAGGCTTTTTCGCGCGCCAGCTCCTCACCGTCGAGTTTTTCAAAAAAGACCTCACCGCGGCTATCGAGGCTTTGGAAATGAAGCTCGTGACCGTGGAGCAGAAGCCTGACCCGGTCTCGGCGATCGCCGAGACGATTTACGACTTCAAGACCATCCTGGGGGGCGTGAGCCTTTTGGACCTCGACGAGCTCACGCGCCTGGCGGCGGACACGATAGGGCTTATCGACTACGTTTCCAGCGAGCAGGTTCCCCACTCGACGATGATTACCGATATTTTGCTCAAGGCCTGCGCCTTTCTGATTTCGGGGCTCGCCACCCTCAAGGTCAACCCCGACGGCGACGGCTGGAGCGTGAAACCCGACTGGGATCCCCAGGAAATCACCCAGCTCAAGGAAAACCTCTGGGCCGCGCGGCAGGGGATTCTCCTGCCGGGGCCCGCCTCTTCCGTGGCGGGGCGCTCCAGCTCGGGGGCGAGTTTCGCGGCCAAGCCCAAAAGGCTGGGGGAAATATTAGTGGAAAAGGGCCTTATCTCCGAAGGGGATCTGGGGGGCCTCATCCAGGCCCAGAAGACGGCCCGCAACGTGCGCATTGGGGAGATTTTAATCAATAACGGGCTCATCACCGAAGAGGAGCTTCAAACCGCGCTCACGCGCCAGCAAAACGAGGACAAAGGCCGGAGGGTCGGGGAGATCCTCGTGAGCATGGGCCGCTTAGAGCACGAGCACGTGGAAAAGGCCTTAAAAGAGCAGGAGAGCCTCAAGGAGACCAAACTCGGGGAAATCCTTTTAAAAAAGAGAATCGGCGCCCCGGAAAAAGTGGCCGCGGCCCTGCGCGAGCAGAAGCTCTCCGAGGGCGGCGGGCCCGCCACTCACGGCTCCCACACGGTGAAGGTGGAGACCCAGAAACTGGACGGCCTCATCGATCTGGTGGGGGAACTCGTGATCACCCAGTCCCTGGTGACCTCCAACGACAGTATCAAGATTTTAAAAGAGCAGAAAATCAACAAAGATCTGGCGCAGGTCTCGCGCATCACCTCCGAGCTCCAACGGAACGCCATGAGCCTAAGGATGGTCCAGATCAACAACACTTTCCGCAAAATGAACCGCCTGGTGCGGGATCTGGCCCACAAGTTCGAAAAGGACGTGGATTTCACGACCACCGGGGAGGACACGGAAATCGACCGCAACATGGTGGAGACCATCTACGATCCGCTGGTCCACATGATCCGCAACTCTTTGGACCATGGGCTCGAGCCCCCCCGGGAGCGCGTCGCGGCGGGCAAACCCCCCAAGGGGCTCGTGTCCCTGAAGGCTTACCACCAGGGCGGGAACGTGGTCATAGAGCTTTCCGACGACGGGCGGGGCCTCGACGAGGAAAAAGTCCTTCGCAAGGCCCAGGAACAGGGCCTCGTCGCGGCGGGGGAGTCGCTCACGAGCGCCCAGATCCATAATTTGGTCTTTCACCCGGGCTTTTCCACGGCGGACAAGATTACGGAGATTTCGGGGCGGGGCATGGGCATGGACGTGGTCCGCAAGTCCATCGAGCAGCTGCGGGGCAAGGTGGATTTTACCTCCGTCCCGGGCCAGGGCTCGCTTTTCGCCATCCGCCTGCCCTTAACTTTGGCCATCATCGACGGCATGATCGTGCGGGTGGGGGACAACCGTTATATCCTTCCCACCATTTCCATCAACGAGTCGTTCCGGCCTAAGCCCGAGGAGTATTTCACCGTCAAAAACCAGGGGGAAATGATCAAAGTCCGGGATAATCTCTTGCCTTTGGTGCGCCTGGACCAGATCGTCAACGCCGACGGGGCCACCCGCGACCCCTCGGACGCTTTGGTCGTCGTGGTGGAAAACGAGGGCCAAAGGCGCTGTCTCTTGGTCGACGAGGTGCTCGGCAAGCAGGAGGTCGTGATAAAATCTTTGGGGGAGCGTCTCAAGTACGTGCGTTCCCTGGCGGGCGGGACGATCCTGGGGGACGGTCGCGTGGGGCTTATTCTGGACGTGAACGGCCTCTTTGAGACCCAGGCCCAGGGCCTCTACTCCGGGGCCGTCTCCGGCGCGAACGTTGACGCGGGCGCCGAGGACTGGGATATGTAAAGGCCTCCTTTGGCTCTGGGCCGGGCCACGAGGGGGAGCGCGGGCCCCCACGCCTTTCTCCCGCGCGGGAGAGAGGCGGGGCGCGCGCGACGCCATTTTAATTGATAAGGCTTTTTGGCGGAGGGTATATGAGCGAAGACAACCGGGGCGCTAACGCTCTCACCGTGGATCATAGCCGGGACTTGAAGTTTCTAAGCTTTGAGCTCGGGGGCGAGTTTTACGGCCTCGACATTCTAAAGATCCGCGAAATCAACGGCATGATGGATATCACGGCCGTCCCCCAGACCCCCAAGTTTATGAAGGGCCTCATCAACCTGCGGGGGAAAGTCATTCCCGTCATTGACCTCAGGCTCAAGTTCGGTCTCTCCGAGGAACCTTACGACGAGCGCACCTCCATCATCGTCATTGAGTTCCAGACCATCCACGGGCCCACCCAGATGGGCATCCTGGTGGACAAGGTCTCGGAGGTCATCACCATCAACGAGGCGGATATCGAGTCGGCCCCTGATTTTGGGTCGCCCCTCAAAAGCGAGTATATCAAGGGCATGGCCAAGACCCGCAATCTGGTGCTCATCGTTTTGGATATCGATCTTATCCTGACGGACGAGGATCTGACCTTTGGCCCCAAAGCGGCGGCGGAGCCCGAGGAGGGCCAGGAGCGCTAGCGCGGCTCGACTCAGGGGGAAACGCGGGGCCTTTTCCCCCCTCGCGCGGGCGGGGGCGACGCGCGGGAAGAATTTTGTGGGGCTAAAAGGCGCGACGCGCCTTAGGGCCCTGAAGGAAGGCTATAAAATGAGCGGCCAGACCCCTCCCCCCCCGGAAAAGAAAAACGTTATGCCTCGGCAGCCGGATCTTTCCGACAGCGAATATCAGACCATCGCCAATTTCGTGCACAAGGAAAGCGGCATCAACCTTTTGGACGGGAAGAAGGAATTGGTGCGGGCGCGGCTCGCCAAGAGGATTACCCAGCTCAATTTTCAGAATTTCAAGTCCTATTTCGCCTACATCATGAGCGACAAGTCCGGGGACGAGCTCGTCTTTCTCCTGGACGCCCTGGCCACTAACCTTACGAGCTTCTACCGCGAGCCCCAGCACTTTGAGTTCATGAGCAAGGTCATGCTCCCCGAACTCGCCAAAAGGCGGCAAAAGCCCGGGGGCGGTGGCCCCCGGCTGCGGGTTTGGTCCTGCGCCTGCTCAAGCGGGGAAGAGCCCTACACCATCGCCATGGAGGTCATCGAAAAGAACCCCTTTTTCGGCGGTGGGGGCGATTTTCGGATCCTCGCGACGGATCTCTCCACCAAGGTCCTCAACGTCGCCAAGAAGGGGGAATACGGGCCCGAGAGCGTCAAAAACATCCCGCCCACGATCCTCCGGAACTTCTTAACCAAGATTCCTCACGAAAAGGGCGGGGATCACTGGAAAATCAACGAAAACGTCCGCCGGCTCATTTCCTTTCGGCGTTTTAACCTCATGGATCCCCTGCCCATCAGAAAGAACATGGACCTGGTGTTCTGCCGCAACGTGATGATCTATTTTGACCGGGAGACCATTAACTCTCTCGTCAACAAGTTTTTCGCCATTCTCGAGCCGGGCGGTTACCTTTTTATCGGCCACTCGGAGAGCCTTTCGGGGCTCCCCCACAATTTTCAGTACGTGGCCCCCTGTATTTACCGGAAAGTAACCGCGTAGCCTTCCCCCCAAGCGGGAAAGAGGCGCGCGGGGCCCCTCGCGAGGCGAAAGGATTTTATGGTCAAGGTTTTAATAGTCGACGACAGCGCCATCGTCAGAAAGATTTTTACCGAGCAGCTCGGGCAGGCCAAGGACATCGACGTGGTGGGGAACGCTCCCGACCCTTACGTGGCGAGGGACATGATCGTCAAGCTCAAGCCCGACGTGATTACCCTAGACATCGAAATGCCCCGCATGGACGGGATCACTTTTCTCAAAAAAATCATGGCCCACCACCCCATGCCGGTCATTATCGTGAGTTCCCTGACCCCCAAAGGCAGCGCCATGGCCATGGAGGCCTTGGAGAGCGGGGCCGTGGAGGTCCTGGCCAAACCCGGGGGCTCCTTTACCGTGGGCGAGATGGGGGCCCAGCTCGCCGAAAAGATCCGGGCGGCCTCCAAGGCGCGGGTCCTCAAAAGAGCCCCGCAAGACGGCTCCATGGCGACCAGGCGCGGCGCCATCACCCAGACCACCAACAAGGTTATCGCCATCGGCTCCTCCACGGGCGGGACCGAGGCTTTAAAGGACATTCTGACGCGCCTTCCCCCCGACACGCCCGGCATCGTGATCGCCCAGCACATGCCCGCCAATTTTACGAAGGCCTTCGCCGACCGCATGAACGGGATCTGCCGGATTAACATCAAGGAGGGGGCGGAGAACGACTCGGTTTTGCCGGGGACCTGCCTTATCGCCCCCGGCAATTTCCACATGCTTTTAAGGCGCAGCGGGGCCCGTTACTTTGTCCAGGTGAAGACCGGGCCCATGGTTCACCACCAGCGGCCGGCGGTGGATCCCCTCTTCAAGTCGGTCGCCAAATACGCTGGGGCCAACGCCGTGGGGGTGGTTTTAACCGGCATGGGGAGCGACGGGGCCGATGGGATTAAGATCATGAAAGAGGCGGGGGCCAAGACCTTGGCCCAGGACGAGGCCTCCTGCGTGGTCTTCGGCATGCCCAAGGAAGCCATCAAGACCGGCTGCGTGGACAAGGTCGTCAGCCTCCGGAACATGCCCCAGGCCATTTTGGATATGGTTTAGGGCGCCTTTCGCGCCCGCGCGCCCGTGGCGCCCCTTGACGGGCGAGAGGCGAATGTTGTTTAAAGGCGAGGAGCCTTACTGAGGCCGCCCTTTAAGTTTTCGCGCTCCCGCGCGCTTTCTCCGCCCGCGCCCGCCCGCGCGGCCTCGTTCGCTCGTTCGCCCGCCGCGCCGCTTTCGCGCGTCTCCCTCGTCTCCGCCGTCTTCGCCCGCTTCGCGGCGAAGGGCGCCCTGGCCCTCAAGACCCTTTTAGCCCTCGCCGCGAGGGTATTTTCCGGGATTTGTTTTCGCGCTTATGGACCCCCTGAAGCTTCGCAAAAAGACCCACGCGCCCCCGGAAGGCGAGAGCCTTGGCCCGCCTCCGGAGTGTCCTCCGGAGGGGCGGCGCGGCTGCTTGGATCCGGCGACGGGGCTCTACCACGCCGAGCATTTTTTCCTGGCCCTCCAATATGAAATGACCCGCGCCCTGGAAGCGGAAAAACCCTTGGCCCTCCTTCTTTTGCGGTCAAAGGAACCCTTGGCCTCGCGACGCGCGGAGGATCTCGCGCGCTGGGTGGGCGATTTTTCCCGGAAACGCTTAAGGCAAATCGATCTGCCCGCCAACTTGGGGGGAGGTGAGTTCGCGCTTTTACTCCCCCAGGTCAATCTAAAGCTCTTCGGCAAACTCGCGCGCTCTTTGGTGGAGGCCACCGCGCGCGGAGCGCGACTCAAAAAGGCCAGTCCCCTTTTTGGCGCGGCTCTCTATCGGCCCAATGATTCCCTCGACGCGGTGGCTCTGATGGACGCGGCCCGGGAAAGCGCGTCCGCGGGAGTGGATTTTTTGGGAAAGGTAAAGTCCTGGGAAGCCGTCATCTTAAACGAGGACACCGCCCTCAAGGTAGAGGAAAAAGAGAGCCTGTTTTTGGGATTTTCTAGCCTGCGGGAGCGATAACGCTCGCGCGATTGGCGCGCGGAAAATTTAAAGTTGAGCCAAGGCCTTTCGGGCCAGGTTGGCCGCGAGACTCTCGCGCTTGGCCTAAAAAAAACGGCTTTGGTAGGCTGGAGCGACAACAAGACCTGAGGAGCGAGGGATTGTCTGGAGAACCCTAAACGTTTTATTATGAATTTTTTGAAATTTTATGGCTTTTCCCTTAAACGCGCTCGCTAAGGGAGGCGAGGCTCGCAATCGCGTGGAGTGGAAGGAACAAATAATTAATTTTATTCGTCCCTCCGGGGAGGGTATTGTTTCGGGAAGGTTTAAGACGCGCCAAGCGTATCGCTTGGCTTTTTCGTATTCCATAAGGCGTGGGTTAAAGCGCCTATGTTTTCGCTCGAGCGCGCTATGGCTCGCGTTTTTCTTCCAAACGCCGGTACCGTACGCCTCTTGATTCTTGTTGTTATCGCGATTCCGCGGCGAAATACCGCGAAACGGCGACATTGGGACGTTCGAAAAATTTTTAAGCGCGAGTCAATGTGTCCTTTAAAAGAATATTTTAATTATTTATTCTTTCATAATGACGGGTTAGTAAAAATCGGCGGCAAAAAAAATTTCTTCCGATGTTATTTTTCGTTCGGAGTCTTATCCATGACGAAGCCGCGATAAGTCGGCGCGCCTGCCCCAAGTTGTTTACGTCTTTCGGTTGTTAGCCTTAGATAGGATGGGAGGGAGATATGATATGCTATATGTTGTATTATGACTGTTCAACGCGCCTGTTTCTTTAGGCAATGCCCTACCAAGATCTTCACCGCGAACCCCCTCGCTGACTTTTCGCGGTTTCGTCATCCATAGCTTCCCAGGCGCTAATAGTTCGCTTCGATTCGTTAATGGCAATCCCTAAAAGAATTGGATTGGCGTAGGGTCCAACATAGTCTTTTTCCATTATCTGTTTTAACGCGGTTTTAGCCACGGTAGCGTCATTGCCGTTTCTGACCATCTTAAGCTCTAAGACCCAGGCTCGTCTCCCGTGGATTATGACCAAGTCTGACTGACCATGGCTCGTATGATTTTCCGCGCGAGCGTCAAGGCCAGCTCCGATTAGAAATGATAAAATATTCGAGTGGAAAAGCCATTCGTTAAAATTAATTTCAATATTATTAATTTTGATCGTTTTCCGATTAGCGTTAGAGTAAATGTCATAAGGAATTTTGGCTAATAATTCGTTAAATATTTTGATTAAAGAGTTAACGTCGCCGTTTTCAAACGCCTTTAGCGAATTGATACGGGCTCCGTCGGCTATAGCGGTATTGCCTATGAAGTTATCAACCAAAAGTCGCGACATGGATTCGTAAACTTCGCGGTTGGGATAATCTAAAGTATATATATTCTCGTTTTTCCCAGCCCGGACGCTCAGATAGCCCGATTGGTATAAATAACTTTCTGGCCCCGAATTGTTAATCTCGCCGGGATTTTTAACGAACGCCCTGGAAACTTCCATTCCTCGAAATTCTTCCACAGTTAGGCGATTATCTTTGATATACTGAGCAATGACTTGCGAGGTTCCGCTATCGAACCAGTAATTATCAAATCTTTTATCGACAAAAAAAAGTAGCGTGGAAAAAGGATTATAGACGCGTGTCACTCCGTCAAAAGAGAACCCATCGTAATAATCCCTAAGTTCCTCAAGCAAATCGTCTCGGTTTTTTCCCAGTTTGGAAGCGGCTTCATCAATTTGTTTTTCAAAGCGTCTGGCAAGTTCGTCATGGGTAAATCCGCATAAGGCCGCGTATTCCGGACTAACTGATATATCCCGGATATTGTTTATGGCCGAAAAGACTCCCGTTCGCGTAAATTTACTAATACCGGTGATAAAAGTGAATGAAATATGGTCATCTGAGGCTTTAAGTATCGTGTAGAAAGCGCGTAGCTCATCTCGAACTTTTTCCGCCTCATCCGGCATATTTAATAAATCCAAATACGGTTTGTCGTATTCGTCTATAAGCACGACAACCTTGCGCCCCGATTTTTTCGCGAGTTTTTCGATGAGTTTGGTTAGGATTTCAGCTGGCGAAAGCTTGGCTGACGGATTAAAGTCAAATGATTTAGGTGACGCGAATAAAAACCTGGTAAGAGACCACTTGCTTCCTTGCCAAATGGCCGAAGAAGATGTCATGCGCCCCAAAGTTCGATAAAATTCCGCGAAACCTATATTTGTCTTCACGTAGCTCATGTCTAGCCTGATAACTGGACGCGCGGCGAATATCTTTTCGTCAAGCCTCTTTTCGATGGCAAGCCCCGTGAAGAACTCTCGTTTGCCGGAAAATAACGCCGCAAGGGTGGAGATCAACAAGGATTTACCGAAACGTCTCGGGCGCGCGAGAAAATATGGTCCCGCCTTTTCATCAATCATTCTAGCGATAAAGTCTGTTTTGTCCAGGTAAAAAAATTGCTCTTGGATAATTTTCGGGAAGGATTGAAGTCCGACTGGTAGATTTTTGAATGTCTTGCTCATAATTCTTTCCTAATAATTAAATAATAATAATACTTTATTTGGACAAAAATCAAAACAAAACCCTTTCTGACCTGTTTTGGGGCGGGCGAATAATTCGCTAATTTTTTGAGTTGTCCTTTTATTTTTAACTAGTTGACCCTAAAAAACTCAAAAATTATGTTAAATTAGAATACTTCGTGCTGCCTTAACGATTATTTAGCTTAAATTAAGGAAGTTCAGTTGAAATTTAATATAATTTATGATAAATATATATTAAGCTTATACATATGATACAGTTATCCATATAGGTTGTCTTTTGGAAGGCGACTTCGTCTAGTTCGGTGGGCGCTGGATCGCCATTTTCTTCATCTTCACGTTCAATTCATCCCTCTTTCTTTGCGGCACACTTTTCGGGATGTCGCGACCCAGCGCGTGGCGAAGGTATTTGGCTAAATTGTAAGCAGTCTCGGCATGGAACAAATTTATCGCGTCTCCCTATGTTCCCGTGGAGGAAATTTCGTCTGAGCCTGTAGCTGTACTTCACGCGCGAAAAAGGAACCTCGACGCCGCTCCTTTTCTTGACGAAAAGTTTATACTTCTCTCTTTGCTTCTGGGTATAATTGTTGTCCTTAAGGATGTCGGGAGTGACAACCATGATCCCATCAACCTCCTTTACGCCCCTGTATCCAAGGTCGCGGGCGATACGCGTGATATTCGCGTGATCTAAATTTTGCGAACCTCAATGACAAGAGGCTCAAGCGTATGGCCATCATACGGATTGTCAGAATGATTGACTGCCGCCACAATGACTCCTGACTTGAGTTCCATGGCGACGCTAACCTTGCTCCAAAAATGTCGCTTCTAACGTCAAGGCGAGGCAATTGAAAGGCCCGATAGAACGGAGCAAACGCGAATTTTCAGCGTGATTTCATTGCTAAAGCCTTAAGTCTTAAATAATATGAAAAGAACCACGGAAAGCGAAAAAATGGCGAAAAGATATAAGTTAAAAGAAAAATCGCGATTGGCGAATATAGTTATATCGCGAAATGATGAAAGAATTGAACCATGACGATCGTAGTTCACGAAATTTTATCGTTTCTTCTTCCGATCTCGCGATTGGCGTATCTTGAAGTTTTATTTATTAAGCGTAACGCGGGCCTTGGCTTGCTCTTCATTTTCCAGGATGGCTTCGGAACGTCCCCTTCCGTATACGCCCAAACCTAACTTTAATATTTTATTAGCTTTGTCCAAATAAGGCCTTAAATAACTTTTCGCGTCTATGGCTTCTAGGGCGGATATAGCGAGCCGTCTCAGCGTGATTTTAGCTTTTTGGTCGTTGGCTACTGGATGGCGCTCTGGATTATCTTTATATTTCAA
>JAISCZ010000136.1 GCA_031265205.1 Deltaproteobacteria bacterium
AGAGAAGACAGGGGGTGAAAGAAAGATGCCAAGGCTGGAGGAGGGATGCCGGGATTGGAAGAGGGAGGGCGTGACTGGAGGGGAATAAAGAGTGTTCTATAAGTTACCAAGTAGTGCTAAAATACCAGACGTTAAACGCTTTTCTTATAATCCCAATGGTGAAAGCGTTGGACATGATTCTTTAAACCACAATGAAGTAATCAAAATGGGGTCTCAATTTATCGCTACAGAAGACACCTTACAAGAAATACTTATCAGTAAATATCCTATTTTACTAATTGATGAAAGCCAAGACACCAAAAAAGAGCTTGTCGATTCCTTTTTTCAAGTATGCGCGAAACATAAAGCAAAGTTTATTCTGGGGATGTTTGGCGATACAATGCAGAAGATTTATATGGACGGCAAAGATCGACTGGAGAATAGTATTCCGGAAGGATGGGAACGACCCAAAAAAATTATGAATCATCGAAGCGCATCCCGTATTGTTAATCTGGCAAACGCGATACGAAGCACGATTGATGGACAAAAGCAGAGAGCCCGCTCCGATGCGGAAGAAGGTATAGTTCGGTTATTCATCACCTCAAGCGCCACCGCAAAAGAAGAATTCGAACGAAATATTGCTAAAACTATGTTTGAAGACACTGGCGATGCCGGATGGCAGGATGAATCAACGTATAAAAGCCTTATATTGGAACACCATATGGCTGCTAGTAGATTTGGTTTTATCAACTTATATGAACCGCTAAATAAATCAGGTGAGTTTGATACTCCCCTAAGAGATGGCTCTATTCCTGAGTTATCTTTTTTGGCAAATGTCGTGTCTCCGCTTGTTAAAGCATCTCTAAGTGGCAATGATTTTGAAGTTTTAAAAATAATTAGATGTCATTCCCCGCTATTTGAGAGAAAAACGTTTGCTGCCGAATGCGATCAGATTTCAATATTGCTAAAAGTTGAAAAAGCAGTTGAATCACTGATTGAACTCTGGAAAAATGGAAAAACTCCTTCCTGCCTTGACGCGCTAGAATCAATAAAAGAACACTGTTTATTTAAATTGGGTAACCATGTTAACGAGATTCTTATGGAATGCATTGATGGCGAGGATACAAAAGTTTCCACTTTAAGGAAAGCCCTGGCTTCTCCTTTTGATGAATTGGAAAAGTATTCCGCATACGTTTCAGGAAACACTCGTTTTGCGACTCATCAAGGAGTCAAAGGATTAGAATTTCCTAGAGTAATGGTGATTATGGATGATATTGAAGCGCGCGGCAATAATTTTAGCTATGATAAATTATTTGGCGCAAAACCTAAAACTGATACTGATATTAAAAATGAACGTGAAAACAAAGATACAACCATTATGAGAACAACGCGTCTTTTTTATGTTGCTTGCACTCGAGCCCAAAAAAGCTTGGCGATCGTCGCCTATTCTAACAACACCAAAGCGGTTAAATTGACCGCCATCAAGAACAAATGGTTCACAGAAGATGAAATTCGTATCTGCTAATCAAATTATTAAGTTGGTTATTTAAGCCATATCCAATGAACTATCTGATTATCTTAAAGAAGACGCTATAAAAGCAAAATTTCACTTATTAAATTACTTAACATATCTATAATTTTTCATAAGATAATTGATCGAAAAATCAAAAACAAGCTATGCCCCCCCCGCCCCCGCCGCCCGCATTTGGCGATGACATCGATCATTCAATTTATCACGAATACAGCCCTAAATCTCGAAAGCTAGCGAGAAATAAGAGAGCACTCTTCTCGAAACTTACATTTCGTTCATTTTAGTTAATAACCTTCCCAAATAAAACAAATTTCGCTGGCGACCGCTATTGAAGCGTTAAGGTGAGCTCTTCGATTAACTACCAGGCTGCTCTCCTCCTTTGAAGAGTCGCCAGCGCGCGATGGAATCGCGGGCTATACCGAAAATCCTAACTGGCCGGTAAAGAGTCGCTCCGCAAAGGCTCAATTTATACATTCGAAGACCAAATAGCAGTGCCAAGACCTAATATCATAAGAATCTTTGCAATATTCAAACCTCTAACATCGCTTCGCCAGCCGCTTCACATGGATTTAAAAGATAAAAATTCTTTCGAGGACGACTAATTCTATCGGCAATAATTGCGGCCACAACCGTCACAAGATGGCTCGTTTTCTCCTTTTCCGGTTCCTGCGGCACTGTCAGGAACCTAAATTATCCTCGGGAAGCGTGGTCTCTGAATGGTCGATAGGAATCCTGCGTTTAGGGTTGATTTAAAGCCGAGCCGAATCGGAAACTTCAATTTCACGGTCTGAATATAAAATCAGGGCCATGGCACCCTCACCATAGAGGCAAGTTGAACAAAAAACTATGATATTTTACGGCCCCATGATTCTTCCCCTCGCTACCAACTCGGGGCCACGAGAATCAATGGACACCTGTCTACCCTCGCCAAGATGCCAGACTATCCCGGAAGTCGGACCACTTCCGCATCGCCTCCCCACCGCTGGGGAACTGTCAGCTTGGTTATAAACCACCCGGGCCCTGTTACCCTCGCCGTGAGCCAGCCGCTTCTCACTCCAGTCCGGCTGGAAGTCTCTTTCAGTTATAAGAGGCGAAGCCATGGCTCTTAAACCGTGCGGACCAATCTCCGTCCTAACGTATCCTAGCCCTTGCGCGGCCATGGACAGAGCCATGGCGAACCAAAGCCTATCAGGGGACCGGGCGCCTGGAAAATATTATACGCCACGCATGGAAGACCACTTATTTTATTTGAAGACTGCAACTTGAGTCTCCAAAGGCGCCAGACGAATGAAATCCTTTTCTTCTTCTCAGTTGGGATCCATTGGAGCCCTTTGGAAAAGTCTAATTCCGTTCGCTTGACGCGCCGACGCATCTCGGCCTGACAAAGACGCGCGGTGGAGTCTTGCGGAGAAAACCTACCCCCCAAAGTTCAGTCCTGGCACCTGAGATAGATCTTTTCCGCTCTAACAGGCTCCATTTGATGGAGCCGTTTGGTACTCGCTCCGGCACCAGAGTGTCTTTAAGATCCCGGTGAGGGTCGCTCTCAACCAGTCCGTTCGCCACTCCGCGCCGGACAAGCGAACCGCCAAAGTCTTGCCTTCCACTTAAGTCTCGTTCCGCTCCTCCGCCTTAATCGGGCTCAGGGCCCTCGTCCTTGGGTTAACCTTGGAACAAGGGAAGGAAGCAAAAATCGCCCTAATTTTCGATCCCCTTTTTGGGGCAGGCGCAGCGTTTCGCGAATATCTATTTGAAGGGAGCACGGTCAAAGACCGCCCGACCAAATCCTCAGACAAAAATTATCAAAATGGCTGCGCCTCCGACAGAGATGGCTTGGCTATCCCCTTACATTAAATATCAGCCAACGCCCGGACCCGATGCCCGATAACCTTTCGCCATAAAAAAACAGGCGGACACGCCCAAGGCCGAGTCTTCAATTATGAGGAGGCGGAGAAGTTAAAAACTTCAAATATGGCGCGGTAGGCAGGAGTCGAACCTGCAACCTTCTGATTCGTAGTCAGGCACTCTATCCATTGAGCTACTACCGCGCGTGGTCGCGCTTTCCTTGGGCGGCCCCCCCAGAAGGCGGCCTTTCCCCTGGGAAAGCCCCAGTAAATTACCACGGCCTCCCCTTAAAGTCAATATCGCGGCGCGACCGCGCGACCGGGCGACCGCGCGACCGGCGCGACCGCGCAGTCCCGCGCCCCGCGCCCCGCGCCTCCGCGCGCCGGGGGCGCCCGACGAGCCCCCTCTCCCCTCCCCGCGAACAAGGCGGCGCGTGGGTTGGGCCCCCGCGAGGCTAAGGCTGGGGCAAGGCGGGGCGCTGTCGGAGCCGCGGCGCCTTCAAGACGCCGCCCGAGCTGGCCCCAGATGAACCTCCCGCCGTGGCTAAGGCGGCGCGCGAGCGGGGCCAAGGCGAGGCCCAAGGCGGCCCAAGGCCGGTCCCATAAAAAAGGCGAAAGCGGGCCCTCCCGCCGCGAAGAGCCCGCTTCCGCCCTCGGCGCGCTTTTTTTGACCCCCGCGCCTGGAGCGTCCAGAGGTTAATCCTGGGGCGTCCAGAGGTTAATTTAGGGCGTCATACCCGGTCTCGCAGGTCCGGATGCGCATGGCGCTCCGCAGATCGTAGCTAAAGATCTTCCCGTCCCCGATCTTGCCGGTGAAAGCGGCTTCCTGGATGGCCTGGATGACCTTTTTCTCCCACTCCTCGGAGGAGACCACGATCTCGAACTTCACCTTGGGGAGCAAGCTCACGTCCACGGCGGTGCCCCGGACCACTTCGGTGTAGCCCTTCTGGGCGCCGCAGCCCATGACCTGAAAGACGGTGATGCCATTGACCTCAATGGCGTTTAAGGCCATCTTCACGTCCTCGAGTTTTTCCTCGCGGACAATCGCTTCGATTTTAATCATGATGCTTTTCCTCCAATCTCTCTAATCCAACCCGGTAAAGGAGGGATAGGCGTTTTCGCCGTGCTGGGAGACGTCCAGGCCCACGAGTTCGTCGCGTTTGGCGACGCGCAGCGTGGTAAAAGCCCTGACGATCCCCACGCAGATAAGCGTCCCGACGGCCGCGAAGACAATAGTGACGACAATGGAGACGGCCTGGCGCCAGAACTGGGAGAACTCCCCGTAAATAAGCCCCTTGGTGGCGAGCTCGTTAATGGAGGGACTGGCGAAGACGCCGGTCATCAGCCCGCCCCAGACTCCCCCGATCCCGTGGCAGCCGAAAGCGTCCAAGGCGTCGTCGAATTTGAGGGTCTTTTTCACGAACTGGATCCCGTAAAAACAGACCGGGCCCGCGCTAAAGCCCACGATAATGGAGGCCCAGACCGGGATAAAGCCGGCCCCGGGGGTAATGGCCACGAGCCCCGCGATGACGCCGGTGCAGGCGCTGATTAAAGAGGGTTTCTTGTCGCGGATCACGTCCATCAAGAGCCAGGAGAGAAGACCTCCGGCGGTGGCCAGTGAGGTCGTCATAAAGGCGTGGGCCGCCAGGGCGTTGGCCCCCAGCGCGCTCCCGGCGTTAAAGCCGTACCAGCCGAACCACAAAAGGGCCATGCCCAGTGCCACGAAGGGCACGTTGTGGATCCGGTAGGAGGTCGTCTCGTAGCCCTGGCGTTTGCCTAAGATTACACAGAGAACCAACCCGGTCACCCCGGAGCTGATATGGACCACGTTCCCGCCGGCGAAATCCACGGCGCCCAATCCCGCCCCCAGCATTCCGCCCTCCCCCCAGACCATGTGAGCCAGGGGATAGTAGACGACAATGGACCAGAAGAAAATGAACCAGAAAAGGGCGCAAAACTTCATGCGCCCCGAGACCGCGCCGGTGATGATGGCCGGGGTAATGAGCGCGAACATCATCTGGAAGGCGACGAAGGCCAGCGAGGAAACGGAAGCGCCGTAGGGCGACGGATCGTCGAAGCCCACGCCTTTGAGCGCGAAATCGCCCAAGGTCCCGATAATTCCGAAAGTGTTGCCCGTAAAGGCCAGGGAATAGCCCACCAGGGCCCACATGATCATGCCCAGGCCCATAATAAAGACGCAGGCCATCAGGTTGTTGACCACGTTCTTGCGGCGGCCAAGGCCCCCGTAAAAGAAGCCCAGGCCCGGGGTCATGATAAAGACCAACGCGGCTGAAACCAGCACGAACGCGGTGTCGCCCGAGGAAATCTCCATTTTAAAAATCCTCCAAAAAAAGCCAAAAAATATGACGGTTCTGGCGCGGGCCTCTTCCGGCCAAGGCCGGAAAGAAAACCCCTCGCTCGCCAGAAAAAAAGAACCTATCGCCCCGCGCGCGCGAAAAGGGCGCTTTTCCGGGGAGGCCTTTAAGGGCCAAAGCCCTCCCTTTGGATAAAGAGGGCGACCTCCCGGGCGCCCTCGCCGGTCTTAAGATTGGTAAAGACAAAAGGCCGGCCCCCTCGCCGCGCTTCCGCTTCCCGGGCCATGACCTCCAAAGAGGCCCCGACCGCGGGCGCCAAGTCGATTTTGTTGATGACCAGAAGGTCCGAGCGGGAAACGGCCGGGCCCCCCTTACGGGGGATCTTGTCGCCCCCGGCCACGTCGATGACGAACAGAAAAAGATCCGCGAGATCCGGGCTGAAGGTGGCGGAAAGGTTGTCCCCGCCGCTCTCCAGGAGTAGCAGCTCCAAAGCGGGAAAGCGCGCGACCATCTCCTCGATGGCCCCCAGGTTCATGGAGCAGTCTTCACGGATGGCCGAGTGCGGGCAGCCTCCCGTCTCCACCCCCACAATGCGCTCCGGCGCCAGGGCCTTGTTCCGCCACAGGAACTCGGCGTCCTCCTTGGTGAAAATGTCATTGGTGACAATGGCCATGGAGAACTCGCCCCGCAAAAGGCGCGCGAGCCAATAGACGAGGGCCGTTTTGCCCGAGCCGACGGGCCCGCCCACCCCCACCCGCAAAGGCTTTCCGCGCCTGGAGGCCTCCGGGACGCTCCCATTCCTTCGGTCCATAAAAACTCCTTTCCGCGCCCTTGGGAGCGCCCAACGCCAAAAAAGATGGCGCCCAAAGACAAAAAAAAATTCCCGGCCCTTAGCCCCGAAACATCCGGCTCTCGCTCTCCTCGTGCCGCGCGGAGGCGATGGCTAAAAGCGGAAGGCTAGATCCTATTTCCCCGTCCGCGACCTCCAGGGCCGCCCGGACCGTCCCGGGGACGGTCGGCGCGAGTTTTAAGAGCGCCCTTTGGGATTCCCGCTGGCCCAAGGGAACCCCCTTCGCCGCCGCGGCGACGGCGTTCTCGAAATAGGACCACAGAAAGGTCGCGAGCAGGGCCGGCGCCTCAGGCTCCTTTAAGCCCAAGGCCGCCCCCAGAACCGCGAAGAGCGCGACGTGTCCCCAGGGAAGGCCCGGGGTTCCCGCCCGCGCGCCCTCCCGAAAGAAGCCTTCCGCCAGGCCCTGGTCGCGCGCGAAGCGCGCGAGGGCCCCGCCGAGCTCGACTTCTTCCCGATACGTTTCCCGGGTCCCCTTCCCCGCCAAAACCCATTCGTTCCACTGGGCGAGGAGCGCGTAATCCTCCCGCGCGGCCGCGCGAAAGGCCCGCGCGAGCAAAGGGAGCTCGGCGCGGGCGAGCCCCAGCGCCGCCGCGTCCGCGAGCCAGGCCCCCAGGCTCTCCCCGTCGCGGACCCAAGCCAAGTCCAGGGCCCCGGCCAGCCCCCCCGACCAGGCGAAGGCCCCGAAGGGCCGCGCCGGGCTCCCGAGGCACAGAAGGGCGAGGAGGGTCCCTAAATCACCAGCCCCGCCCGGCGCGGGGGATAAATATTCGCGGTCGTTTCTGGGCGTCAAAAGAGAAAATACCTCTGGGCCAGCGGCAGAACCCGGCTGGGCGCGCACGTTAAAAGGACCCCGTCGGCCCGGACCTCGTAGGTCTGGGCGTCCACTTCCAAACGCGGCGTCGCGTCGTTTAAGACCATGTCCCTTTTGCCCAAGGAGCGCGTGTCCCCAATGGGAACGAGCCTCCTTTGGACCCCTTGGGAGCGGGCCTTCGCGGCGAGGCCCAACTCCAGCGATGCCTTGGAAACGAAAGTGACGGACGAGGCCGGGGCGGCGTTCCCCATCGCCCCGAACATCGGTCGGTAATACGAGGGCTGAGGCGTGGGGATGGAGGCGTTAATGTCTCCCATGGGAGCGGCGGCGATCATGCCGCCCTTGATCACCAGGTAAGGTTTCGCGCCGAAAAATTCCGGCTTCCACAAGACGAGATCGGCCAGTTTCCCCTTGTCGACGGACCCCACCAGAGCCGCCAGCCCATGGGCGATGGCGGGGTTGATGGTGTATTTGGCCATGAAGCGCCTGAGGCGGAAATTGTCGCTCCCTTCCCCGTCTTCCGGGAGCGGTCCCCTTTGGAGTTTCATCTTGTGGGCCGTCTGCCAGGCGCGGATAATGACCTCCCCCACCCGCCCCATGGCCTGGCTGTCCGAGGAGAGCATGGAAAGGGCCCCCAGGTCGTGGAGGATATCCTCCGCCGCGATGGTCTCCAGGCGGATCCGCGAGTCCGCGAAGGCCAAATCCTCGGGAAGGCTCGGGTTCAAGTGATGGCAGACCATCAGCATGTCCAGGCTCTCGTCCACGGTATTGACCGTAAAGGGCATGGTGGGATTGGTGGAGGACGGGAGGACGTTGGGATGGGAGGCGATCTTGATAATGTCCGGGGCGTGGCCGCCTCCCGCGCCTTCGGCGTGGTAGGCGTGAATGGTCCTCCCCTTAATGGCCTTAATGGTGTCCTCCACGAAACCCGCCTCGTTTAAGGTGTCCGAGTGGAGGGCCACCTGGACCCCCATTTCGTCGGCGACGGAAAGGCAGTTGTCGATGGCCGCGGGGGAGCTTCCCCAGTCCTCGTGGAGCTTGAGGCCCATGGCCCCGGCCTCGATTTGCTCCCTTAAGGCCAAAGGGGTCGAGGAGTTCCCTTTCCCCAGAAAGCCGAAGTTGACGGGATAAACGTCGGTCGCGAGGATCATCCTTTGGATGTTCCACGCCCCCGGGGTAGCGGTGGTGGCGCGGGTCCCGGTGGCGGGGCCCGTTCCGCCCCCCACGAGGGTCGTGACCCCCGAAATCAGGGCCTCCCAGCACTGCTGGGGCGAGATAAAATGGACGTGGCTATCGATTCCCCCGGGGGTGAGGATCATTCCCTCGCCCGCGATAATTTCCGTCCCGGGTCCGATGGGAACGCTGACCCCGTCCTGGACGTCGGGGTTGCCGGCCTTGCCGATTTCCCAGACGAGGCCGTCTTTAAGGCCCACGTCCGCTTTGACGACCTTAAAGGCGTCAAAGACGATAGCGTTAACGATAACCGCGTCCGCGCACTCCGCGCGTCCCCTCTGGCTTTGGCCCATGCCGTCCCGGATGGCCTTGCCGCCCCCGAAGGTCACCTCTTCCCCGCGGACGGCCAAGTCGCGCTCCACGGTCAAAAAGAGATCCGTATCCGCGAGACGGACCCGGTCGCCCACGGTGGGCCCAAAAAAAGACGCGTATTCCTCTCTGGTGATTTTCACGAAAATCCTCCCCGCGCGGGGCCGGCGCCCCGCCTTCCGCGAGTTATTACCGGCCTAGCGCGGCCGAAATCATGCTTTTGGAGGCTCCAAAGGCCCGTTGACTTTCCCCTGGAACCCGAAAACGCGCCTCTCTCCGCCAAAGTCCACGAGGGCGACCTCGCGCGTCTGGCCCGGCTCGAAACGGACGCTGGTTCCGGGAACGATGGCGAGCCTTCTCCCGTAGGCCAGTTCCCGGTCAAAGCGCAGGCTCCCGTTGACCTCGTAAAAATGAAAATGCGAGCCCACCTGAACAGGCCGGTCCCCAGCGTTGGTAACCCTGACCCGCAAAAGGCTTCTACCCGCGTAAAGCTCCACGTCTTCCGCGGCGAGCCGGTATTCCCCGGGAATCATTTTGTTCCTCCTTGTAAAGATGGCGCGCCTTAAGCCCCGATGGGCTCGTGGACGGTCACGAGCTTCGTGCCGTCGGGAAAGGTGGCCTCCACCTGCACCGCGCGGATCATTTCCGCGATCCCGTCCATCACGTCCGCGCGCGTTAATATTTCCCGCGCCTCCCCCATCAGGGCGGAGACGGAGCGTCCTTCCCGCGCGCCCTCCAAAATAAAAAGGGAGATATAGGCCACGGCTTCCGGGTAGTTAAGCTTGAGGCCCTTCGCTTTGCGCCTTTCGGCCAAGAGGCCCGCCGTGAAAAGCAAAAGCTTGTCCCGCTCGCGATCCGTTAAGTCCATAAGCCCTACTCCCTTCGTTAAACGCGCGATATTTTCGTGGCGAGATCCCCTCAAGCGCGATCCGCCCCGGCGCGCCACGCGCGCCGCGAAATAAGAAAAAATTTTAGGTCCGCCAAATACGTGGCGGGCGCGCGGCGCGTCCCAAAAGGGCGGGCCGCGCGAGCTTCCAAGCCAAATAGAGGAGCGCGCGGGCCGCGCCGGCGTCCGCGCCGACCGCGCGCAAGAGCAAAAAACCGTCACGCGCGGTGACTCCCCACGCCTCGGGAAAAAGCCGCGCGCCCTTGCCCCGCGCCCTTTGGAGCGCGCCGGCGAGGCGCTCCAATTTCTCCCGCTCCCGCGCGCCGCCGCCCCCCGCCAGAAAAAAGGCGCTCGTCGGATACCCGCCGAGGCCCACGGGGCTTTGGGCCCAGCGGGGCCCGCCCGTTTCCTCCAACGAGCCCACGGCCCCGGTCCTTTCCCGAAGAGCGAGACGGCCATGGGCGCGGACGCTTAAAAAGGAGTCGAAACGGCCGCGCGCGAACTCTTCCATCGCGCCCGGGCGGCCCAGGACCGTTATCTCCGCGAAGATGAGTTTGGCGCCCTCTTCCATCTCGATCCGGCTCTCCGCGACGCCCCGCGCCCCGGAAAAGACGATCGTCTCCTGGGGCAGCCACTCCAGGGAACTGTCGCGGCCGAGCGTCAAAACGCTCTCCGCCCGCTGCGGCGGGCCGTTTTCCCGTGCCCTATAAAAGCGCGTGGCCCCCGTCGTGGTCGCGAGAAGGGCCGCGCCCTCCATAAGCGTCAGACGCGTCGCGAGAGAGTCCCCCGAAACCAAGCCCCCCGGGGGAAAAAGCGGGCACAAGTGGGCGGGAGCGGGAAGAGGCGGCGCCCCGGCGCGGAAAATAGTTTTCTCCGGGTAGAAAAGCCTTTGCGCGACCAATGGCCCCTGGCTCCTAACTCTCGCGAAGACCGTCCTCTCGCCCGCGCGCGCGACGCTTATCTCCAAACGAGCCTCCCACCCACCGGGGAGAGCCTCCGCGGGCGCCGGCGCGGGAGTCGGCGCGAGCGCGGGAGGCGGCGCGGACGCGCTCGGAGGCGCGGGCGCCCGCGTCCCGGAGGGACGCCGCTCCCGGGGAGCGTTGGGGGCGAGGGAAAAAGGGGGCGACATAAAGAAAAAACTCCTTTAACGGAGGGCGACGGTCACGGCGCGAGGAGGCGCGGAAAGCTTGGAGGCGCGTGGAAGCGCGCGGAAAGCGTGGAAGCGCGAGGAGGCGCGCGCAAAAGCGTGGAAGCGCGCGGAGGCGCGCGGAGGCGCGCGGAAAGCGTGGAAGCGCGCGGAGAAGCGCGGGAGGTTTGAGGGGAAAAAAGCGCGCGCCGGAAAAAAAGGAGGAAAAAAAGCGCGAGGGGCGCTCGCCCTTGACTCACGCCGCCAAATAGCGATCGACGTCCGCGTCGGAGAGGGCGTCCATCTCTCCCCGCGCCACCGCCGCGCCGCGCTCCAAGATGGCGTAAGCGTCGCCGATACGGCGCGCCACGCTCAGCTTTTGCTCCGCCTGGAGGACGGTTATCCCCTTCAGGCGGGAGAGATCGCGGACCAGCGCGACGATTTCCTCCACGATATTGGGCTGCACGCCCTCCGTGGGCTCGTCTAAGAGCAAAAGCTCCGGGCCCAGCGCCAAGGCCCGCGCGATGGCCAACTGCTGCTGCTGGCCGCCGGAAAGATCCCCGCCTTGGCGGCGCGCCATTTCCTTTAAAACCGGGAAATACGCGTAGAGTTCGGCGCGCGTTCTCTCGCGCTCCGTTTTCCGCGCGGGAAGGGTAATTTTGAGGTTTTCCTCGACCGTTAAGAGCGGAAAAATCTGGCGTCCCTGGGGAACGTAGCCGAAACCCATTCGCGCCCTTTTTTCGGGGGAAAGGCGCGCGAGATTTTTTCCCTTCCAGAGAATCTCCCCTTTCCACAGGGGCAAAAGGCCCATCAGACAGCGCAGGAGCGTCGTTTTGCCGACCCCGTTGCGGCCCAGAAGGCAAGTGACTTTTCCCGGGGCGAGCGTTAAATCCACGCCCCGCAAAATCGCGCTCTCCCCGTAGCGCTGCCAGATTTGACTCGCCCTTAGCACGCGGCTTCCCCCAAATAGGCTTCCCGAACCCGTGGGTTCTGGCTCACCTGATCCATGGTCCCCTCCGCCAAGGCTTGGCCCCGACATAAGACGGTTACCGTCCGGGCGATGGAGCGCACGAATTTCATGTCGTGCTCCACCACCAGAATGGTGGCGCGGCCCTCCAAGCTTAAAATCAGCTCCGCGGAGCGCTCGATCTCCTGGGGCGTCATGCCCGCCACCGGCTCGTCCAAAAGCAGGACCCGGGGCTTTTGGGCGAGGAGCGTCCCAATCTCCAGCCACTGTTTCTGCCCGTGGGAAAGGGCGCCGGCGAGCTCTCCCGCCTTGTCGCTTAAGCTTACGAGCGCGAGAATCTCCTCTAAAAAAGAGCGTTCCGCGCCGGTCAGCCGCGCGCGCCAGGAGCGCCAAACGGTCTTGGGGCCTTGGAGGGCCAGCTCCAAATTGGACCAGACGGAAAGCGACTCGAAAACCGACGGCCGCTGAAATTTCCGGCCGATCCCCCTCTGGGCGATAGAGACCTCGTCCTCCTCCAAGAGGTTGAAGGTCTCGTCAAACCACGCCTCCCCAAAGTCCGGTCGCGTCTGGCCCGTAATAACGTCCAAGAGGGTGCTTTTGCCCGCCCCGTTGGGGCCGATAAGGCAGCGGATTTCCCCCTCGGCGAGACGCAAGTCAAGCCCGTCCAGGGCTTTGAAGCCGTCGAAGGAAACGCTGACGTCCTCCAAGAGGAGAAGGTATTTTTGGCGCCTGACGGCCTTGGGAGTCCAGCCAAGCCCCTCAAAGGGATCGGCCCGCGCGGAAAGCGCGGGGGCGCGCCCCGCGCCGTCAGGGGAATAATCAGCCATTTAAGGCCTCCTTTTCCGGAAAAGCGCCGGGCCCGCTCGCGGCGCGACCCGGAAAGAGGCGCCGCGCCCCTTTTTCGATGAGGCCCGCCACCCCGCTCGGCAGGGCGACGGGGACCGCGATAAAAAGCGCCCCAAAGGCGAAAAGCCAGGCGTTGGGGAAATAGCTCGAAAGACCCGAGCGGGCGGCGTTGACCAAAAAAGCCCCGATAACCGCCCCGTAAAGCCGGCCCCGGCCCCCAAGGGCCACGCAGATAACCATCTCGATGGAAAAGAGGGGCGCGAAAGAATTGGGATTGATAATCCCCGCCTGGGGGACGTAGAGGGCCCCCGCGAGCCCCGCCATCATGGCCGAGAGGGTAAAGACGAAGAGCTTGACCCGCTCGACCCGGTAGCCCACGAAACGGAGCCGGGTCTCGTTGTCCCGGACCGCGATCATGGCCAGCCCCAACCGCGAGGCGACGAGCGAGCGCGCCACGAGATAGGCCCCGAGGAGGGCCGCCGCCGAAAGGGCGAAGAGGGCGCGCCCGGCCCCCGCCGTATTGAGGTCGAAGCCCAAAAGGGTCTTAAAGTCCGTAAAGCCGTTGTTGCCCCCGTAGCCCAAGGCGTTTAAGAAAAAAGCGAGAGATAGGGCGTAAGTCAGGGCCTGGCTGATGATGGAAAAATAGACGCCGGACACCCGGGAGCGGAAAGCCGTCCAGCCGAAGACAAAGGCCAAGAGGCCCGGCGCGCAAAAAACCATAAAGAGGCTGAAGGCGAAGCTGTCCGTCCCCAGCCAATGCCAGGGATATTCTTCCCAGCCCAAAAAGACCATAAAATCGGGAACGCCTGAGCCGTATACCCCCCTGTCCCCGATCTGGCGCATGAGATGCGCCCCGAAGGCGTAACCGCCCAGGGCGAAGAAAGCGCCGTGCCCCAAGCTTAAGATCCCCAAATAACCCCAGGCCAAATCGATCGACAGGGCGAGGAGCGCGAAGCAGAGGTATTTGCCCAAAACCGATACGGTAAAGGGCCCCAAGGCCAAAGCGTTTCCCGCGGGCAGAAAGCTAAGGGCCAAAACGGCGCTCGCGAAAAAACCTAAAACGAGAGCGAAAGCCCGGGTGGGAGCGTCCCAAACGCGCACGGTAAACCCCCTAACCCCGCGCGGCCCGTCCCCGGGGCGGAAATAAGCCGCTGGGACGCCGCTGGATAAAGAAAATGATCCCGACCATGATTAAAATTTTGGCCAAAATGGCCCCGTAGGCGGGCTCCATGAACTTATTGGCGAGCCCGATAACGAGCCCTCCCGCCAAAGAGCCCCAAAGGTTTCCGACCCCGCCGAAGACCACCACCATAAAACTGTCGACGATGTAACCCTGGCCCATATTGGGCCCGACGTTGGCGATAAGGCTTAAGGCGACCCCCGCGAGCCCGGCGACGCCCGAGCCCAGCGCGAAGGTCAGCGCGTCCACCCTAGCGGCCTTGACGCCCATGGCCCGGGCGATTTCCCGGTTCTGGGTGACCGCCCGGGTTTCCAGGCCCAGGCGGGTATAGCGCAAGAGCGCCACGAGCGCGAAAAAGACCGCCAGGCAAAAAACGATAATGGAAACCCGCCCCACGCTGACCGCGAAACCGTCGGCGATCCGCCACTGCCCGCCGAAAAAGGCCGGGGTGACGATGGGCCGATTGTTGGCGGAAATAAAAAGCAGCGCCGCCTGCCGTAAAATGAGGCTAATCCCGAAGGTCGCGAGCAGAGTTTCCAAAGGCCTTTGGTAGAGAAAGCGGATAACTCCCCTTTCAATTAAGGCCCCCACGAGCCCGGCGCCGACAAAGGCCAGAGGGATAGCCAAAAGCAGCGCCGCCAGTGGCCTATCCGGCATAAGCTCCTGCAGAAACCAAACCGCGTAGGCCCCCAGCATGGCCATCTCCCCGTGGGCCATGTTGATCACGCCCATGACCCCAAAGGTGATCGCGAGCCCTATCGCGATTAAGACTAATACCGACCCCAAGCTTAAGCCGAAAAAGAGGGTCTCGAAAAAAGCCAGACGCTGCGCGCGGGCTTCCAGGCTCGCGAGGGCCTTACGGGCCGCCTGGGCCTCCCGCGCGTCGGGCGACTCAGCCTTAACCCGGATAAGCTCACGCGCCTCGGGCGCCGGCCGCTCTTGGAAAAGGGCCAAGGCGGAAAGGATGTCGCCCTCCGCGGCTTGGGGATCCTTTAAAACCGCCGCGGCGCGCGCGGCCCTAAGGTTTTCCCGCGCCTCGCTATCGTCCTCCGCCTCTATCAGCGCCTGAAGGGTTTCCAGCTCCATTTCCCCGCTCGCGATTAAGGCGCGCGAGGCCTCCCGGCGGGCCTGGGGATCCGGGCTCTGAAGGGAGCGCGCGTTTAAGGCGCTTTGGATCTTTTGCCGCTGCCTATTGTTGACGGCGCTTTTTTTGAGCGGCGCGCTCCCCCCGTATTCCTCCCCGCTAAGGGTTACGAAGCTCTTTTCGCCGACTCTTAGGTAAAGCTTTCGCGTTTCCGCGTCGAAGAAAAGATCGCCGTTTTTAAGGAAGGTTAAAATCCGCGCGGACTCCTCCGACAAGTCTTCCGCCAAAAGGGCGATCGCCCGGTCCCGCGCGTTGACTTTGGGATCTAAGAGGCTCTCGCGGACCTCCGGGGCGAGGGGAGAGGCGGCGGGCGCCTGGGCGCGCGCGACCCCGGCGAGCGCGCAAAAGACGAGCGCCAACAGAGCCGCCAACCGCGCGCGGGAGACCCAGGCGCCCGCGCGCGGGTTTATGGAAAGGGAAAATCGCATGGATAGAATTTTTTAACCCTTTAAGGATCCGCGCTAAGGATCCGCGCTAAGGATCCGCTATACGGAGCCGCGGTCTCGCGACCGTCAAGGTCCGCGCGAGCCGTTTTCCGGAAGGCGAAAAGCCGCGACCGCCGCCTTCCGGAACCCAAACGGCCCGAACTAATTGAATATAAGCGTCCTTAACGGATTGAATAAAAAGAAGAGCTAACCCCCCCGCGCGGAAAGGCGAAAGCTTAAGGCTCGCGAAGGATCGCGAAATTTAGCCGTTTCCGCGCTTGACCCCGAGGGGCCTTCCAAGAGGCTACTCGACCGTGGCTTCCGCGCCGCCGCAGCTCTTCGTTTTCTGGTTATAGTTCCCGCAATTGACGGGCTCCGTCCAATCGGAGACAAGGTCCGCGCTTTCCGGAAGGTAATCCGACCACGCGTCGCCGGCGACTTCGCCCGGGGTCTCCCAGACCACCTGAAACTGCCCCGTCTCCTCAATTTCCCCGATGAAAACGGGCTTGGTGAGATGGTGATTGGGCAAAAGCTTGGCCGTCCCGCCGGTGAGGTTGGGAGTCTCCAGGCCCACGATGGCCTTTAAAACGGCGTCCACGTCGGTGGTCCCGGCTTTCTCGACCGCGAGCGCCCAAAGGTGAAAGCCGATGTAATGGGCTTCCATGGGATCGTTGGTAACTCTCTTGTCGTCCTTGATAAAAGCGCGCCAGGCTTTGATAAAAGCCTCGTTGGCGGGGGACTCGACGCTCTCGAAATAGTTCCAGGCCGCCAGGTGCCCCACCAACGGTTTGGCGTCCACGCCCGAAAGCTCTTCCTCGCCCACGGAAAAGGCCATGACCGGCACGCTTTCCGCCGTGACGTTCTGGGCGGCGAGCTCTTTATAGAAAGGAACGTTGGCGTCGCCGTTGATAGTGGAGATGACCGCGGTCTTGAGGCCCTCGGACCCAAAACGCTTAATGTCCGTCACGATGGACTGCCAGTCGGAATAGCCGAAAGGGGTATAGTTAACGAAGATGTCTTCCGGGGCGACTCCCTTGGAGAGCAGATAGGCCTCCACGATTTTGTTGGCCGTGCGGGGGAAAACGTAGTCGGTTCCCACCAAGGCGAAACGCTTAATCCCCAGATCGTTTAAAAGGTAATCCACGGCGGGAATGGCCTGCTGGTTGGGCGCGGCCCCAGCGTAAATCACGTTTCGGGAAGACTCCTGGCCCTCGTACTGGACGGGGTAAAAAAGGAGCCCGTTATACTTTTCGAAAACCGGCAAAACGCTCTTGCGGCTCACGGATGTCCAGCAGCCGAATACCGCGGCCACCTTGTCCTGGGTCAGGAGTCCCTCGGCCTTTTCGGCGAAGAGCGGCCAGTCGGAAGCCGGGTCCACGACCACCGCCTCGAGCTTTCTGCCTAAAAGGCCGCCCTTACTGTTTTGCTCGTCAATGAGCATAAGCATGACGTCCTTCAGCGTGGTCTCGCTGATCGCCATGGTGCCGGAAAGGGAATGGAGAATTCCCACCTTGATCGTGTCTTCCTGGGCTTTGAGGGGCAAAGCCACCGCCAGCGCTCCTAAAAAAGCCGCTATCGTCACGCTAATCGCGCGTCGCATAAGAACCTCCCAAATTCCGCGAATAATCCGCTGGAAGCGATCTAACGCCGCTCCCGCCGCGGAAAGCCTCCGCCTTCCGCCAGCCTCGCCCTCCAGGGGGGCGCCTTTCCCTCAAATCCCGCGCGTCGCCTATGGGCGACGCGCGGGAGATCTTTTTCGCGCGGAAATCTTTTGCGATAGATTCCTCGCGAAAAAAGGAGCCGAAAGCGCGCGCGCGCCGAGACCGCGCGCGGATTAACGTCGCGGACTTAAAATAAAACGCGCCCTTAGTGGGCTCGCCGCGAACCCTCAATTGCATTTTGAGGGCCAGGGGCCGCGCGAGGCCTAAGGCCCGCGGCGCGCCTTAACAATACCCGCCGCGACCCGCCACGGCGCCCAGGGGCGCGCTCCTAAAAGCGTCTTTTTCGCGGAGGCGAAAAGGGCTCTTTCCCACAAAAACGTCGGTTTTCCCTCGAACATTGCCGCGCGCTTTTTTCTTTTTCCCGTCGCCGCGCTCGGCTCGCGTCCCCGTCTTTTCACCCGAAGCCTCCGCGCCTCTATATCTCCCACTTATCTCCCTCCTTTCTCCCTCCTTGTCTCCCTCCTTGTCTCCGTCTTTTCTTCTTCTTTTCTCCATCTTTATCTCCCCCGCTTCTTTATCCTCTTCTCCTTTTTCCTCTTCTTTTCCTTTTTTTTTCCTGGCGCCTTCGCTCGCTTTTCTCGCGCTGGCTTCGACTTTTAGCGCGCGCTCAAACTTTGTTCCGCCCCGCCGCCACGGGGCGCGCCCACGCGCCAGGGGGCGCGCCCGCGCGCGCGAAGAGGGGCCCGGCTGACGCGAAAAAAAATCGCCGCGAAGGCGACCCTCCCTTGGCGTAACGGCGCCCGTCCGTTAAAATAAGAGCGACGCTAATTACGCGCGGAAGCTTTCTCTTGAGTTCCCCGCCAAATACGCGCAAGAACTTTTTAAAAGAGTTTTTTTAACGCGGCCGAGCATGGATCGATTCATTCCCAAACTTAACGCTTTGAAGCTTTGCTCTTTTGACTGGGTCAAAAGCGTCGAGGATGTCTGGACCCTTTCCCCCACCGACGCGCCCGCGCTCCAAGCCCCGGCGCTGGCGGAATTTTCCTTGGATCTCATGGGCCTTTTGACCCAAGAGAGCGCTCTCTCGCCTCCGGGAATCGTTATCGCCGGTCCCGGCGGCAGCGGGAAGACCCACCTTTTAAGCCGTTTCGCCAAGACCGTCTTCCAGAACGGGGGCTACTTTTTCCTGGCGGATTTCAGCGACTTGGACGACGCGCTGGAGACCGTCGCGCGGGGAGTCGTCAAATCCCTGCTCACCCCCATTCCCGCCCTGGAA
This sequence comes from Deltaproteobacteria bacterium, assembly GCA_031265205.1. GTDB lineage: Bacteria > Desulfobacterota > Desulfarculia > Adiutricales > Adiutricaceae > JAISCZ01. The sequence continues at coordinate 18,381 of JAISCZ010000136.1, forward strand.
GGGCGCGCCCAAATCTCCCGGCTCCTCGAAAAGATCCTCTCCTTTTTAAAATTGCGGATCCCCCCGGGACTCAAGACGCGCTACCATAGCCGCGAGCCCTCCCTCGTGGCGGGGGACGCCACGAAAATCCTCGCCCGGCTCGCGCCCCTTTACCCCCGGGAAACCTTGGAGCACCAGGACGCGCTCCGGACCGTTCTGCTCCTCAACTCGCCAGACCCCGAACTCGCCCGCCACGGCCAAAACTGGGCCCAGGGCTTTCCCCTCACCCGCGAAAGCCAACAAATCGCCGGCTACCGCGGCTCGCGGGGGGAGGCCGCGCGCCTCCTCGCGGGCTTCTTCTTTTTTCTCTCCCTCGGCGGCGAGATCTCCGTTTTGGCCGTCGATCAGCTGGACGGCCTCCTCTCCCTGGAGCGCGTCCTCGCTCGGGCCGGGCCCGTGGACGACCCCCAGGGCCAGCTGGCCGCCGCCCGCTCCGCCTTCGCCGACGTCTCCGACGCCCTGGGGAAATTGCCCTCCCTGACCCGGCGCTGCCTGACGGTCCTCTCCGCGCTGCCCTTGACCTGGGAAAGCCTGGAGACCCACTCGCCCAACGCCTCCCTGGAGCGCTACCGCCGTCCGCCCCTTTATCTCTCGCCCCTGCGCGACGGAACGGAGGCCGAAGCCTTAATCGCCGGGCGCGCGCGACCGGCGGCCCACAAGGCGGGCCTCGCCGCCCCCTACCCCAGCTGGCCCTTCGCGCCCGAGGCCCTCCAAGACGCCGTCGGCCTCTACCCCAGGGAACTCCTCGCGCTCTGCCACGGAATCGTCCGCCGCAAGATCCTCCAAGAGGACGTTCGGGACGTCGCGACCCTCTGGGAAACGGGCCCGGCGCCTCTCGCCGTCAGCTCGCCCGCCGCCCCGGGGAAGGCGCCGAGCGCTCCGGGCGCGGCCTTTATCCCCACCGCTGGCGACGGGCTCTTCGTCGCCTGGGAGGAATCGCCGCGCCCGCCCGCCCAAGAGGAAGAAAACTGGGTCGATTCTCGCGAGCCCGCCGCGGAAAGAGCGCCGGAAGCCCCCCTTGGGCCACGCCCCGCCCCGGAGGGCGGTCCCTTCATGGACGACGGCGAGACCTCCGACTCCCCTTACCCCTCGCGTCTCCCGGAGAGCCCCGCCGCGGGCGACGAGACCCCCAGCGATCCCATCGCCGAACTTGAGGCCTCTTTCCGGGCGCTCTGGGAAACGGGCGAGACGGATCCCTACAAAGAGGAGAACGCCGGAGAACGCCTCTGGCCGCGGGCCCTCGCGGAGCTTCTGGAGACCTTTCAAAACGATTACAACGCCCGGGGGAACGCGCGCCTCGCCCTCGACGCGGGCCTGGACGGCCCCGAGGACTCCTTAGGCCTTTTGGCTCTCGCGAAGGGCCCCCCGGGCCAGCCCCCGGACAAGGAACTCTTTTTGCGGGTCCTCACCGCGGAAGATCCCGGAGCCTTCGCGGCCAAGCTACGACTGTCCCTGGACCGCGCGGGGATCGCCCGCAAGGACAGGGCGAGACGCCTTCTCGTTTTAAGGTTTACCCCCAAGCCAGCGGGCCCCGCCGTGGCGGAAATAATCGAGGAATTCTCGTCGAGGGGCGGAATCTTCGGCAAACCCTCGGACCAGGATATCGCCATCCTCGCGGCCTTTCTAAAGATCAAGGCGGTAACCCCCCGCGCCGCCCTCGCCCCGTGGGCCAAAGCGCTCCAACCCTGGAACAAGGTTCTCTTCCTCAGGGAGGCCCTCTCCTGGCTCTCTTAAAGGCCGCCGTCTTGGAGCGCGGGGGCGAGGGGCCTGGGACTGGGCGGAGGGTTAGCGACTTGAGGAGCGCCTTTGGGGCGCTTGGGGGGGCGCTTGAGGGGGTAGCTTAAGAGGTCGCCTTAAGAGGTCTCCTTAAGAGGTCGCCTTAAGAGGTCGGCTTAAGAGGTCGGCTTGAAGGACGGAAAGATCGCGGGCTTCTCTCGCGCCTTCCGAGGGGCGCCCTGGGAAGGGCGGCGCGGCGCGCCCCAGTCCAATTCGCGCCTCAATCCGATAAAATAGTGGAAAAAGCCTTTTTTAAGATATAATATAGCGCCTAATTAGGCGCGGGAAAACGCTACCCTTTGAGGGAAGGCGCTCATTTGGCTCGCGGCGCGTCTCGCCTCGCCTAAATGGGCTCCTTGGCTTTTTTCGCGCGAAACGCGCGAAAATCGTGGCGGGGCCCTCCGCGCTTCCGGGCGGCGCCCTTTGGGGAGACCCTCGCGGCGCCCCGCGGCGAAGCGCGCGCGTTTAAAGCCACGCCCCCGCGCGGCGCCCAACTTTTCCGGCCGCCCCTTGGCCTCCCCGGAGCTTCCCGCCCAGGCGCGACGGAGGCGCCCCGGAAGGCGAAGCGTTCTTCGCCAAAAGTTTACTGATCCCACGCCCCACGCCAGTTTGGGGAAAACGGCTCTCCCGCCTGTCGGGTTCGCGGACATATATGAGCAACACTATCATCCAAGCCATGAAAAAAGGGTCCGAGCGCATGACCACGAAGCTCGGGTTGGGAATGCGGGGGAAACTTATCACCATTTTTCTCCTGGTGAAGGTCATCCCCCTCATCCTTTTGGCCACCATCGCCTGGCGCCAGGCCTCCCACCAGGGCGACACCCTCAAAGAAATCGCCGTCGCGGACTCCAACGAAGCCCTCAACAATATCGCCGTCGAAAACATTGAGCGCATGTCCACCACGGCCGCGGAAAGGGTCGCCGATTTTCTCTACGCCCGTGACGACGACATCCTGGCCGTCGCCAAGTTTACCCCCGACATGGAAGTCTACCGCTTCTTCATGGATTACTCCCGGGGCCGCCTCGTCCAGCGGGGAGACTTTAAGCTCGCCGACGACGAAATGTCCTGGGTCCCCGTCGACCCCGCGCCCGTCCCGCCCATGGGGGTCTCCAGCAACCGGGAAAACGAGGACATGAACGGCTTCAAGCCCCGCCCCCCCGAGACCTACGTCTTCCGCGACGTTCCCCTGTACGACGAACTCACCTATCTGGACCTCAACGGCCAGGAGCTCATGAAATACGTGAGCCCCGAGTCCCCCAAGAAACGCTTTCCCGTTTCCCCCGAGCTGAAAGACGTCTCTATCAAGGAAAACACCTACGTCAAGGCCGAGACCTACTTCCCCCGCCTCCAAGAGCTTAAGCCCGGCGAAATCTACGTTTCCGACGTCATCGGGGCCTACGTGGGCTCCAATTTCATCGGGATGTACGCCCCGCCGGTCCTCGCCAAGGCCGCCCAGGACCGCGGCTACGAGATCCCCTTCGAGCCGACGGAACAGGCCTACGCCGGCATGGAAAACCCCAACGGGATCAAGTTCGAGGGAATCGTCCGCTGGGCCACCCCCGTCGTCGACGAGGACGGGAACAAAATCGGCTACGTCACCCTCGCCTTAAACCACGACCATATCATGGAGTTCGTGGACCACGTCACTCCCATGAACGAGCGCTACACCGAGCATCCCAACGCCTATGAGGGCAACTACGCCTTTATCTGGGATTACCGGTGCCGCTCTATCGCCCACCCCCGCCACCACTCCATCGTGGGCTTTGACCCCGCGACCGGGGATCCCCAAGTCCCCTGGCTGGAGGAATCCATTTACGACGGCTGGAAGGACAGCGGGGAGCCCAAGTGGTTTAAGTACCTCCAAACGGAAAAATATCCCGAGTTTTTCGAGCAGTCCCGCTCCAAAAAACCCGCCGCCGCCCTCACCCGGGAAGGGTTCGTGGGCCTGGACGGGCGCTGGCTCAATAACGCCCCCCAGTGCGTGGGCTGGATGGATCTGACCGCCACGGGCGGCTCGGGGTCCCTCTACATTCTCTGGAGCGGCCTGTACAAACTCAACACGGCGGCGGCTATCCCCTACTACACGGGCCAATACGCGCCTTCCGCGTCTAATAACTTTTCCAAAAGGGGTTTCGGGTTCGTGGCCATCGGCTCGAGCCTGGATTTCTTCACCCGTCCCGCCGCCGAGACCCAGGACAAACTGGAAAGAACCGTCGCCGACAGCCTCCGCGACACCTTCTTCCAGCTCGCCCTCACGACCGTGATCCTCATTTTCCTGGTGGTCTTCATCGCCATCTGGATGGCCTCTTTTATCACCAACAGCATCACGACCCTCATTGACGGCATCTCGCGCTTCCGCTCCGGCGAGCGCCAGTTCAGATTTAAGATGGAGGTCAAAGACGAGTTCGGGACCCTCGCCGACTCCTTTGACGACATGGCCGACAGCTTGGTCGACAGCGTCAAGAATCCCCTCACCATCATCGACATGGACGACAAAATCGTCTACATGAACGGCTACAGCCTGGCCTTTTACGGCAAAACCATTGAAGAAATGAAGGGCAAGGCCTACGGGCCCTCGACCATTTTCCCCCCGGGCTCGCCGTACTGTCCCATAACGGCCCTCAAGGAAGAGCGCGACGCCGAAATTATCCATATCGCCCCTCTCCAGAAATATTTCCAGGCCAAGGCCAACTACCTTTACGACAAAGACGGCGCGAAAAGCGGCTACATCATCGAAACCACCGACATGACGGAAATGGTTTTAAAGCAGCTGCAGCTGGAAAAAGCCCGCAACGACGCCCAATCGGCCAACGAGCACAAAGGCAAATTTCTGGCCCACATGAGCCACGAAATCCGCACGCCCATGAACGCCATCATCGGCCTTTCGGGGATCGTCCAGAAGAACCTGGACGCGGTCCAGAACGAGAGTCCCGAGTTCCAGGACATTAAGGACAACGTCAAACAGATCGAGACGTCTTCGCTCCACCTTTTGGGGCTTTTGAACGACATTTTGGATCTTTCCAAGATCGAGGCCGGGAAAATCGAGATCTCCGAAGAGCCCGTGGAACTCATCGTGCTCGCGAACACCGTGACCAGCATCATGAAAACCCGGTGCGCCCAGAAAAATATCGATTTTAAGACGGACCTCGTTAATTTTACCCCCTCGACCTTCCTAACCGATCCCCTGCACCTCCGCCAGGTCCTCATCAATCTTTTGGGCAACAGCGTCAAGTTTACCCCCGAAGGCGGGACCATTGAGTTCGCCATCAACCGGAAAGAGCGCCAGGACGGCAAATCCCTCCTCAAATTCACCGTCCGCGACACGGGCATCGGCATCTCCGAGGAGGCCATGGCCGCCATCTTCCAGCCCTTTGAGCAGGGAGGGGGCAGCATCACCACCCGCTACGGGGGAACCGGCCTCGGGCTCACCATCAGCCGCCACATCGTCCATCTCATGGGCGGGGATATCTCCGTCAAGAGCCAACTCGGGACTGGAAGCGAGTTTTCCTTCGCCATCTGGCTGAAAGAGACCGAGTCCACCATCAAGGTCGAACAGGAAAAGTCCGATCCCACGGGCCGCTTTCAGGGCAAGAAGCTCCTTTTGGTCGACGACGTGGACCTCAACCGCAAAATCGCCCGGGCCATGCTCAAGGTCACCGGCATCGCCGTGGACGAGGCCGAGGACGGGGTCATCGCCCTCAAGAAATTTGAGGAATCCCCCAACGACACCTACGACATTATCCTTATGGACGTGCAGATGCCCAATATGGACGGCTACCAGGCCAGCGCGGCTATCCGGGGCCTGGAGCGGGAAGACGCGCGGCGGGTGCCCATCATCGCCTTAACCGCCAACGCCTTCAAAGAGGATATTGACAAGGCCATCAAAGCCGGCATGAACGCCCATATCGCCAAACCCGTCAAGCAGGACAAGATCGTGGAAGTGATGTCGCGCTTTATCGGCTAAATAGCGCCTCGGCGGCGCCGCCGCCTTCTGGCCTTTTGAGTCGCTTATTCCGCGCTAAACCCCGCGGAAAGCGTGGCGCGGCGGCGAAAGACAGCGCCGCTTTTTCCCGATAACGCCTCAAAAAAACGGACTTTGGCAAGGAAGATAAACCCACGGTCGGGGCGTTCTCCCCCGTCAAGACTCGGGCTCGACGAAACGCGCGGCGACGTCAGTTCTGCCGAGTATGGCTATGGCGAGGCAAATTACCTTGTGTTTGGTAGACCTGTGAGGCCCGGCGTAATCATTGTTCTTTAACTGAGCTTCGGCGCTGTCGAGAGCGGCGGTTAGCTCCTTCTCTTTCGCTTTAATTTTAGCTTGTTCAGGATCGAATTCCCTTTCTATAAAAGCCTTGTAAGCGTTCTTGTTAGGAAAACGGTATTTTAGCTCTATCACGACTCTGACATCGTTATGAAGCGTCAAGACGATGTCAGACCGGCCCTCGGCTCCGGAAACTTCGCTCAAGATATCAAATCCAGCGGCCAAAAAAGAACCGTGGAGAATTCCATGGTAGAATTTTTCGTTTTTAAGGAACTCCGCGGGAGCGTCAAGTTGTTTGTCTCGCTTCGCTGTAGGGTGTTGACGGTATGAGATTGAGACTAAAATGTCACGCAACATCTTTTCCACTTTTTCAGAATTTTGTTGTAAAAGAGCTATTGGCATATTTATCGAAAAATCGCTTATATATTTATCATCCAGCTCGAAAACATCTTTAAAGATAGAATCGTGAAAACCGCGTTCCACTTCCATGTTTGGAATTTTGAACGTATACGCTATTTCCACAATAGTTTTCTTATTTATAATTTTTGTTATGGTCGTTTTCTTGTCGATTGTCAAATAACCGCTGTGAAAGAGAACTGGTATCGCGCCAATGTTTGAAAGATCGGTTTTTCTGACTTCCGCGCTAGAATAAACGCGAATGGCTGGCTGGAGGCAGTCCAAAAGATTATCCCTGATAAGGGCGGAAAGGTGTGATGGTTTCCCTGATAATGGCCAATACGAGTCAAACTGTTTATAAATAAAAAAATTAATAATAGAATAAGGATTAAGAACGCGCTCATTTCCTAGCCAATTATAGCCGTCGTACCATTCCAGGATTTTAGCTTTCAGATCGCCAATATTCGCGTTAAGCGGAAGTTCCCCGTTGTCTTTTAGTCTTTCGATGGTCTCCTCGAACCTGTCCTCAAAAAGAACGTCTATCTCGCGACGGGTGAAACCGCAAATTCCCGCGAAACTATCGTAAAGCGATATGTCGAAGAAGTTGTTGGAGCCAGAATCAACGGCGGTCATGGCGAATCTGGTTATTCCAGTGACGAAGGCGAAATGGACGCGCGTGATATTCATTTTTATGGACTGGTAAAAATCACGCAGGACATTTAGGCAATCCAAGGCGAGATTCCGATCCAAAATATTTCTAGTAACCGGCGCGTCGTATTCATCAACGAGAATAACCACTCGAACTCCGCTATTTTTTTTAATGCCATTTAAGAGTTGCCGCATCATACTCCCAATGGATACTTCAGAATTTAAATGAACTCCATGATCATCCGCCAGCTCTCGCAAGCTCAATTTGATTTCAGAGACAAGACCGTCCTTGGTCGCGAAATCGCCGTAGGCCATGTTGAACCTTAGGACCGGGTGACGCGCGAAACTATAGTCGCTTTGGTTTCCGATCCAAAGGTCTTTGAAGAGTTCCCGGTCGCCTTGGAACAGTTGCGATATGGTGTCTAGCAAAAGGGTCTTTCCAAAGCGCCTAGGCCGCGACAGAAAACAGCAAACGGAAAGTTTTAGCATGTCGTGAATATATTTTGTCTTGTCGGCGTAAAGCAGATTTTGCTCAATTACCCTCTCAAAGTCAGGATCGCCTAACGGCAGCTCTTTCTGTTCCATACTCCCTCTCCTAGAGACCGAACGCTTAACGGCTTGGAAAATCCGCCGAGTCAGAGGCTCAACTGAACCCGCGCGGGTAAGCGTTGTTTGGCGCTGATAAATCACATGATTATTCTACCATAGATTGTCACGCGTAGCCAATTAAATGAATTAAATGTCCCGAAGCCCACGCGGCGCGGATAAATAAAGCTCGCGATTCAGATAAATAAATTGACCACGTCTCAATAGTATCCGTTCACCTAGAGGGTGGACGATGGTTAGGGCGTTGGCGGGGCTGGTAAGAGCGGGTGAGGTATCCGTTCACAAGATGGAATACGCCAAGAACCCTAATTCTCCCTTCTGGCGTGACTAATGACCCCAAAGAAAAGAACTATATAAAGCGCTTTGTGGACGAAAACAAGCTAGCGGGAGTAATTCAAACGCCAGTTAATATGTCCGAGAGCGGCAATATTGGCGTGGCGCTATCGCTCCTAGACCCTAACCGCAAGGCCGACGATAAGATTTGCCTTTTGGATTGTCGGGCCTTTGGGATTACCCGGCAAAGGGAACGGAGCGGAACGGACCACGCGACTAATATGATCTACAAAAAGGGTTTTACGGCTCTATCGCCTATCGAAATCACGACCATTTGCCAGCGCGTTTTTCTCCCGGAGACTGAAGCCAAGTTCCGCGAGCGTGTTTTAAGGAGACGGTAGCGAGCCAAAACTATAATCTGACCACGGCCAGGCGCGTCGCGATAGACGCCCCGTCCACCATCCATCGGCCTCTGAAGGACATCGCCAATGACATCAATAGGATAGTCCGAGATAGGAACGTTTTGAAGCTGACCCTTAACGAAACCTTCGCCAAGCAAAAGGGTTTAAGTTAAGATTTGAACCGATATGAAGAAGGGTAAATAATCCTAAAAATGGGCTTTTTTGAAGCTTACTTGGGGCTTGCTCAGTAGCTACCACGGGAAGCGCATTTTTAGGCCTATACTGTATACGCTCCGGAGAGGTCGCGCAGTGGTCGCTCGGGGGGAGGGGTTACCCCTTAACCAGGCTATCCTGGTCTGTTTTATTTTTTTTAGCCTCCCGTGGATCTATAATTTTCCATTTAATTATGCCGAGAATAGTACAAAATACGGCAACTCCAACGCAAAAAACATCGCTTTAAACGCCATGTCCATGGTGGTCTCCTTTAAAATAAATCCTCAGCCCACGAAAGGTAAACAGAAAGAATTAAAAATAAACCCGCTCCCCAAAACGCCTTTTCATTGTTTTGAAATAAAGCGATCAATAGACAACCCGCGGCCATCTTTTCACAAAAACCTGAACAAATTTTGCAGGTAACTCGCCAAAATTTTTATACGATAAATCCGATTGTTCTTTCACGCCACCTCCTAACGATTACAATCATAACATACAATACGCCTTTAACATTATCTTAATTCTCGCTATCTCTCCCCTTAACCAGGCTATCGAGGTAATCCGCCCACTTTTGCGTCATCTCCCGCCTTTGGGGAAGGTAATCGGCGTGGTTATAGGCCGCCCTGACCCCGTTCCTCTCGCTATGTCCCAGCTGTTTCTCAATCCAATCCTCCAGGAACCCGCTCATCCAAGAGGGTCGAGGCCATAGCCCTGAACCCGCGTGGGCTAATTTCATTCCTGGCGTACCCAAGCCTCCGCGGAGCCCCGGAAAAGGCCATATCGGACATAGGGCGGTTAGGGGACCTGGCCCCGCGAAAGAGCTAGGGCCCAAAACAAGTCAATTCCTTAAACTCCTCCAAAAGAGTCAAAACCCTAGCTAGCCAGAGACGCCAGACGCGGAGAGCGCGTCTTCATCTTTCCCGCCGGAATCCTCCAAAGCCTGTCCTTAAAGTCAATCCTTAAAGTCAAATTCCTCCCACTCAACGTGGCGGAGTTCCCCGGGCCTGACAAAGACGTAAGGGAGAATTCTTAGGCCATAGGCCACCGCCGGGGTCCCTGTATAGGACTTAATGACGGTTAAAAGACCCCCAGGACTGGGTCCGTAATGGTCGGTCCGTGGGTTACCTGGACGGGTAAAAGAACCCCTCGAAAGTCCCGGGTAGGATTACTTTCCGCCTGGCCGCTGGCGACCCCATACCGAAACATAAGGCTTAGAAGCGATTTAACCCGAACGGTAGTTTCATTTTTTCCTTCCGCCTCAATAGGCCTTAGATCTTTTCAAGGATTAGCCGGGGAGTTATGGCGGACACTGGGAGCCCGCCTAATACAGGGTAAATTTTTTGGGCCAGGCGTTGGGATTTAAAGACCTGTTCCTTAGAGGAATATTGGCCTAGGAACCGTTCGCCCCAATCGTCGGCCAAAGTTTGAAAAAGCGATTGCTCAGGCTCTGGCGATTTTTCCAGCTCCTGACGTTTACCCTCAGCCAAGACCCGAGCCTGACGAATAGCCAGATCTGGCCAATGGCCTAGAGTTACCCGGATGTCTTTGCCACCTGAAAAATATTGAAGTTTCCAGCTTTTTTAACCCTGTCGACTTACCTCAAGATATAGGCCATTAATATTAAAATTGACCTATATCTTGTTTGTGAGCTTTAGGTCTTTAACAATCTTATCCGTTAAAGCCATCTTTGACGAAAGCGCGAAAACCCTTCACCGAAGTAGCCAGACGGACAACAACGCCTTATATAGCATATCTATCTAATTAATTGTCTTTATTTGGCATTAAGAGATGGCTGATTGTCAGTTCCGGGACATTTTGCGCTCTCATCATCTTTGATAATCTCCTCAAAAGATTACCAGTCAGATTACCAAACTTGGGAGAAATCCCTTCAAACCAAGAATCTCTCCCACAATAGGTAGCGTTAAATCAAAAAACTAAGTTGCGTATAGCGCGGTTCCAGGTAAAAATTGGCGGAGAGAAAGGGATTCGAACCCTTGAAGGTTGTTACGCCTTAGACGATTTCGAGTCGCCCCCGATCGGCCACTCCGGCATCTCTCCAAAAACGCGCGCGTCTAAAGCCCTC
>JAISCZ010000129.1 GCA_031265205.1 Deltaproteobacteria bacterium
ATTAGATTTTATTTTTGAATAAAATGAACTCATGAAGTTTCTAGTTTGTTCAATCAGAAGATTGTCATAGGTTAGATTCCTCTGGATTAGACTAATAACGGGGGCGTCGTATTCGTCAACCAACAAGACGACTTTTTGAGACGTGGCGTCGTGGACATCCTTAAGCAAAATGGTAAAGGCTGTAGCCACGTCATCGCTTCGTAAGGCGACATTGTACTGTTCCGCGATTATTTTTAGATAATCACGCGCTTTCGTTTCCAGGTTATCCAGACTAACGCGGTTACCTAATTCACTCATATCCAGATGGATAACCGGCTTTGGGAAAAACTCGGGGGAATTCATAAATTTCTCGGCGGCCAAACCTTGAAAAAGATCCTTCCTCCCGGAGTGGAAGGCGTCAAGGGCTGAGACGGTCAGCGACTTGCCGAAGCGCCTGGGCCGGTCGCGAAAGACGACTTTTCTCCCCTAAGGCGACAACGGAAAATAATTAGTCTTATCCACGTATATGGCGTTTCTTGTCCGAACTTCCTCAAAGGCACGCGTCCCAGCGGGCGGGTCTCGCGACATAATAATCCGCCTTCCTGGCTAGAGACGTGACGTGGCTTAGCTAGCCGGTAAAATAAGGGCTATAGGCAAAACGCGGGAATGAGATGAACGCCACGGCGGCGGCAAAAATGTTGGCGTAAAAATTGAATAATAGCGATAATTATACAAATTTTATAGATAGCTATATTTACGCTTGGAATATATATCGCGTTATTACGCGTCTTAAGGACCATCAATAATACCTAAATGGCTTCGCCTACCGTAACCAACGTCACGTCTATAGGGCGCCTCAATGTTTTCCTCTAACCCGCGTCATGTCTATAACCAGGTCCGCCTTTTAGCCTTCGCTCGCCAAAAAAAATTCTAAAATCATGCCACGCCAACGTCAAGACGTGTTATAATATTCGCGAGACCACTCCGCCATAAATTTTTATCGTCTCAAAAAGGGCGGATCGGCCAGAACAACCATAAGATCTTGAGCCCCAAAGAAGGGGCGAGAGGGGAGGCTCGCGAGCGTCGGCCACTTCCTTTGGCGACGAAAAATTCCAGTCAAAGCCAAAAATAAGGCTCCGCGCGCGCGTAACGTCCGGACTCATCGATCGCGCTAGCCGGAGGCGCCAATCGTCGGCGCTTGCCAGGGCAATCATTTTCGCGAAACCTCGTGTCCGCAACGCGATTTTGAAGGCTTAAGGCCGAGGGCTTTAAATTCTTGACCGCGATACCCCGTTAGCGACCGCTCAGACCGCCCCAAACGGACCAAACGACCCAAAAATCAGGAAAATAGACCATTGAAGGGCCCAAGAATCAGATTCCCGGCTCCGGCAAGTTCCCAAGCGAGGCCCACGCGAGGGAAGACCCGCTCCTTCGCGCCCGCGGCAATCAAGAAGCCGACTCCAGGAGACCCTTTGCCGCTCAATAACGTGATTTTCCAATATTTTAGGCTCTTCCCCTAAAGGCTCGCCTTCATTGAACGCGCGAGAGAGTCCACATAGCTCCCTAGAAAAGAATCGGCGCCCTCGCGCGCGCGGATCTCCGTCGCCCGTTTCATGAGACGCGACGCCTCCTCGCCCTCGCCCTCGCCCCGGGAAAACATGGCGGCGGCGGTCCCGGCCATGGCTAGCGCGAGGATTAGCTCGTCAGAGGGAAGGGTTGGCTCGGGGTCGCGTCTAAGCGGGGCCCCGTCCAAAAGCGCCAAAAGCGACCGATAGATTTCTTCCGCCCCGACCGCGTCCCCGCTCTCACGAAGCGCCTGGGCGAGAAGCGCCGCGCACTCCAGCCGCTCCTGACACGTCTCGCCCCAAGAGTCTAAATAAAGTTTGTCCGCCTCCGCCAGAAGCGCGGCGGCCCACGCGTAGTCGCGCTCGGACATTAAAAAGCGGCCGATCCTTACCTTAAGTTCCGCCTCTTGAGAGGCGTAACGGCCTCCCCGGCCCTCCAAGGCCTCCAGCGCCAGAGTCCAATACGCGAAGTCCCCCTCGTGTATTTCCGACGGAACCATCGTCAGCGCCAGAGAGCAGGCGGTCTCCGGGTGGCGTCCCCCTAAAGCGTAACGCCGGCGCGCCAGAGCGATCGCGCGCGCGTCGGCGGCCATGTCGCCCAATCCGGCGCGAACGCTGATCGTCATCAGATCGAAGCCCAACCGCGAGGCCCCCTCGTCGTCGCCATAGTCGCAATACGCGTGGAACCCGTCATTACCCCTCACGCTCGCGGAGATATGCCGGCCCATGAAATCGCTTATCTCTTGGCCCACGGCGGCGCGCGCCGCCGCGCTGACTTTCCGGCCGACCCTGGCCGCGAGCGCGCCCATCTCGGCGCGTTTCCTGATAGGCCTCCCCTCTTCTCCCCTGGGAGCGAGCTTTTTAATCTCCAGGAAGAGTTCGCGAGCGGCGGCCAGATCGGGGTCGGCGGGGATCCTCAGGGGCTGGGGGAGGATTTTACCGTATCCGGACAGGCCCGCGAGGCGCCGCGCCAGCCGCTCTTTGGCCGCGAGGGCCTCAGGATTCCCAGGGCCCAAAAGGCTTTCCAGGCCCGAGGAGGCCTCGGCTAAAAGCTCCGTCGCCTCCCGCGCGGCGGTCGCGCCCCCAGTGTCCCAAAGCTCCAGGCCCAGGCGCGACTTAAGCGAGAGCGCGAACGCCGAGCCCTGGCCCGGCCCACCGGGCCCCTCCACGCGCGCGAGAACGGCGCGAAGCTCCCCGGCGGAAGGAAAGAGTTCTCCGACGGTCTTCTGGCCCGCGCGACCCAAAAACGGGAAGTCCGTGGGGTACATAGCCTCCGCGAGACTCCAAGCGGGGCGGGGCGCGAACGCCGCGCGCCTCTCGAAAGGAACGGAGGCGTTTATCCGCTCCAAAGTCTTCCGCGCGAAGTCCCTCTCGCCGGCGGCGACGCGCGGCGCCGGCGGCCCGTCCCCCGCGCCCTTGGCCGCCGCCCGCTCGGCGGCGTCGAAACCCGCGAGCGCCCCCATGGCGACGCTGGCCGCGGCGCGCAGGCGGAACTCCCGCACGCCGCCTAAGGGGCGATCCAGAGCGGCGGCGTGGTCGGCGAAGGAGCGGGCCGAACGCGACAGCGCCGCCCAGACCCGGGGATCGTCGGGGCCGAGGGCCAAGAGCGCCACGGCGCGCGTTCCGTCCCAGCCGTGGGCCGCCCCGTGCGAGGAGGTGACTTTAGTGTGGATCTCGGCCCAAAGGCGCGTTTTTTCAACGACATTTCCCGCGCGCGGGTAATCCCACCGCGGCCAGTCTCTCGGGAGGCTTTTCTCCTCCGCCATATCTTTCGGGCTCCGCGGAAGGGCGATCTTAACCGAGTAGGCCTTGCCCTTGCTTCCGCGCTTTTTCTTAAAGGCCAGTGCGGTCCCGTGGGTCATGGCCGAAACGGCCAGAAAAACGAACGCGAAAAGCGAAAATAAGGCGAATGACATCAGATGGCCTCTGGAAGGAAAAACGGCTTGAAGGGGATAAGCGGGGAAGGGGCGCCGCGCGCGCGAAAAAGGGCCTTAGAAGGCCCTTTAAGGCCTCGCGGGGATGGCTAAAGCCCCCAAGCTTAGGGATCCGCGAGCCCATGGCCTCAAACCGCGCTGAAAGGCCCTCTGGCGCGTTTCCAGAAAACGCCTTCAGGGCGATAGGCGGCGCTACGCCATTCCAACTATTTTACGCGATTTCGCGCGCCATGGCGAAGCCGAGGAACCGAGGCCTAAGGTCCTCGTTTAAAGCGACAGCGGTCGAAATGGCGCTTTTTTTTTAAAAAGTGGCGCCTGACCCGCCTCCGACGGTTAAAAACGCGAACAAAACGGAATCCGAGCCGTTTTGGGATGAAGGCGTTAGGGAAAGCCATCGTTTGGGCTTTGGCCAAAAGATTGGACAAAGCGCCAGGCTAGCGAGCTAGCCCGAAGAAAGGCCGGTCGCCCTCTTCGCCCTCTTCGCCCTCAACCGCGCCGCGTCGCGGGCGGGCCTGAGGGACGCTTATAGCGGGCGCGACGAAGGATGAATTCGCGAGCGCTTTTTTCGGTTTTCGCTTCTTTAAGCCAGCCGCCATACTCCGTTTCCCCCGCTCGCTTGGACAAGGCGCCGTCCCTTTTAAGCGGCTCCGGCTTCTTGGCTTGCCCTGAGGCCCTTTGCCCAAGGCTACCCTCTTTAAGTCCAAGCGCGCGAACGAAGCTTCCGTTCCCTAATAGTTCGCCTTCGCGCCACGGTCAAGCCGCCGCCGCCTCGCCAGAACTTTAGACCCCAAGAGCGAACTCGCTTTTTAGTCCGCCCCCCAGGCTTTACCCCTCCCTTTGGCCCACTTTTAGGGGAAGAGCCGGAAGGAGACGGACGGCATGAATCTTGGCGTAACGCCGCGTAAAGTTTTAAAACGCGTCGGCAAAATCATGTTGGCGCGCGTAAAATTCATTGTGGGATTTATCGTCATCGGCTGTTTAATTTTTTAATTTCTTATAACGCTTCTTATGTCGTTTTTACGCCAGAGTATTCTGGCGAGAAGTTTCAAAGAATTAGAATTGAGCCTATTTCCGCCGAATTGCCCGCGTCTCATTCTTATGTCAGTCAATATACTTTCGCCTTACAGTTTCAAACGCGGAGATTGACGTCGCGTGAATATCAATCGCCAGATCCACGCGATTTATATTTTAGAAGACATGAGTATATGGATTTGTATAAAATTAATAATTCGATATCCAGCGGAGAGAATAAATTCGTCTCCACCGCCGCGAATCCTTCTCTTAACTATTCCTTAAGCGATATATACAAACCGAACGAAATGACATACGCCGTCAATATTATTTTTGACGGCGGCCGCGCGATTTTATCGACCGCTGACATGAACGGAGCCGCGTCGCCTGAAGAGGAAGAGCTGGAGTTCAGAGCCATGATCGATATTTTTTTAAACAATTACCAATGGCTTGGAAAAGACTCACCCGCGCCGAGAGGCTTTCTATCAAGGTTTGGAGTCATTAAAAAGAATACGGATTTTAAAATTGACGCGAGATATTTTGTTCGCGACGCGGAAATGTCAACTGAGGCGACATCGGAATTCTTTTTTGATTTTTGGCCGGAAAAGCAAGGAAGGTTTGAGGAGGAACTTTCGAGGATAGAGAGAGAATCTTCTATTGAGGCAAAATTCAAGCGTCATTTTATCTCTCGCTTTTTACGCCCCGATTCTAAATTTTTTGGATACGCTTGGCATGATTCTACGCGTAACGTCAGTTATCTGAAGTCTTATTCAGGAGTTGAAAATAGATTTTATCTGTCAATGAATCACGGAGAATACGAGCGTTTAAAACTTATGATTTACGCGCGCGGAGACGCGAACGACAACTGCTATAGCGACGAGATACAAGTTCTGTTAGGGAAAATGACATCGGCTGACCCTGAATGTGGAACCGCCATTCAATAGGAAAAGCGACGCGACTTATAATACTTTATACGGATATTGGGACAAATTTATCCAATCTTCGAAACGCGCGGCGTTTTAAAGGCGGACTACCCTCCGTCCGTTCGCGCCGCGCGGCTCAAGGGGATCAAGGCGCGGCGCGAGGAACCGCCACGCGTTTTTTCCCTTTCCAAGATATTTGTCGCGCGCGCGACCGTTTTCGCGAAAATCAACGGGCCTTTGGCTCGCTTCCTCCCCCGCGCGCGTCGCGGGAGGCGCGGATCGTTCCCTCCACTTGGGAACATAACCGCCAAGCGCGCGAGGCGCGGCCTATTTTCGCGCGGCGTTCCTTAAAGAGCGCCGCTCGCGTCAAAAAGCTAGGGAACGCGCCGCCGGGAGGCCGCGGTCGGCGGCGCTTATTGGCGGCCTTCGCCGCCCTTTTCTCCGCTCCAAAAGGGGACTTTCGGCAATCTCTCCCGCGGGTTCGCTCCCATGGCTCGCGCGCGCGAGTCCACGACCTTCCCCAGAACGGGATCTCCTCCCGCGCCCTCGCGGATCCCTTAGCGGCCCGGCGCGTGACGGACCGCCTCCGCGCGCTCGCCGCGTTTAAACATGAAGGCGGCGATCCCAGCCAGGGCCGCCGCTTGAATCAAGGCGTCCGCCGGAAGAGTTGGCTTGGGGTCGCGCCGCGGCGCGCTCCCGTCCGTCGGTTCTCGCGCGGCCTTCCCCGCCCGCGCCGTCCCAAAACGCGAAGCCCAGGCGCTTTTTCGCGAGCGCGCGAACGCCGAGCCCTGGCTGGAGAACTCCCGCTTGGAAAGAGCCGACCTCGCGAGGGTGGCGCCATGTGGCGCGCTTGAAGCGAAAGAAACGCGAAAGGGACGTCTTTTTCGCTCTTCCCGCCGCCTTTTTGGCGGGTAGGCCCACGGCTTTCGCCCAAAAGGCGCGAGCGGCGCGGCGACGGAAAATGGCGCGCGCCTTCGCCCTCCTCTCCGCTCTGGAACCAGGCTCTCGCCCCTAAGGGATCGCCCTCATAGAGCGCGCGAGCGAGGCCGCGTTGGCCCCTGGAGAGAAGCCGACGCCCTCGCGCGCGAGAATCCCCCGCGCCCGTTCCTTGAGACGCGACGCTTCCTCTCTCGCCCCGCGAGAAAACATGAAGGCGGCGGTACCGGCCAGGGCCACCCCGAGGAGAAAGGCGTCAGAGGGCAGAGTCGGCTCGGGGTCGCGTCGACGCGGCGCCCCATCCAAAAGCGCCAAACGCGACTGGTAGATTTCCGCCGCCCCGCTCGCGTCCCCGGCGCTTTGGCGGGCCTTGGCGAGAAGAGCCGCGCACGCCAGCCGCTCCTGGTTCCTCTCTCCAAAGCGATCCAAATAGAGTTTGTCCGCCTCCGCCAGAATGACGGCCGCCTGGCGGTTATCGCCCTCGGTCATGAAAAAACGACCGATCCGAACCTTCAGATCCGCCTCTTGGCGGGCGTAACGGCCTCCCCGGCCCTCCAAGGCCTCGAGCGCCAGGGCCCAAAAGATGACGCTCCCTTCCTCGCCACGCAAAAAATCCCCCGCCAGCGCCAGAGAACAGGCGGTCTCCGGGTGGCGTCCCCCTAAAACGTTCCGGCGGCGCGCCAGGGCGAGCGACCGCAACTCGTAGTCCTTGCAGTCTAAATCCGCGCGGAGGGTTAGCGCGGCGACATCGTAACCCAACCGCGCGGCCCCCTCGTCGTCGCCATAGTCGCAAAACTCGCCGTCTTCGGCCCGTCCCGCCCGCTTCATGATCACGGCCTGGGCGGAGTAAAAAAATTCCGCTTTCCACGCGGCGTTACGCGCCGCGCCGCCCGCTTTTCTCCCGATTCCAGCCGCGGCCAAGCCCATCTGGACGCGTTTCGCGAAAGGTTCCCCCGCCGCTCCCTGGGGAATGAGTTCTCTAAGCTCCAGGAAAAGCTCCCGAGCGGCGGCCAGCTCGGGAGCGGCGGGGATCCTCATGGGAAACGGCGCGATTTTTCCGTAGCCATGGAGACCCGCGAGACGCCTCGCCAGCCGCTCCTTGGCCGCGAAGGCCTCCAGCGACCCCGGGCCCAAAAGCTTGTCCAAGCCGCGGGAGGCCTCGCGCAGGAGATCCGTCGCCTCCCGCGCCTCCTCCTCGCCGCCGGAATCCCAAAGCTCGAAGCCCAGGCGCGACTTAAGCGAGAGCGCGAGCTCCGAGCCCTGGCCCGGCCCCTCGGGCCCCTCCACGCGCGCGAGAGCGTCGCGAAGCTCCGCGGCGGAGGGAAAGAGTTCCTCGATGGGCTTCTGGCCCGCGCGCCCCAAAACCGGGACGTCCGTGGGGTACAAAGCCTCCGCGAGCGAGCGAGCCGCGCGGGGCGCGAACGCGGCGCGTCTCTCGGGGGGAACCGCGGAATTTATCCACTCCAAGGTCCCCCGCGCGAAGTTTATCTCGGCGGCGGCGACGCGCTTTTCCGGCGGCCCGCCCCCCGCGTCCTTGGTCGCCGCTCGCGCGATTTCGTCAAAGCCCTCAAGCGCCCCCATGGCGACGGAGGCCGCGGCGCGCAGGCGGCGCTCCCTTACGCCCTCCACGGAGCTTTCCAGGTTGACCGCGTGGTCGGCTAAAGAGCGGGCCGACCGCGACAGCGCCGCCCAAACCCTTTGATCTTCGGGTCCGAGAGCCAAAAGCGCCACGGCGCGCGCGCTGTCCCAAGCGTGGGCCGACGCGTGCGAGGAGGATTCTTGGGCGTTGCCCTCGGCCCAGCGGAACGCTTTTTCGACGGCGTTTCCCGCGCGCGGAAAACTCCATTTCGGCCAGTTCCGCGTGAGCCCCTTTCCCTCGGCCCCTTGGGGCGTTTCCCCTTTTGAGGCGTCCTTCCGCGGCGGGTTCCGGCCCTTGCCTCCGCGCTTTTTCTTAAAAGCTTGGGCGGTCCCGTGGGTCATGGCCGAAACGGTCAGAAAAACGATCGCGAAAAGAAAAAATAACGGGAAGGACATCAACTGGCCTCTGGAAGGGGAAATGGCTTGGAGGGGACAAGCGGGGAAGCGGCGCGGCTTTTTCCCCTCGCGAAAAAGCCTTACTCGTTCCAAGCGAGGATCTCCCGGGAGCACCAAGCCTCGCGGGCCGAGAGCCCATAGGCTCTAAGGAGATTAAAAGCTTTTTGACGCGCTTTGAGAAGGCGCCGGGCGACGGGGGAAAAATTTATCGTCTCTATTGTGACATACCCCTGGCTAAAGCCCAGGGGCTTCCCGTTCAAGGCGTCTCGGGCCCGCCAGATCAACGTCCGGGCTAACCCCGCGTGTCCCGCGGTTCTTGTCGATGACCAAGCCGAGCGCGCGCGGGCCCTCGGCGCGTATGTTCAGCGCGGCGTTCAGGTCCCGGTCCCGCGTATGTCCGCGGCTCTCGCGGGCATAAACGCGCTCGGCGAGACCAAGGGCCGGTTTCACGGCCCCGCGGGCCGAACAGGTCTTGCTCGAAGGATAGAACCTGTCTATGAGCACGAACTTTTTGCCCTGCCCTTCGAGCTTCCGGAGCGACATGTTCGCGAACAGGCCCCAGCCGTTGTCGGCCACGCTCTTGCCGAACCTCAGCGCCTGGGCCATGCCCCGCATGTCGATGTCCTTAGGCGATCGCGGCGTCGAAGGCGTTGGCTATCCGCCTCGACTCCTTCTCGAGGAAATCCTTGCGCTGGTTCCGTATCTTCAGGTGGCGTCTTGCCACCCTTTTCCTCTGCTTGTTCCGGTTCTTGCTCCCTTTCCTACACTTGCGCGGCTTCCTCTGCTCACGGGCGAGCCTCTTTTCCGCGTCACGGAAATGCCGCGGCTTGCCGGGCTTGTTCCCGTCCGAGTCAACGTACAGGTCCGGCATCGAGAAATCGAGGCCGATCACCTTGTCCGCGTCCGTCTCGACCGCCGCCGTAGCCGCCGCGTCGAACTCGTACAGGAGAGCCGCATGGTACTGCCCGGCGGCGTTCCCGCTTACGGTCACCGATTTCAGTTTCCAGCCGTCGGGAATGTCCCTGTGCTGGACTATCCTCACCAGTCCCAGCTTCGGGAGCTTTAGCTTGCTGTCGCCCCGTAACTCAATGTTCCCGCCGATCAGGTTGGTGGCATAGCTCGGCCTGTCCCTGTGCTTGCTCTTGTATTTCGGGAACCTGAAATGGCCGGGGTTCCTGACGAAGTCCCGGAACGCCTTCTCCTGGTTCAGCTGGACGTCGCGCGGGGCCATGCTGTCGATTTCTTTCAGCCAGGGCCAGCGCTTCTTGTACTGAGCGGGGGTGATCTGAATAGTATCACGGGTGATCCGATACCAGATCTTCCTGTCAGTCAGCATCCGGTTCTAGACGAAGCGGCAACAGCCGAAAGTCTTGTTCATCAGGACTTCCCGCTCCCCGTTCGGATATATACGGAATACGAACGCCTTGTTCATCGCTTTCCCTGGTTTTCGACGTATTTCCTTATGATTTCAATCGGCGCGTCGCCAACCTGATTTATACAATATCACTAATACCCAAGAACGTCAATTCCTCCCGCCGCCATGAGATCCGGGGAAGGATGGCGCGATTCCTCCCCGGAGCAAGCTCCGGGGGATTCCTCGCGCAAGAAAGTTGAACGATTTCGCGCGCCATCGGGAAGCCGCCGCGCGGGCGGGCGCCCAAGCGGTTCCATTGCTTTAACCTGGGGCCGGTCGCCATTATGGCCGCCGGCAAGTTCTATCGCGACCGCAAGCGCGAAGCGCGGACTGTTCTCGCGCTTGGGGCGCCGCCGCGTCGATACGCCCTCCATAAGCGGGGGAGCGTGGCGCCCCAAGCGACTACGGTCAGCGGCGCGCGCCGCCGCCCTCCGGGGCGCCCTGGAAAGGGAATTCCGGCTCTCTTCTTAAAGGATCGACCTCAAGGCTCGTTTCTTGAAAAGCGTCCCCGCTTTTCCCCGGGGAGCGAGTTTTTTCAAGCTCCCGGAAGAGCTCCCGGGCGGCGGCCAATTCGGGCTCGGCGGGGATCCGCGCGCGCGAATGGGAGATTTTACCGTAGCCATAGCGGCCAGCGAGGCGCCTCGCCAGCCGCTCCTTGGCCGCGAGGGCCTCCGGATCCCCCGGGCCCAAAAGGCAATCCAGGCCCCCGGAAGCCTCGCGCGGGAACTCCGTCGCCTCCCGCGCGGCGATCGCTCCCCCAGAGTCTCAAAGCTCCAAGCCCAGGCGCGACCTTAGCGAGAACGCCGCGCGCGAGCCCTGGCCCGGTCCCCCCTGGATCCTCCGCGCGCGAGAGCGGCGCGAAGTTCCGCGACGGAGGGAAAGAGCTCGCCTACGGGCTTCTGGCCCGCGCGTCCCAAAAGCGGGCCGTCGATGGGGCAAAATAGCCTCCGCGAGGCTCTTTTCCGCGCGGGGCGCGAACGCGGCGCGACTCTCGAAGGGAGTCACGGAATCTATCAATTCCAAGGTCCCCCGCGCGGAGTCCATCTCGGCGGCGGAGATCCGCTGGCGCGGACGCGCTATCCTGGAACGCCAAGCTCTCCTACGAGCGCGCCTTAAACGTTAAGCCAATATCTTAGGGCTCAATTTTAATTAAGGCCAGACAGTCTTCCCGATGGCACGCTCCGAGTCCGATTTTGATTATTTTTTTAGCGCGAGACAAATAGGGATTCGCGTACTTTTTCGCGTCAATGGCTTTTAGAGCTTGTCTCGCTAAATTTAAGAGAACGGATTTAAGTTTATCCGTATCCTTCTCATGGCTTTCGAGACCACATGACTCCTGATATTTAAGCTCAATGACGACATAAAGACCGTCGTTAAATAGAATGATTATGTCCGGCGTCCCTTCCCCCCCAGGCGGTTCGGAAAGGGGAGGAATTTCTAATATTCCCCAACAATAGGCGTGTAACGCGCTATGATAAAATGACTCTTCGGCTCTATGATGTT
>JAISCZ010000088.1 GCA_031265205.1 Deltaproteobacteria bacterium
TCATACCAGGACACCGCTTCAACCGGCAATGTTTGTCCTTTAAAACGACTGGGATTGGCGCCGCCCATGACGCGCGTCCACTCGTCCTGCGTTACCTCATAAATACCCATATAAAAGGGGCTGGAAATAGTGACCAGATGTTGGGGCGCCTCATCGCTGTCCCCACTCTCAAGGCTCAAATCAGCGCCCATCGTAAACGAGCCCGGGGAAATTAAGGTAAATTTCATGCCGACGCTGTTTGTGACTATATCGGAAGTCGCCGGCGCCGCGTTGTGGCACAAAAAAAGCGAGACGCTTAAAATCGAAAACGGAATAAATCTACCGAACATACCATTCCCTTTCATATTATTGACGACAATTAAAACTTTTAGCTTCCGCGGGTCACGCGCGGACTTTTGGCTCAGGCTCATAAATTTAATTTCGGCGCGCCATCTAACCGTTAGCCGTTCCTTCCGCTCTAGCCCGCCCGCGCTTTGCCGCGGCCCACGATTTTAGCCGTTATCCCATACTTTATCCTATCTTCCGCCGCAAGCGCAATTCGATAGCTTTGGGCGCCGTCCCGAAACGCTGGAGAAATCCCAACGCTGGCCGGGGGAGGGAGGACAATAACGGGCGCGCCCCTCCAGAAGCGAGTCCGGCTCGCGCGCTTGGATCCCTCCGAAGGGGCGTCCCGGGTCACTCGCGGAAGCGCGCGGATAGTCTTTCCTAAAATCCCTTCGCCCATTCGCAAACGACGCCGGTATCGTAAACCCCCATGGATTATGGCGGTTCCCTCCAACGGGGCGCTTTTGGTCTCCTCCGTTCTCCCCGCCCCAGGCCTGATTCCCAAGTGGTTTTTTGTCGTCGCCGCGCGAAGCGACGCTCGCCATCCCCGCCCTCGCCCAATATTTCCCCTTGGCTCGCGCGCTAATCCCGCGTTTATCCGTTCCCTCCATACAATAGCCAAGGCGCGTAGAGTCCGCGCGCCCAAAGTTCTTCGGTTCCGCGCGGAGCGCCTCGTTAGCGGACGAATCCCCACCCGTTATAAGACGCGTAGGTTGGCCCGCCGAGCCCAAGATCCCCAAGTGGCCCTCGCCAACCCACTTAGCGAACGAACGCGGCCGCGCGCGCCTCGCCGCGAATAGCCGAAACCCCTGCGTCAATTTCACGCGAACCCTCTCGCCTCCGCCAGCGCGAGACAACCTTGTCCTTCCCTTCGGAGCCAGAGCCCGCGGTGGCTATTCCCGCGCGGAGAGTTAGGGAGGCGCCGGTCGCGCTCGCCGCGGCCCCCGACAGGCGGAGCGACGGCGAGCCAACGCCGCGCGGAGGGCCGTCGCCTCGATACGCGTCCAAAGAGATCGCGCGAGGACCCAGCGGCGCCGCGAGATTAAGGGAGCGCGCTCCGCCGGCGGGTCCAAGTTTAAGCGCGCGGTCGCTACGGACCCTCAAGCGGCGGCGCGAAAGCCGGGCGGTGGCCCGCGCCGCGCCCAAAATCCAGACGGGACGCTATCAGAGATTTACCCGTCGCGAGTCCAAGTTCCCCTCTTCCGTAAGAACGCCGCTTACGTTCCCCAGAACGGCGGCCAGCCCCACTCTTGATGAGCGCCGCCGCGAGCTTCCGCCCGCGCGACGCGGGATCCGCCCAAATAATTATGAAAAAGCGGCGCCCAGAGGCGCGCCAGCGGCCGGCAAACTGACCAGCGCCCTTTAAGGTCACGCGAAAACGAGCGCGCCCAGGGGCCCGGCGACTCCCCCGGGAAAACGCTCTTCTGGAGCCGCTCGTCTTTCCGGGACAAAAAGGCTTAGCCATCAAGCGAGTCGGAAATTATCCCGCTGTCGCCGCGACCCTCATATAGCCACCGCTGGGCGCCTCGCGCGGAGACGGCCGCCTGATCGCGCGAAGGTCTCGCTTCATCCCGGAGCGCGGCCCGTCAAAGAGGGGGGAACTTTTGGGGCGCTCAATGGGGAGCGCGAGGGTTGGGTCCGCGCGCGGGGCGGTATATTCGCGTTATTTTTCCCTTCCGTCTTCTCGATAAAGCCCGAGGCCGCCTTCCTTTTCCGGTTCGTCGCCAGTCCGTCGCCGGTTCCTCGCCGGTCCGTCGCCGGTTCCTCGTCGGTCCATCGCCGCTCCATCGCCGGTTCCTCGCCGGTTTTGGGGCGGCGCGTCGGCGCGCGTCGGCGCTTTATGTTCCTGGCGCTTGGAAAACGGTCCCAATATCTCGCGCTTGTCCACAATAGGGGAAAAGCTTCGAGCCGTATGGCGCCCCCCGCGCCTTCTTGAGGGCGAGCGCGTCTTTCCCAGCCAAGGCTCGCGGACAAGCGCGCCGCGCTTGTCCGCCCCCGTTCGCCGCGCCCGCTTGGGGCTCCGACTTGACGCGCGCGCGCGAAGTTCCCTCGCCAACGCCCCTATCCGCGCCAAGCGCCTTTCCCCCTGGATGGGGCGCCGCGCTTTGGACGCTTGGGCGACGGACGCGGCGCAAAAAAAATTCCACCAGCCTCGCGCGAGTAAAAAGGTATAAAAAAGCGCGCGAGACTGGTGGAGAGAATTGCGGATGCCGCCGCAAATACGCTTAAAAAAAGAGCTGACCTTTTTTTAAGCCATCCCTCTTTGAGCTGTATGTGGCTGAAAAAGGGGAATATATCGGGTTAATAAGCGGGCGCCTTTCGCCGCGCCTCTTCTAAAAAACGTCTTAGAGGAGACGCCTTATAAGAGACGTCTTAGAGGAGACGTATTAGGAGGCGTCTTTGCGCAAAAAGGCCGGTTTGTTGTAATAATCCGGGTTGGAGTTGATCTCGTCCACCCCGTGTTGGCGCTCGTAGACGCGCTGATTTTTATTGGCGGGCGCGGACGGTTGCGCGGGACGCGTGATCCTGGCGCCCAATGGATTGGCCGCCAAGGGAGAGGGGGCCAAGGAAGAGACTCCCACGCCCATGGGGCGGGTGGCCAACGAAGTTTCGGTATAGGCGCGCTGCGTAGGCGGCGGCGTGGGATAGGGAAGCGGCGCTGAGCCCGTGGGCCGCGTGGAACTTAGGGCGGGACGTTGGGGGCTCAAGACCCCGCGCCCGGAAAAATCATCCTCGACGCGCGTGACGGGGATTGGCTCGTCCACGCAAGTTTCCAGGATAATCGGTTCCTCGTCGCCGTTGGCGGCGGGATCTTTCTCTTCCCAGCCGTCCGGGACGGCTTCCTTCAGGCCCGTCGCGATCACGGTGACCCGCAGCGCGCCCGTGTCCTTTAAGGAATCGTCATACATGAGGCCCGTGAACACCTCGGCGTCCTCGTCGGCTTGCTCGGTCGCGGCGGAGCAAATCGCGTCAAACTCCTCCAAGGCCACGGGGCGGGCGCCGACCACGTTCACCAAAATTTTCTGGGCGCCCTTGATGGAGTTCTGGGTCATGAGGGGACAGGCGATGGCGTTATTGAGGGCCTTCTTCG
The DNA here is from genome assembly GCA_031265205.1 of Deltaproteobacteria bacterium. Classification (GTDB taxonomy): domain Bacteria; phylum Desulfobacterota; class Desulfarculia; order Adiutricales; family Adiutricaceae; genus JAISCZ01. The sequence continues at coordinate 3,416 of JAISCZ010000088.1, forward strand.
CCCGATCGTCGCCCGTGGCCTCGCCCACGCCGATGAGGGCCGGGCCTTTCAGCCTTAAAGTCTCTTCCACGTCGGCGAAATCCAAATTGATGTCGCCGTTCTTGGTGAGTATCTCCAGAAGGCCGCAAAGCGCTTTGTAAAGCACGTCATTGGCCATGGCCTTGGCCTCGTCCATGGAAGCCCCGGTGGGGGCGAGCTTCTGGAGCTTGGAGTTGGAAACGGTAATGACGCAATTCGAGTGCGCCGAGAGCTCTCTAATCACCTGTTCCGCCACGCCATAGCGTTTCTTCTCCCAGGAGAAGGGCGTGGTGACCACGCTGATCACGAGGGGCGGGAGCTCCAATTTCGAGAGGGCCTCGGCCACGACGGGGGTCGCGCCACTCCCCGTGCCGCCGCCCATGCCCGCGGTGATAAAGACCAGATCGGCGTTCTCCAAAGTCTTTTTGATCGCCTTGATGCTTTCTTCCCCGGCCTTGCGCCCCAATTCGGGCTTGCCGCCGCAGCCGCGGCGGCGGGTAATCCTCGCCCCGATGAGAAGCCTGGTGGGGGCCACGCATTCGGTGAGATCCGTGGGATCGGAGTTGACGCCGATATATTCCACGCCGCCGATCCCCGTATTGATCAGGTGGTTGATCGATTTGTTGCCGCAGCCGCCGATGCCGACGACCTTGACCATGGGGGGCGGAATTTCCTCGCCTTCCACGAACACGGCGTCTTTTTCGTCGTCGACAAATGTGAAATCGTCTGCCATTGTCGCGTTACTCCTCGTATTGGCCCGGAAGCGAAAAGGCTTTGGAAAGCCGCGCGGGGGCTTTTCGCCCTCGCGGGCGACCTTCGCGGCGCGCGAGATCCTCGCGAACCCATTGTAAATTACCGCGAAACTTAAATCAGGCGGGAACTCCCCAAGAGCCCCCAAGCGAAAGAAAGGAATAAGCCCACGCGCGAAAAGCGGGGAGCGGAAACTTAAGGAAGGATGGGCGTTTTTCCCGCCGGCCTTATAGGCCACGGGCGGGGAAAGACGGGGGAAAGAGCGAGGGGGAACCGCGCGAGTGGCCTTAAGGTTTCACGCGCCGCGCGGCCTTTTTTCGCCCGTGAGAATATTCGCCAAGGTCGCTACCTCATGTTTTCCATATTGCCCGATAACGCCTCCCCTGTCAAGAGAAATAACTCCGATCGGCTCAAAAAAACTTTGAAAATCTTTCGCGCGCGTTGAGCGCCCGCCGCGCGACTGGCCTTAAGGGACAACGCGCCGCGCCAATCGTCGCGGCGCCCGAGAGTCCACGGCGCGTCTCAAAGCTTCGCGGCGAGGCGCGCCGCGATCGCGAGTAAAAACTTAAAACTCCTTAAATCGCCGGCCTTACGTCGTCCTCGGAAAGCCAGCGGGCCCGCCTTTGGAGCGTCAGAAAAAATCCGCGCGCGCGCCCCGCCAGCGCTCCCGGCGCGCGCCTCCGCGACGCCCTTTCGCGGCCAAAACGAGCCGCCAAGAATTTTACCGCGCTCCCTTCCTTTAAATTTCGCCTTCCATTTCCGCCTTCCATTTCCGCCTTCCTTTTCCGCCCGCCTTCCTTTTCCGCCTTTCTTTTCAGCCTTCTTTTCCGCGTCTAGCGCGGCGCTCCCGCGCGAGAACCCTTTCCGCCTTCGCGGCGGGGGGCGCTCCTCCCCCAAGCGCCTTAAGCCTCAAGCCCCACGGCGCGCCCCAAGCCCGCGCTCGAGCGCGACTTCCAAGAGGTCCTTAAAAAACGCGCGCGCGCCAATCACGCGTCTAAACGCTTCTTAAAGCGACTGAAAAGCGAGCCCCAAAAACCTTTCCTTTTTTTGTCGTCCGCCAATTCCCAACTCTGGTCCCGATAGTACCCAAAGAGGAGGAGCCCCAGGACCATGGAAAATTTGGGACTACTCACGTTGCGCGACAAGCCGCCCAAGGTCACGGGAAAACCCACGCGCGCGGGCCGCTCGAAGATCTCGCGGGCGAGCTCGGCCGCGCCTAAGAGAAGCGAGGAGCCCCCGGTCAAAACGATTTCCATGACCCTGGAGTCAAAGCCGCTGCCGATAATCTCCTCGTTGACGTGGGCGAAAATCTCCTCGGTCCGGCTCGTTAGAATGTCCGCGAGCGTGTGCCGGCCCACTTCCTGGCGTCGCTCCCCGGGCGCGGGAATGAGAATCGGCTCCTCGAAGGAGTCGAGGAGCCTTGGGTAGCAGCAGCCGTTTTCGACCTTCAGGGCCTCGGCCGCGTCCATGGGAATCATCAGGGTCTTCAAGATGTCGCGCGTCAGATCGTTGCCGCCGAGGTTTAAGACCTTGGTGTGGCGAATCGCGCCGTTCACGAAGATGGCGATATCCGTGGTTCCGCCCCCAAAATCCAAAACGGCCACGCCCGCTTCCTTTTCCTGGGGGGAGAGGACCGCGTCCGCCGAGGCGATGGACTCCAAAATAATGTCGTCGTCGTCCACCCGGAGGCCCGCCGCCTTGACGCAGTTGACGATATTCTGAATGGCGTTGACCGAGACGGTCGTCACGTGCATGTTGACCTCAAGCCGCTCGCCGCACATGTTGAGGGGATCGCGGATGTCCGTCAGGTCGTCGACCGCGTATTCCTGCTCGATTTGGTGCAGAATTTCCTCGTCCGGGGAAATCTTGAGGGAAAGCGCCGACCGCTGGGCCCGCCGCTTGTCGTCCTCCGTAATGACGTGCCGGCGCGTGTCCCGGACGCCCACGACCCCGCGCGTGTTGTAGCACGTCACGTTGCCGCCGGCCACGCCCAAATAGACGTTTTTAATCTGGCAGCCGGCCATCAGCTCCGCTTCCCGGACCGCGGCGACGATTCCGCTCACCACCCGGTCAAAGTGATTGACCGCGCCCTTGGCCACGCCCGTCGAGGGAGCGTTGCCGATCCCGACGACGCTTAGCTCATCCCCTGGGCTCGGCGTCGCGACCACGCAGCACACCTTTGTGGTGCCGATATCCAAGGCGGCGATGATTTCGGTGTCTTTCATGCGTTTTTCCTCGCGTGTCCGCCCTTGGGGCCCGGCGCGCCGACGGCGCGCGGCGCGGCGCGGCGCGGCGCCCAAGGCCGCGCGGGGCCCTTTAGGAGCCCAGCAAAAGCATATTTTTGAGATGGCTCCAGATCTTGCCGAAAAGGGAAGCCCCGGAGTTTTCGTTTTTGCCTATTTGCAGGCCCGACTCGGGATGGCGAATCCCGTAAAGAATAAGGCCGATGGCCGTGGAGTACTTGGGATCGTTTACGAGGTTGGCGAGCCCCCCCTGGCAGTGGGGATAGCCTTGGCGGGCGGGCCTGTTGAAGATTTGGTAGGTCAGTTCCGGCAGGCCCCGCAGGAGGGAAGACCCTCCGGTGAGCACGATCTGGTGGACCTTGTCCTCGAGTTTGGCGTTGCGGATCTCGTTTTGGGCGTGGGTTAAAATTTCCTCGCAGCGCTTTTCCAAAATGTCGCAGAAAAAGGAGCGCTCCACCTTCTCGAGGCTCACCCCGCCCATGGACGGGACCTCGATGGGAGCGTTGGTCTCCAGCATGCCCTGCACGCAGCAGCCGTCGGTAATCTTGAGCCGCTCGGCGACCCCGGAATCGGTCTTGAGCCCCACGACCAGATCCGAGGTCAAAGAGTCGCCGCCCAAGGCGATCACGGCGCTGTGCTTGACCATGCCCTCGTGGAAGACGGCGATATCCGTGGTGCCTCCACCGATATCCAAAATGGCCGCGCCCACTTCCATTTCCTGGGGAGTTAGAACGGCCTCGGCGGAGGCTAAAGACTCGAGGATGATGTTTTTGGTGTTGAGCCCCGAAACGCCCACGCACCGGACGATATTGGCGATCGCGAAAACGGCGCCGGTGATGATGTGGACGTTCACCTCCAGGCGCACCCCCATCATGTTCAGGGGATCGGCGATGCCCGTCAAGTTGTCGAGGGCGTAATCCTGGGGAACGCACTGGATAAGCTCCCGCTCCACGGGGATGTTGACGACCATGGCCGCCGCGATGGCCCTTTTCTTGTCTTCCTCCGTGACCTTTTTGGTCTCCTTGTCCGCGACCGCCACCATGCCGTGGCTGTTCTGGCTGTGCACGTGGCCGCCGGCGATGCCCACGTGGGCCCACTCGATCCGGCAGCCGGCCATCTGCTGGCACTCTTCCACGGCCAGCTCGATGGAGCGCGTGTTCAGCTGCATGTCCACCATCACCCCGCGGCGCATCCCAAAAGACTGGGCGTTGCCGACCCCGATAATATCCAGCTCCCCGGCGGAGTTTAACACCGCGGCCACGCAGCAGACCTTCGTGGTCCCGATGTCGAGCCCCACGAAAACTTCGCCGCCGGGCTCATAGGTTTCTACTTTGCTCAATTTAATTTCCTCGCGCGATTGGTTGTTAAGGACGTTTGGCCAAGCCCTTGGGGCTTGGGAGGCGTTTCTAGTCGCGGGGCCCCGCCGGCGCCTCGCCCGCGCCCGGCGCCGTCTCGCCCTCCGCCTCGAGGGCGGGCGCGAGCTCGATTTCGCCTTCCGGCGCGGGCCGCGCGCCTCGCGCGTAACGCGCGGTCACGCGCGGCGCGCACTCGAGGTTCACGTACTCGACGCCCTCGAAAAGGCCCTGGTATTTCAAGGTTCTGGCGACTTTGCCTAAACGCGCCATTTTTTCGGCGTAGGGCCCAAAGCCCACCCGAATCTCCAAGTCCGCGTAGCGCGCGAACATGGTAATCCCGATGTCCGGGTCAAAGCGCAATTCGGAGATATTGTCGAGCCGCCACTCGTCGCCGCGGGCGGAGAGCAGATCGATAAGCTCGTAGATCTCCGCGAGGGCCCGCATGGTCAAAGGTCCCCGGCTCAAAAGCTCGTCGAGCCCGAACCCGCTCACGATGGGGAGATCCGGGTTTTCCCCGGGCTCAAGGTTCTTGAAGGGCCGACCCATGTCGTCGATGTAATAGATCTGATCCAAATTGACGAGGGCCTTGGGCCGGTATTCCTTGACCCTGATGGAAACCCCGTCGGGAATGGGGCGCGCGACGACGGTCGCCTCCTCGACCCAGGGAAGGCTTTTGAGGTTGTTCGCCGCGACGTCTTCCTTGAACGCGAAAAAATTGACCGGCGCGTCGAGGCCAGCCACCGCGAGAATCTCGGCGCGACTGGTCCGCGAGACACCCTTGATGTCAATGTCTTTGATAAAAAAGCGCTCGCCGCGGGGGAGATAGAAAAGAAGGGCCCCGGTCGCGAGAACCGCCGCGACGGCGAGCGCCAGCCCGAAGGTCACGAGCCCGCTTAAGAGCTTGCGGGCGGAGACGAGCGCGCGCCGCGCCGACGCCCCCCAGGATAGAGAGGGCCCCGCGCGCCGCGAGCGGGAAGCCGGAAGGGCGGCGCCCACGCGCTTTTGGCTCTCGCGCTTCAAGCGCGGCGCCTTTTTTTTCTTCTTTTCCCCAGCCGCGTCCCTCCCGGCGAGGGCGCCCATGTCTTTCAGTTTCCCCAAAGGCTCCGGGGTCCGCCGGCCGGTCGTCCAATCGTCGCGCCTCACGGGTAGAGCCTCCCTTCCCGGGTCACGAGCCTGATCTCCGGGACGAGCTCCACCGCCCGCCGCTTGAAGACCGTAAATTTGACAAAGGCGACCAGAGCCCGCACCTCCGAGGCGCTCGCGTCCCCCCGGTTGACGATAACGTTGGCGTGTCGCTCGCTCACCACGGCGCCCCCGAGGCGGTAACCTTTCAGGCCCGCCTCCTCGACGAGCCTCCCGGCGAAATCGCCGGGGGGATTTTTAAAGACCGAGCCCGCGGAAAGGCCAAGGGGGGTTTTCTCCCGCCTGAGCTGAAGCGCCGCGGCCATTTTCGCCTCCACCTTATCCGGCGCGGACCGCGTCAGACCCAAGTCGACGCTTAAAATCACCGCGCCTTCCGTCCAAGAAAGTTCCCGGTAGCCGAAGCGCAGTTTTTCCCGGCCCCAAGTCTCGCGGCGATCCCCGTCCGGGAAATAGGCCTCCAAGGCCAAAACCCTGTCGCCCAAAGAGACGCCGGCCGCCCCGGCGTTCCCGCGGGCCGCCCCGCCCACGGTCCCGGGCACGCCCGCGAGGCCCTCGAGACCCGCGAGCCCCCAAGCGCGCGCGCTTTCCAAAAGCCCCGCGAGGCTCGCCCCGGCCCCGGCCCGCGCGACGACCGCGTCCCCCGCCGCGCCCAAAAGCTCGATCTTCCGAAAGTCGCCCCCCAGCTTGAGGGCCAGGCCCTCGAGCCCCAAGTCGTCAAAGAGCGTGTCGCTCCCGCCGCCCAGGACGAAAGAGGGAATTTCCTCCGCGCGCGCCAAAAGCGCGAGACGCCTTAAGGCCTCCAAGTCGCCGGCCTCCGCGAAGAGGCGCGCCTCTCCCCCGAGGCGAAAGGTGGTCATGGGGGCCAAGGCCTTCCCGCTCTCCAAAAGGGGATCTTTTTGGGCCAAATCCTTATAGTACGCGCCGTCCCGAAGCCTCATGCCGTTACCCGCTCGCCCCGGACAAGGCGCATGAGCTCCTCCCCCGCCTCGTAAATGTCGCCGGCCCCGAGGGTCAGCGCCACGTCGCCCGGCGCGAGGCCCGGGGCCACCCGCGCCGGGAGATCCGCCACGCGGCCCCCGTATTCGGCGTCGGGGCCCCCCCGCCGGATGGCCGCGACGAGGGTCTCCGCGGTAAGATCGGCCCTCGCCTCTTCCCCGGCCGCGTAGATATCCGTGACGTAAAGCTTGTCCGCCAAGGCGAAGGAGCCCACGAACTCCTCGAAGAGGGCGCGGGTCCGGCTGTGCCGGTGGGGCTGAAAGAGGACCACCTTGCGCCGCCGGGGAAAACGCTCGGCGAGGGTCTTAAGGGTCGCCCGGATCTCCGTGGGGTGATGGCCGTAATCGTCCAAAAAGAGGACCCCGCCCGCCTCGCCCTTTTTCTCGAGCCGACGGCCCACGCCCGAGAGCTTGGCGATGCCCGCGGCCAGCGCCGGAAAGCCGACCCCCAACTCCAAGGCGACGACCGACGCCGCCAGCGAGTTTAAGACGTTGTGCGCCCCGGGGATATTGACCGTGAGCCTTCCCAAGTCCCGCCCCTCAAAGGCGAGGGTAAAACTGAAACCCCAGTCCTCGGACTGGATCTCGCGGGCCGTGGCCTGGGCGCCGGGCGTAAGGCCGTAGGTGATTTTCCGCTTTTTGACCCGGGAAAGGAGGCTCCGGACCTGGGGGTCGTCGAGGCACAGTACGGAAAAACCGTAAAAAGGCACGCGGTTGACGAAAGTCAGAAAGGTCTCCTTGAGGCTCTCCAGGTCGCCGTAATAATTTAAGTGCTCCCGGTCGATGTTGGTGACCACGGTGACGGTGGGGCAGAGCAAGAGGAAAGAGCCGTCGGACTCGTCGGCCTCGGCGACCAAAAGATCGCCCTGGCCCAGGCGGGCGTTGCCCCCGAGGTTGTTGACCTTGCCCCCGATGACGAGGGTCGGGTCCCAGCCGCCTTCGGTTAAAATAGTGCCCAAAAGGGAGCAAGTCGTCGTTTTTCCGTGGCTTCCCGCCACGGCGACGGAGCTTTTGAGCCGCATCAGCTCCGCGAGCATTTCGGCGCGGGGGATCACCGGAATCCCCTGGTCCCTGGCGAAGCGCACCTCGGGGTTGTCCTCCGGGACGGCCGAGGAGACAACCACCACGTCCGCGCCCCGCGCGTGGGAGGAATCGTGTCCCCGAAAAACCGTCGCCCCCGCGGCGGCGAGCCTTTGGGTCTGAGCCCCGCCGCGCAGATCCGAGCCGGTCACCCGGTGCCCCAGGCTTAAGAGGACCTCGGCGATTCCGCTCATGCCGATGCCGCCCACCCCCACGAAATGAATTCGCCTTTTCTTCCGATACATGCGCCTTTTAACTTCAACCTTCCCAGCGTCAAGCCCCCCAGGGGGCGGCCTTATCCGCCTCTAAACTTTTTTAAAAACCCTTTGGGCCGCGCGCGCCTCTAACGCGAGGCGACAATCTCCAAAACGCGGCGGGCCATCGCCTCGGCCGCGTCGGGCGCGAAAAGCTCCCGGGCCTTGCGGCCCATCTCCAAAAGGCGCGGCGCGTCCTTCCTTAAGGACTCGATCAGGGAAAACAAACGCTCCCCCGTGGCCTCCGACTCCGGGAGCCAGAGGGCGGCCCCCCGTTCCGCCATGGCGCGGGCGTTGGCGCTCTGGTGATCGTCGGCCGCGGTCGGGAGCGGCGTCAGAATGGCGGGCAGCCCCACCGCGCGCAGTTCCGCGATGGTGAGCGCCCCGGCCCTGGCCACCGCCAGGTCCGCCTCCCCGTAGAGCCGCTCGATATCCGGCGCGAAACCCAAAAGCTCGACGTTAAGGCCGCTTCCCTCGTAGAGTTCGCGCGTCTCCGCGAGTCCCGCGGCCCCGGCCTGATGGATGATCCGGTAGGAGTCCCTCTTTTGGGCCAAAAAGGGCAAAGCCGCTCCCAGCGCCCGGTTGAGGGCCCGCGCCCCCTGGCTCCCGCCCAACAGCAAGAGGGTGAAAGGGGCGCCTTCCGGGCGCGCGCGCCTCTCGACCCGTAAAATGGCCTCCCGCACGGGGTTTCCGACCACCATGGTCTTCTCCGGGGCGAAACCCTCGCTCCCCGCCGCGCCCAAAAAAACCTGCCGGGCCATTTTCCCCAAATAGCGGTTCGTGAGCCCCGCCTTCTGGTTCTGCTCGTGGATGGCCAAGGGCGTCCGCGAGAGAAAGGCGGCGAGCCCCACCGGGCCGGTCGCGTAGCCCCCCGCCCCGAAGGCGAGATGGGGCTTGAAGCGGCGGATAATGGAGAGGGCTTTGACGAGCCCCAAAAAGCCCGTCCCCGCGCTCGCCGCTTTTCCGGCGAGCCCGCGGCCCTTCAGGCCTCGGGCGGGGATCGTCTCCCGCGGAAAGCCCAAGGGATCGAGAATGGCCGCCTCCACGGGCCGGCCCGCCCCCACGAAAAGGAAGCGCGCGTCCCCGCGCTGGCGCCTGATGGCTTGGGCCACCGCGACGGCGGGCCAGACGTGCCCGCCCGTGCCCCCCGCCGCCATTAAAAGGCGCGGCCCCATCTAACGCGCCTCCGCCTGGCCCGTCACGAGCTTTAAGGGGGCGGGCCTCCAGGCCTCCCGGTCCCCGCCCCCGGGGGCGGCCTCCGCGCGGCCGCTCTCCCGGGCCACGTTTAAAATGAGGCCCACCGCGGCCATGGAGGCGACGAGGTTGGAGCCCCCCTGGCTGAAAAAGGGCAGCGCCAGTCCCTTGGCCGGCACCAAAGAGAGGGCCACGGCCATGTTGACGAAGGCCGGGACCCCAATCATCAAGGTCGCCCCGATGGCCAGATAGCGCCCGCCCAAATCCCGCGCGGCGCGGGCGATAACCAGGCCGCGCAGGCAGAAGAGCAGAAAGAGCCCGGCGACGAAAAGCACCCCAATGAGCCCCATTTCCTCGCCGACCACGGCGAAGACGTAATCGGTCTGCACCTCGGGGATATAGAACCGCTTTTCCACGCTAGCCCCGAGCCCGGCCCCAAAGATTCCCCCGTTGGCGAAGGCGTAATACGAATGGAGGATGGGGTAACCTACCCCCTGGGGATCGGCGTAGGGATCCCGCCATCCCTCGAGGCGGTCCAAACGGTAGGAGTACTGGGTGACCAAGAAAAAGCAAGCGACGGCCGCGAGCGCCGCGTAGGCCAAGAGATAGCGTTTTTTAAGCCCCCCGGCGAAGGAGAGGGCGACGACGATGATCCCCAGAACCACGGCCCCGCCCAAATCTTTTTCCATGACGATGAGCAGCCCGAAGACCCCCAAAACCAGGCTGTGCGGGACGAAGCCGTACCAAAAGCCCTCGGCCAGCCGCCCTTTGCGCGCGAGGGAATAGGCCATGTACAGAACGACCCCGAGCTTGGCGAACTCCGAGGGCTGGAGGCTCACGCCGCCGATCCGGGCCCAGCGCGAGGCCCCGTTTAAGGAAACCCCAAGCCCGGGAATAAAGGGCAAGAGGAGAAGGAGCGCGCTCCCGACGGCCAAGACGACGGAGGCGCGCAGAAGCTCGCGGGTGGGGATAAGGGCGAAGAGGGCGAGGGCCGCCCACCCAAAGCCCATGTGCGTGAGCTGCGTTTTGAAATAATAATAGGGGTCGTGGCGATAAAACTCGGCGCTCAAATAGCTCGCCGAAAGATGGGTGGCCAGGCCCACCCCCAACAAGAGGAGGAAAAAACCTGACAGGAAAAAATCGACCCGAAGGATTGTGGATTTTGTCTCGGACATCGCCGTCCTCCCCCTTAAGGGACGCGCCGTAAGGGCCTTAAATCGCCACGAAAAGGACCAAGAACCATAAAAGAGTCGGCGTCGCCGCCGCCAAAAGATAGAGCGCGAGCCAAAAACTCACCCCTTCTCGCCTCCCCGCGCCGCCGAGGCCCTTCGCTTTTTGGGCGCGGCGGGCCGCGGCGCCGCGGCGCGGCCCTCCGGTTCCGCGCCGGCCCGGCTCTCCGGGTTCGCGAAGACGCGGCGCACCTCTTTCTGGAAAGCGAGGCCCCGCTCCTTGTAATTGGCGAACATGTCAAAACTCGCGCAGGCGGGGCTCAGAAGGGCCACGTCCCCCTTTTTGGCGACGACGGAGGCGAGCACCGCCGCGTCCCGCATGCTGGGGACGAAGGTGATCGGCGCGAAGCCCTGGAGATCCCGGGCGATTGTCCGGGCGGCCTCCCCCAGGAGGATGAGGTGCCGCGCCTTGGCCGTGACGGGCGCCAAGAGGGCGCCGTAATCGAGGCCCTTGTCCCGGCCCCCGGCGATTAAGACCACGCTCTTGTCCTTGAAATTGTCGAGGGCGGCGATGGTCGCCCCGGGATTGGTGGCCTTGGAGTCGTCGTAATAGGAAACGCCGTCGAATTCCCCGATAAGCTGGAGCCGGTGGTCGTCGACGCTAAAATCCCGCGCCGCCTCCAGGGCCTTTCGCGGGTCGGCCCCCAAAGAGAGGGCGAGGCCCACGGCGGCCAGGACGTTCCCTTGGTTGTGCCGGCCCTTTAAGGCGAACTCCTCCCAGGGGACGGAGGCGGCCTCCTTGCCGTCCACGATTATTTTCAGGGTCTCTTTGGCGCCCTTGCGGTGGACGTATCCCCCGTGGGCCGGCGCCTCCTTAAGGGAAAAGCCGAAGCGGCGGGCCTTATGGCTCTTGTGGACGAGCAGGTACTCGTCGTCGTTTAAAATGGCCCAGTCCGTCGCGTCCTGGTTTTGGAAGATCCTCCACTTGCCGTGGAAATAGGAGAGAAAATCCCCGTGCCGATCCAAATGGTCGGGGGTGACGTTCAAAATAGCCGCCCCCTTGGCGCGGAACTTGCTAACGGTCTCCAGCTGAAAGCTCGAGACCTCCAAAACCGCGCAGTCGTAACGGCCCGGGTCCGCTTGGAGCTCCAAGGCGCAGTTGGCGTAAGGGTTCCCGATGTTGCCCCCCAAAAAGGGGCGCCGGCCCACTTGGGCGAGAATATGGGCGGCGAGTCCCGCGACGGTAGTTTTGCCATTGGTTCCCGTGACCGCGACGACGGGGAGATTCACGACGCGCGCGGCCAGCTCCAATTCCCCCAAGACGGGGATCTGGCTGCGGAAGGCCTCGGGCGCGCCCATGGCCGTGAGGGGCACCCCCGGGGAGACGATCCAGAGATCGAAAAAATACCCGGGATGCGGCGCGTCGGGCCCCAAAACCCATTTCGCGCCCAAGCCTTGGAGCCTTTCCTGGGCGCCGCGGGCCTCCTCGGGGCGCATCTGATCGTAAACGGTGACTTCCAGCCCGCCCGCGCGTAAAAGCTTGGCCGCGGCGATCCCCGACTCGCCGGCCCCCAACACGAGCGCGCTATTTAAGTTAAAAAGAGACATCTTGACAACCCGCCCCAGGGGGGAAAAGGCCTTCCGCCCTTCCCCCAAGCCCCGCTTTCCGCGGGGGGAAACGACCCCTAGCGCAATTTCAGGGTGGAAAGCCCCGCCAGCGCCAAAATAATGGCGATAATCCAAAAGCGAACGATCACCTTGGGCTCAGGCCATCCCTTGAGCTCAAAGTGATGGTGCAAAGGCGACATCCGCCAGAGACGCCGACCCTTGGTGCATTTAAAGAAGGCCACCTGGAGGATGACCGACAAAGCCTCGATGACGAAAATGCCCCCCACGAGGACCAGGAGGATTTCCTGCTTGACGACGAGGGCCGTAAAGCCCAGGGCCGCGCCCAGGGAAAGGGAGCCGGTGTCGCCTAAAAAAATCTGCGCCGGGAAGGCGTTATACCAAAGAAAGCCCAAGCCCGAGCCGATGAGCGCCGCCAGGAGCACCGCGACCTCCGCCGCCCCGGGGATGCGGGCGATCTGCAGGTAATTGGCGATGACGCTGTTGCCCGCGCAGTAGGCGAAGACCATATAGGTCGCCCCCGCCATGACGATGGGCCCCGCCGCCAACCCATCCAAGCCGTCGGTGAGGTTGACGGCGTTGGAGGCCCCCACCAGGACGAGGGCGGCGAAGAGGATGTAGAAAGGCCCGAGGTTGAAAACCAAGGTCTTCAAAACGGGGAAGGCGAGGGTCGGGTCAAAGCTCGGGTCCGCGTAGAGGTAGGCCCCCGCGGCCAAACCCACCAAGCACTGCAGCGCGAACTTCTTTTTGCCGCTAAGGCCCTCGTTGCGGCGCCGCTTGATCTTCAGGTAATCGTCGCGGAAGCCGATAGCCGCGAAGAGGAGGATGACCGACCACATGGGGAGGAAAAAGCGCGCGGTCACGTCGACCCATAAAAGGCAGGAGACGAGGGAGGCCCCCAGGACCATCAGCCCCCCCATGGTGGGGGTCCCGGCCTTTTTCTGATGGCTTTCCGGGCCCTCGCCGCGGATGTACTGGCGCACGCGATAAGCCTTGATGAAGGCGATGAAACGGGGGCCTAGGAAAAACCACAGAAGGGTGGAGGTGAGGGCGGCCAGAATTATCCGAAACGTGATGTACTTAAACACGTTAAAGAAGGATATTTCCGTGGATAGCTGGAGAAATAACTTATACAGCACGCGCTTAACCCTCAAGCCTCAAATGGGCGACGGCCTTCTCCAAGCCGGCGGCCCGCGAGCCCTTGACCCAGGCCGCGTCCCCCGCGCGGGCGACGGAGAGAATCTTTTGGGCCGCGGCGGCGGGGGAGGAGGCGCGGTAAACGCGCGCGGGCTCCATTCCGCCCGCCAAGGCGCCCTCGCCGATAAGGGCCGCGCGCTCCCCGACCAAAACCACGAAAGCGGCCCCCGCGGCCGCGAGTCGCCGGCCCAAGGCCAGATGCTCCCCGGCCTCCGCCTCCCCCAGTTCCAGCATGTCCCCCAGAAGAAAGAGGGCGCGCCCCGGAAAGCGCGCCGCGGTCCCGACGAGGGCCTCCATGGAGGCGGGGCACGCGTTATAGCTCTCGTCGACGACCCACAGGCCCCGGGAGGTCAGAAAACTTTCCCCCCTGCCCGCGAGTGGCCGAAAGCTCTCGAGCCCGAAGCGGATTTCCTCCGGGCCCGCCCCCAGGGCGATGGCCCCGGCCGCGGCCGCGAGGGCGCATTCCGCGCCGGCCTCGCCCCGGGCCCAAAGGCGCGCCCTGACCTTTTGACCCCGGAAGGCCGGGGCGGATAGCTCTATTTCCTGGCCCTCCCCGGAGGCGAGCTCGTTTCGGGACAGCGTTAGGACTTCCGCCCCGCTCCCCGCTTTCCCGAAGGTCAGCGTGGGGCCGGAAAATTTTTGGGCCCAGGGCGCGAGATAGGGATCGCTTAAATTGACCAGGGCCACCCCCGTTTCCCCGAGCCCCTTAAAAATTTCGCCCTTGGCCCGGGCGACCCCCGCGAGATCCCCGAAATTATCCAAATGGGCCGCGGCCACTTTGGTGACCAGGGCCGCGTCCGGGAGGGCGATGGCCGAAAGTTCCGCGATTTCCCCGAAGTCGCTCGCCCCCAACTCCAGCGCGGCGACCGTTTGCCCCGTTTTCCAGGACAAAAGGCTTAAGGGAAGGCCCACGCGGTTGTTGAAATTCCCCGCCGTCGCGAGGACATGGCCGGGACGCGAAAACTCCAAAATGGCCCGCGCCATTTCCTTGACCGTGGTCTTCCCCACCGAGCCCGTCACGGCTAAGACCCTTAAGTTTCGCTTAAGCCTTAGGCCCCGCGCGACGGCCCCCAAAGCCGCGTAAGCGTCCGCGACCGGAAGGAGGATCCCCTCCGTCCCCGCCAATAGCGTTTCCGCGCGGAGCGCCCGCGCGCGGTCGGAGGCGACAATGGCCGCCACCGCGCCGCGCCCCAGGGCCTCCCGCGCGAAGTCGTTCCCGTCGTGGCGGGGCCCCCGGAGCGCCACGAAAAGGCTTTGGGGCCGGACCGCGCGGCTGTCGGTCGCGACGCTCGCGACGGCGACGGCCTCTTCCGCGGCCTCCCCGGACTCGAAGCCGGGCGAAAGGAGGGCCCCTTGCGCGAGAAAGGCGCGGATCTCGGCCACGCTTAAGCCTAAGCCCCCTTGGGGGGCCGCGCTCTGGCCGTCTCGGATGTCCGCTTCGCGTGGCAAAATGGCGTCCCTCTCCCTCGCCCGCCTTGGGCGCCCAAGGCGCCGGAGGCGGCGGCGAAAAACCGTCCCTTAAAAACCGTCCCTCAAAAAAACCTCGCGCCCTAACAAGGACGCGCGCGGGCGCCTCACTCGCTCTTCCCCTGTTCCCGCAGGGCCTTGAGGGTCGTCTCCGCGTCGTCAAAATAAACCCGGCCGTCCCGGAAGATCTGATAGTTCTCGTGTCCCTTGCCCGCGACCAGAAGCGCGTCCCCGCTCTCCAAGAGCGCGGCCCCCCATTGGATGGCCTCCCCGCGGTCGGGGGCGACGAGGTAGGTCCCCGCGACGGCCTCCCGGAGCGACGCCGCGCGCCTCAGCCCGGCCTCCTGGAGCCCCTCTTCCGCCTCCGCGATAATGGCCATGGGGTCCTCGGAGCGGGGATTGTCCGTCGTCAGGACGGCGATCGCGGCCCTGGCGGCGGCCTGGCCCATGAGCGGCCTCTTGCCCCTGTCGCGGTCGCCCCCGCAGCCGAAGACGACGACGACTTTCCCCGTCGTCAGCTCCCGGACGGCCTCCACCGCGGAGAGGAGGGCCTCCGGGGAGTGGGCGTAGTCGACGAGGGCCAGAAAGCGCTCCTCCGTCCCCACGCGCGAGAGCCTTCCCGGGGCCCCGCCCGACGCGGAAAGGCTCCCGGCCACGAGCCCCTGGGGGGCCCTAAGGCTTTCCCCGACGGAGGCCGCGGCCAAAAGGTTGCTCGCGTTGAATCTCCCCAAAAGGGAGCTTTGGATCCGATAGGCGCCCCGCTTCGTCACGACCTCGAGGTCGATTCCCGCCCGCGAGAGGCCGACGATTTTCCCCCGGATCTCCCCGGCCGCGAGGCCATAGCCGCGGGCCAAGGGCCCGAGGCTTAAAAGGAGCCTTTGCCCGTAGGGGTCGTCGGCGTTAACGAGGGCCCGGGGCTCCCCGGGGGGCACGTGGGGGCTTAAGGCCTCCGGCGGGGCCAAATAATCCGTGAAGAGGGTCTCTTTGGCCCTGAAGTAGTTTTCCAGGTCCCCGTGAAAGTCCAAGTGGTCGCGGGAAAGGTTGGAGAAGAGGGCTAGGGAGAAAAGAGTTTTCCCCAAACGCCCGAGGCTCAAGGCGTGGCTGGAGACCTCCATGATGGCCGAGCGGGCCCCGTCCTCGCGCATGCGCGCGAGGGTCCGGAAAAGGAGGGGCCCCTCGGGGGTGGTGTTGGCCCCCACGAGCCTTTCGCCGGGCCAGCGGTAGTTGACGGTCCCCAAAACCCCGGGGTAATAGCCCAGATCCGTAAAAAGGGTCTCCACGAGATAAGAAATCGTGCTCTTCCCGTTGCTCCCCGTGATCCCCACGAGCAGGAGGCCCTTTTCGGGCTCCCCGTAGATCTGGCGGGAGGCCTCCCCCAAGGATTTGCGAAAGGGCTCCGGGAGGGCGATCCGGGGCGCCTCCGCGAGCGTGGCGGCGGGGATATGGAGCTTTTGCAGGGCGTTAAAGTCGCTGGGGACGATGAGGCCCGCCGCCCCTCGCTCCAAGGCGTCCCGGGCGTAGCGGCCCCCCGAGTCCTTGGCGCCGTAGACCGCCGCGAAGAGCCATCCCGGAAGAATGTCCCGGGAGTCCTCGCTCACGCCGAGGATCTCGGGATCCCGGCCGTCGGGCGTCCAACAGGGGCAGTTTAAGAGGGCCGCGAGGGCCGATATCTTCACGCGTCTTTACCCCCAAAGGAGACTAAGGCCTCGCTTCCGGGCCGGGTCAGCGTCCCGGCGGCGGGCTCCTGGGCGATGACGCGCCCGCTCCCCCGACACTCCAAATTCAGGGCCAGGGGCGAGAGGCGATCCAAGACCTGACGCATGGAAAGCCCCGTCAGATCGGGCATCGCGGCGGGGTCCCCGGGGTCCGCCTCAAGGGGAAGGGCCGCGGCCTCGCCCAGCTCCTCGCCTCCCCAAGGCGCGTCGGCGGGGGCGATGGGGCCCTGGGCGCCCTTGTCCCCCTTAGGGATGGAGACGCGCAGGTAGTTCGCGTTGGCGTAATCGGGCAAAACCCCCGGAACCCCGCCCTTGGCGCTGTCGGGCGTGGGCCAGGCGGGCGGGGCCGTCTCGGTTTCGTCCTTGGGGGGAATATCCAAAAGAGGCAGGGCCTCGCTCATGATCTCCCGAAAGACCGGGGCCGCCACGGAGCCGCCGTAATAGTCCGGCCAGGGCTCGTCCAGGACCACGTACAGGCAGAGCTCGGGATTATGGTAAGGGGCGAGCCCCACGTAGCTGGCCACGAACTGGAAGTGGGAATATGACCCCTCATCGGCGTCGAATTTTTGCGAAGTACCCGTTTTAGCGGCTATAGGGTATTCAGGGATGTCTCCTCGCGTACCCGTGCCACCCTTCATGACGGCCATGCGCATCATAGCCAAAACCTGGCGGGCGGTGAGGCGCGAGACCACCTGCCGGATGATTTCGGGCTCGCGCGACTCGATGACGCGCCCGTCGGCGTCAATCACCCGGGAAACCAGCATGGGCCGCATCAGGTATCCGTCGTTACCCAAGGCGGCGACGGCCATCACCAGTTGTAGCGCCGTGACGGACAGGCCCTGGCCAAAGGCGACGTTCGCCGCGTCTAAACGCCTCCAGTCCTTGGCTGGGCGTAGCCTTCCGGCGCTCTCCCCGGAGGGGTAGGCGAGCCCGGACTTTTCGCCGAAGGAGAAACGGGTGAGATAGTTGTGGAGCTTCTGGGGCCCGAGCCTTTCGCCGATCTTGGCCGCCCCGATATTGGAGGAGACCTGGACAATCCGGCTCACGGTCAAATCCCCGTAGGACCCGGTGTCGCGGATGGGGGTGCCGCCGTCGATTTTATAGAGCCCGTTCTCGCAGAAAAGAACGGTGTCCGGGGCGATGAGGCCCTCTTCCAGCCCCGCGGCCACCGTGAAAACCTTGAAAGTCGAGCCCGGCTCGAAGGGATCGGTTAAGATCCTGTTGCGCCGGGTTTCCATGGGGACGGCCCCGTAGTCGTTGGGGTCGTAAGTGGGATAGACGGCCGAGGCCACGATCTCCCCGGTCCGGGGCCGCACGGCGATGGCCATGCCGCTCTTGGCGTTGCTCGCGACGACCGCGCGGGCGATGGCCTTTTCCGCGATGAACTGGATGCGCCTGTCGAGGGTCAGCATGACCGAGGCCCCCCGGGGGACCTCCTGGACCTGGGCGGCGCTGTCCATGATGACCCGGCCCTTGTTGTCGCGGGTAACGCGCACTCTTTTCGCGGGGGCCAGGAGGCTGTCGTTCAAGGCCAGCTCCAGGCCCTCGAGGCCCTGGCCCTCGACCCCCACGAAGCCCAGGAGATGTGAGGCCAGAGAGCCGTTGGGGTAAACCCGGCGGTAACCCTTCTCGATGGTCACCCCCTCCATGTCGAGGGCGGCGACGGCCGCGCTCTCGCTCTCCGAGAGGTCACGCTTCACGACCGCGTAGCGGACGGCCTTTTCCAGCTTCTGGGCCAAAGACTCGTAATCCATGTCCAGAACCTGGGAGAGGGCCAGAAAGATCTCCCCGGGTTTCTTCATGATGGCCCCGTGGACCGACAGGGTGTCGGAGCTCACGGAGGTCGCGAGTTTTTCCAGATGGCTGTCGTAGATGTCCCCCCGCAGGCTGGGGAGGATTAAAACCGTCTGGGAGTGCTTCTGGCTCATGGACCGCAGCTCGTCGCGCTTGGTCACCTGCAGGTAAAAGGCCTTGCCCGCGACGCCGCCGAAGGCCAGGACAAAAGCGATCGCCAGACAGTAAAGACGGAGCGTAAGCCGCGGGGCGCGAGATTTCATGGCTACTCCCTTGGGGGTAACGGCGGCGGGCCAAAAGGGGATTAGGGGGGAAGGGGCAAAATGGTTACGAAGGGGGCTTTAAGGGCGGCGCGAAAATCACCGCAGCTCGACGATCTGGCCCTTGCGCGGGGTTTGGAGATTTAAGGAATCTTTGGCGACGATCTCCAAATCCTCCAGGACCATCAGGCGCTCAATCCTAGCCTTGAGCCGCCCGTTGATCTCCAAGAGCCGCGCCCTTTCCCGGGTGAGCCGGGAGACGTCGAGGCCCAGTTGGTTGCGGCCCTGGGCGATATGGACGAGGACAAAAAGCCCGAGGGTAAAAATGACCGCGCAGAGGGCGAGGAGAGCGACCTGGCCGCGGGAGAAGAAAAGGAGCCGATGACCAGGGGGCGGGGAGAGTTTCTGGGCCTCGAAGCTAAGATAGGCCCGGGCCGGCTGCTTATCCGTCTCCGCGCGAGAGCCCTTGGAGGCTTTCCCTTCCGGTCGCCGCGCCGAGGCGGCCAGGCGCTTCCGCCACTTCGGGATGGCGTCGTCCTTGGCCTGGAGCCGGGGTCCGGGGGCCTTTTTGGCCCGCTTTCCTTTCCCGGGGTCAAAGCGGTAAATCTTGGAGCCCATCGCCTCCCCCTACAGCCGCGTGGCGACCCGCAGCTTGGCGGAGCGGGCCCGGTGGTTCATGAAGATCTCGCTCTCCTGGGGACGGATGGGTTTTTTCAAAATAGCCTTCCAGCGGGACTCCTCGTATTTGGGCCGAGCGCGGAAGAGGTTTTTGACCAGGCGATCCTCCAGGGAATGGAAAGAAATGACCGCGAGGCGGCCCTGGGGCTTCAAGAGGCCGTAGGCCTCGTCCAGGAAACGCTCCAGGGACGAAAGCTCGCCGTTTACGGCGATCCGCAGGGCCTGGAAAACGCGGGTGGCGGGGTGGATGAACTCTTTGCCGTCCCTCTTGGAGGACAGCCGCGCGATGACGGCGGCCAGCTCCCCGGTCGTCCGGAAGGGCGTCTCGGCGCGGGCCCGCGCGATTTCCCGGGCGATGGCCCGGGAACGGCGGTCCTCCCCGTAGGCGAAGATCAGATCCGCGAGCTTTTTTTCGCTTAAGGAATTGACGAGCTTGGCGGCCGTCGTGGCGGTCTTGGGGCTAAGGCGCATGTCCAAAGGGCCGTCGCTCGCGATGGAAAAGCCTCGGTTGGGGGCCGCGAGCTGGCGGCTGTTGATTCCTAAATCCAAGAGTATTCCGTCGGCCGGCCCCAGGCCCTCCTCCTTTAAGACGCGCCGCAGGTCCGCGAAATTCGCCTCCAGGGCGATAAGGCGTCTCTCGCCCGCGCCCCAATGCTTGGCGAAGGCGACGCACTCGGGATCCGCGTCGAGGGCCAAAAGCTTCCCCTGGGGGCCCAGGCGTCCCAGGATGGCCCTGGCGTGGCCGCCGCCGCCCACGGTGCCGTCGACGTAGAAACCCTCGGGCTTAACGTTTAAGGCCGCCACGCTTTCGTCCAGCATGACCGGACAGTGCCCGAAGGCCTCGGCGAAGGAGACTTCAGGCGGGAGCGCCTCCCAGGAGGGGCCCTCCCCGGAGGCCGGAAAAGGGGCGCCGGCCTCGCCGCCGCGGCCCTGGGGCTCGTCGGGGAAATAGGCGAGGGAGGCGAATTCGGGAATTTTGGATTCTTTGTTTTTTACCATGACGGGAACCTCGGGACCCCCCGTTCCTCTTCCCGGGCGAGATTTAAAAAGCTCTGGGGATCGGAGGCGGCGGCCTCGGCCCGTTTCTTCTCGTACGCGACAAAAGCGCCGCGCTCCCAAATTTCGATTTTGTCGCCGCAGCCCGCGACGACCGCCTCTTTTTCCAGCTTAATCCACTCGCGGTGGGTGGCGGGCAGGAGAATTCGCCCCGCCTTGTCGGGAGTCAGCGTCGCGATTTTGGAAAAAAAGACCCGCTTGAAGTCCATAAAATCCAAAGTCGAGCGGAAGCGCTCCTCCTGGTTCCATTCCGCGAGCACCTTGACCCATTTTTCATAGGTATAGAGGCTGAGGAAGGAGGTTCCCGGCAGATAGCTCAGATAGAGTTCCGGCGAACAGCTCAGTTGGATGACGGCGCGGGTCGGCCCGGGGAGCGTAAGCCTCCCCTTCTCGTCCAGCGAGTGGTAATCCGTGCCTCCAAAAAAGAGTTTCGCGCCTTCCATCAGATCCTACGGTAGCCTCAGGGTCCCTCGGCATAAGGGATTTTTTTAGCCGAAAATGTTAAAACGCTCTAGGCGACTAGATAATCGCCCCTTTTTATAAGCGTAGCCAAGGTTAACCCACAATTCTCCACATGTCAATGAAATTTGGTCCAAATTGAAAAAATTTGTGGGCGAGCGTCTTTTGGAGGCGCGCTTTTCAGGCGAAACTCTCGCCACATCTCCGCGAAGCGGAAAATGGCGGACTCCATATATGGGAAAAAAGAGGCGCGCGCCCGGGGGAAAAAAATATTTCGCCCTCCCCTCCCGGGGAGGCCTGTCTCCGCCCGGAAGCGCCCCCTCCCGCGGGCCTCGCGCCTGGATCTCGCGGAAACGCCGCCCACCGCCGCGGCCTCCGCGGCGCGCCGCGTCTCATGTGACCATTTAACGTGAGGAGCTTTTGAATCGTTTAGCGCGAGGAGCGTCGCCAGCGAGGCCCAGGACAGGCGCTGGGGCCTCGCGCGGGCCCTTTCCCGCGCCAGCTCGCCCGCGCGCCCCTGAGGTGGCTGGAGGGGCTCGCGGGCCGCGGCCCCGCGAGCGAGCCCCTCCCCTCTCGCTTGGAGCTTCCCCCCGCCGCCGACCTTTCGCCGCGAGGCGCGCCCAAGGCCCGGAAAGGACAGCCCCAAGCCGATTCCTTTCCATGGCGGGGGGACCCCAAGCCGGGGCGAGACGGGCTCTCTCAGGGAGTCGAGACGCGCCTTGGGGCTTTGTAAACTCCCCCCTCTGAGCGGCGGGCGCCCCGCGGAAAGCTTTAAGCGCGCGTCGCGCTCGGCGGGGAGGGCCGAGGCGGGACTAAAGGCGCGGTCGCGCGGAACGCGCTAGATCTCTCGCGCGGCCGTGGGCGGGATTGTCAAGCCGCGGGCGTCACTGGCGCCGCGCGGGGCGCCCGTCTCTGGCGGGAAAAAGCGCAAAGCCCTTAGGGGGAGACGTTGGCGTGGCGGCGTGGGCGTGGCCGTGGCGACGCGAGACGCCGCCGTGGCGTAATATGGCGTGAATTTTGTCAATAAGGCGTTGGCGTGAAAGACGCTCTCGCTCTCAAAGGCGAAAGCGGCGCGCTCAAGAGACGATAAGCCTTTTTAAAGTTTGAGGCGACGCTCGCGACGCTCTCTCCCTGTCGGGCGGGCGTAGGGGAAGCCCCCGGGCCAGGCGGGGAAACGCCTGGGGGAGACTGTTATCCGTTCCGGACCGCCCCCCGTGGTCGAGGACTGGCGGGAAGCTCGCCTAACCCTAACGGCTGGGAGAAAAGAGAAAATATATCCGTTCGCGGGAAGGAAGAGCCTTAGGCCCCAAAAGTATGGGCGGATCGCCACGATGGCCCCACTGGGCCTATCGCTGGCGAGAGCCAGCTCCGCGCGCGGACGCGCTCCCCGGCGGCAATCCCGGCGAAGGCGCGCGGGGTTCCTCGGAGGCTCGCGCGTTTCTGGCCCTTCGCGAGGCGCCGAAGGACGCCGGGCGAGGGCTTTAAGCGCGGTCGCGCCGCCCCAGGCGGCGCTATCCAGCGCCAGGGCCGCGCGGAACGCGCGGCGGGCTCGCGAGGGGGCCATGGGCGGAATTATTCAGCCCAACCCATTGGCGCCGCGACGGGCGTTCGCCGCCTCTAGGAGAGCGCGCGAAGCGCTCGCGCGAGTGGTCGTGGTGGCGTAGGTATTGAAAGTAGTGATATAAAACGATGGCGTAGTTAAAGTAGCGCGATTTGACAACTATAGAGCCTTGGAGTAGGACGCCTTCTCGCGCTCGAACTCAAAATGAGCCATTTCATGACGCGGCTTAAATTAACGCGAGCGCGAGGCTTCTTGAGGTCCCGTAACGGATTCGGGTTCGGTTAACGCTATTATACGCGAGACGGCGCGGCAAAAAATATGGACATCGACTTTTTAATGATTTTGGCGCTGTGGGCGCTGTGGATGACGCTCTCTCCGCGCCGGGCGAGTCGGGCGGACGAAGGGGACTCCTCTGGGAACGGCGGGGAAGCGCCTGGGACCGCGGGGAAAGCCCCTGGGACCGGCGGTCGCCGTGAGGTTAGTAAGGATGGCTACTTTAAACGAATTTTAGAAATAAACTTATACGGCGCGTTGGAGCTTCTTGGAATCGCTCTCTCTCTCATCAAGGGCGCCACGGGATTTCAGACACCGGTTAATGCCGGACAAACGGCTTATTTATGCCATTCTTCGGCGTCGGCGCTTGCGCAACCGAATGCATTATGGTATATTTTCTTTGATCGTTCTTAGACGTTTTTCTAAGCGACCAGGGAAATATGGCAAAAACATTCAAAACAAAGTATCCGGGCGTTTACTACCGGCTATCCTCCATCAAAAAGCATGAGGGGAAGCCAGAACGCGTTTTTTATATCGTTTACCAAAACGAAAACGGAAAGCAAATTTGGGAAAAAGTTGGCGTCTCTTCTATTGATTTCTCCGGTATTAACGCCAACCAAATTAGAACCGATAGGATGCGCGCGGTCCAGGCGAAAAAAAACGGAGAAGAAATCGCCCCTAAAATTCTAACTTTTAAAGATATCGCTCAAGAGGCGGAAGAAAGACATTTTTACAAATTAGCGCATTTTAGCGACTTTCTTGCGTATCGTAAAAAATACTTCGCGATATTTGACGATAAAACGCTTTCCGAAATTAACCCTAAAGATATTGAATCTTTGCGGAACAAGCTTCAAGGCGAGGGGAAATGCCCTGGGACTATTATCAATATTTTAAATTACTTAAAAGTTATTTTTAACTTAGCTATAAAATGGGATATGTTTCAAGGCGTAAATCCGGTTGTAAAAGTTTCGATCCCGAGAGTGGACGACAAACGGTCACGTTATCTTTCTAAGGAAGAAGCCCAAGCTCTTTTGGAAGACCTCAAAAAAAGGTCGCCATATGTCTACGGCCTGGCCATTATTAGCCTCTTTACAGGCATGAGACTTAGCGAGACGATTAATCTTAGAGGAGAACATATCAATTTAGAGAACAAAACCATTAAAATCGTAGACACTAAAACTAAAAATAATCGGGTCGTCTATATTGGCGGCCCTCTCTTGGATTATTTGCGTAATATCCCCATAAAAACTGGGAAGCTTCTTTTAGACCCCCCAAAATGGGCGCATATTAGACAAACCGCGTCAAAGAATTTTAAAGCGTCAGTCGATCATCTTGGCCTTAACGACGGCATAACCGATCGTCGGGATAAGGTCGTTTTTCACACCTTGCGACATACCTTCGCCTCCTGGCTGGCAAGCCAGGGCCAAAGCCTCTACACCATCGGGACGCTCCTTGGGCACTCAAGCCCGGAGATGACCAAAAGGTACGCCCACTTACTGCCGGAAGCAAAGAAGGCGGCGATTGAGTCAATCGACGCCTTCTTTGGGACTCCGCCAGAAAAATAAAGCCGGGCTCTGACCAGCATTATCTACTGCCGGCGTTGCCTGGTTTTCATGCGGAACTTTTCGATATATTCTTCGATATCTTTTCGGCTGTAGAGAATTTTCTTCATCACCTTGCAATAAGGCGGCCCAATACGATACCCCCGCCATCTGCAAAGAGTGCTCGCGCGAAGACCGTACTGCGACTCAACCTGAGTGGGCGACAAATAGCCTTTCTCTTCCACGGGCTCAGGCGCGGGCAAAACGTCCCTTAAAAAAGTGGTGACCTCTTCCCGGACTATCGCGCGGACGTGGGAGTCCAAATCATCCTTTAAAGCCATTATTCCTTCTCCTCGCGCATTTCGGCGTATTCGTTCGCAATCTGGCCGATATACTCGCAAACATCCTCATAAGGCGAGCGGCACCACTCGCCATCAATATCTTCTTGGCGCTCAAATCCGCCGTCTAAAGCGAGATTAGCCACGGAAAGGCCAATTCCTTCATACCCGACCACGACGAGGCCCCACTGGTTAAAATTGTCCGGAAGAACGCCCATCAGCGCGGCCACGTGGGCGACCGTTAAACCATCGCCGGCCGCCATCGCCCACTGGTCAAAATCTTCGGGAAGACGGGCCCCCAAATAAACGGCCATGTGGGCCACGGTCCAGCCTTGGATGTCGGCCCAATCCCAATGTTTAAAATCCTTGGGGAAATTAGAGCTGCCAACGGCCACATGGGCGACAGTCATCCCGTCGATGTCTCTTAACTCCCAACGGTCGAAGTCATCGGGCAACATGTCTTGGCGAGCGGCCTCATGGGCGACCGTCCATCCGATCGTGTTGGCAAGCTCCCACTTTTTAAAGTTTTGGGGTAAATACCTGTGTTCCGCGGCCTCGTGGGCGACCGTCCAGCCGTAATCGTCGGCGATTTCCCATTGGTCAAAATCAAGGGGTAAATAGTCGTGTGAGGCGGCCTCGTGGGCGACCGTCCAGCCATCACAGTCGGCCACCGCCCAATGCTCGAAGTCTTTGGGAAAGACCCTCCACTCGGCGGCCTCATGGGCGACCGTGTGGCCAGAATTGTCGGCGAGGGTCCAGTCGCTAAAATCTTCAGGCAATTGCTCGCACCGCGCCTCCGCGGCTACGTGGGCGACCGTCCGCCCATCGTTATCGGCGAGGGCCCAGGCGTCAAAATCTTTAGGTAAATGCTTATTCTTCGCGGCTTCATGAGCGACCGTCCATCCGTTATTGCCGACAAGCCTCCAGCCCTGAAAATCGGCGGGGAGCGTCCCATCGCTTGCGGCCTCAAAAAGGGCG
This sequence comes from Deltaproteobacteria bacterium, assembly GCA_031265205.1. Taxonomy (GTDB): domain Bacteria; phylum Desulfobacterota; class Desulfarculia; order Adiutricales; family Adiutricaceae; genus JAISCZ01. The sequence goes on from JAISCZ010000088.1 coordinate 28,560, forward strand.
ACTAACTCATCTTTAATCATTATTTCCTCCCACGCAATTTTTCGTAGACATCGCGGACAGTTCGGCCTTGGTTGTCGGCAAGAGTCCAGAGCGCGTTTTCAAAGGTCCCGGCGTCAAAAAACCATGGCAATTTGTCATGCCGCGCGGCCTCGTGAGCGACGGTCCACCCGTTTTTATCGGCAAGGTGCCAATCGTGGAAGTCTTGTGGTAACCAGCTACGCTCCGCCGCCTCGTGGGCTACCGTGCGCCCATCGACATCGGCGAGGAACCACCATGCAAAGGTAGCCGGCATCTTGCCCTTCCTCGCGGCCACATGAGCGACAGTCCAGCCGATATCGGTCGCTAGCGACCATTGGTTAAAATCATCTGGCAGAATATCGCGCGCGGCCGCTGCATGCGCCACGGATATTCCTTCTTTGTCAGCGAGCGCCCACTGATCAAAGCCTTCAGGCAAGCGCTTACACCGGGCTAATTCATGCGCGACAGACCAACCTTTTTCGTCGGCAAGCGCTAAATTTTTAAAGGTTTCAGGCAAAGTCCCACATTCAGCCGCGATGTGAGCTACCGTCCGGCCGGAATCAGTGGCAAGCTCCCATTTATCGAAGTTGGCCGGCAAATGATTATGCTCCGCCGCTTCATGCCCTACCGTGTAGCCGGACCCAAAGCTGGACAGTTCCCACTGGTCAAAATCGGCGGGTAAGCGGCCATAGTATTCAGCCACGGCGGCGATAGTCACGCCGTCTCTAATGTAAAGAGCCCAGCGCCCTAAGCTCTTGGCCACGCTCTGAAGGGGTTCCCCGCTGGAATTATAGACCAGGTCCCACTGGTTAAAATCCTTGGGAAGCGTACCTTTGGCCGCCTTTTTGAACAGCTTCTTTAAAGCGTCAACTTGCATCGTCTACTCCTCCTCGCGGCTCTCGCCGAGGCCGTTAAGCTGGTTTCGCCTGAAATTCGCGGAAGTCTCGCTGACGCGCTCAAGCATCAGCTTTTCTCCCTTAGTAAGCTCAATCCCCAGGCAAATATCTTTTAGCCGCGCGCCATTGTGCGCGGCTTCGATTAAATTCATGAGGATTTTATTCCTTGTTTTTCGATTCATTCGCGATGTCTTTCATGGGTTATTTCCCTCCTATAATGATGTTCTTGACCTGCTCGCTCGCAAGCTTCGCGCGGTTGTCATAAACTTCCCGGACAGTAAGTCCAGCATTAGTCCTAAAATTCCAAAGGTTGAAGCCTTGAGGCAGGCATCCGAAACACGCGGCCGCATGCGCCACGCTCCAACCGTCTTCGTCAGCGAAGGCCCATAAGGTGAAATCTTTAGGTAGAAGGCCATACTCCGCGGCTTGGTGCGCTACGGTGTAGCCGTTGGCAGTGGCGAGGCGCCATTTGTTAAACCCAACGGGAAGATGGTTTTTCCGCGCCGCTTGATGCGCCACCGTCCATCCGTTTACGTTAGCAAGCTCCCACTGGTCGAAGTTATCTGGCAAAAAATCCTTAGTAACGGCAACGTGCGCAACTGTGTTGCCGTCATCATCGGCGAGACTCCATTGGTCGAAGGCATCGGGTAAATAGCCGTAACATGCGGCGACGTGCGCCACGGTCCAACCATTCTTACTGAAGAGCTTCCATTGGTCGAAGCCAACGGGCAAATGACCGTATCGCGCGGCCACGCTCGCCACGGTTTCACCGTCCTTGTTGGCGAGACTCCATTGGTCAAAACCATCGGGTAAAGGCCCGTAGCAAGCAGCTTCATGCGCTACTGTCCAGCCATCCTTACGGGCGATGGCCCATTGATTAAAAGCAGAGGGCAAGTAGCCAAATTCAGCGGCAATGTGCGCCACGGTAAGTCCGTCTTCGTTAGCCAGCTCCCATTGGCTGAAGTCATCGATCAAAGAACCGTTCCTTGTTATCCGGAAAAGCGTTTCAATCGACGGATAAATAAAACATATCATGGTTATTTCCTCTCCTAATCGAAAAGCTTCTAGATGTCGCTAACCATCGTAGCTTCTCTCAATTTACGAAAGAGAGATTCTACGCTCATGCCGTAGTTATTAACGAGGCACCAAACGTTTCTATCGCCCGCCCAAGGGATTTTTTTTAAAAGCTTTTTGCTTTCAAAAATATGCCCGACAAACGCATGCGCGACCGTGTTTCCGTCGTTGTCGGCAAGATGCCACTGGTTAAAATCATCTGGCAAATGGCCACTTTCCGCCGCCACGTGCGCGACCGTCACTCCGTTAACATTGGCAAGCTCCCACTTGTCAAAGCCTTTAGGCATGGCTCCATGAAGCGCGGCCATGTGGGCGACCGTTACGCCGTCATCGTCGGCCAGTTCCCATCTGTCAAAGTCCGATGGCAAAATCCCAAAGACGGCCGCCGCGTGGGCGAGGGTCGCGTTCGGCCCCAAACTAGCGTCCCACAGCCTATAATCCGCGGGCAAAATGTGAATTAGACGAGTAGCCATAATTTCTTCTCCTACCTGAAAAGATTCTTGATATCGCGCAACATTGCCGCTTGCAATTCCTGGTGGTAATACTCCGCGACACTCATGCCGTCTTTGGTGCTGAGTTTCCAAACGTCGCTATCATCGGCCCAAGGCAACTTTTCCTCAACCCCTTTTTCGGCGGCGCGCTCAACAAACAGATGCGCGACCGTGATTCCGTCTTTATTGGCGAGATGCCACTGAGTAAAATCATCTGGCAACCGACTACACATCGCCGCCAAATGAGCGACAGTCCAGCCGTTTTTATCGGTCAATTCCCAGCGGTCAAAGTCCTTGGGTAACTTGCCATGAACTGCTAATACGTGGGCGACCGTCACAGCATCGGCATCGGCCAATTCCCATTTATTAAAGCCTTTGGGTAGGGTTCCACAAAGCGCGGCCATGTGAGCGACCGTCCAGCCGTCGACTGTGGCTAGTTCCCATTTGCCAAAATCCAAAGGCAAAACTCCATATATAGCCGCCGCGTGCGCGAGAGTCGAACCAGTTGTAAGAATCCGGTTCCACTTGTTATCGTCGGCTGGCAAAATGGGACTTAGACGAGTAGCCATGCGTCCTCCTTTTTCCTAGCGCCAAGCGCCTAGTTAACTTTGGTTCCGGCCTTGGTCATATTGATGATGGACGCGCCTTCAGCTTTAGACGCTTGGACAAGCAAGTATTTCAAAAAACCGACGCGCGCGTTGCGAGAGTTGCCGAAGCCGTCGCTGAAGCTATTGGCAAGCTCCTCAGGCATGGTCTTAAAGAGATCGCTCCAAAGCGTTACCTTCAGCAAAGGTGTCAGGCTCGCGATTGCGCACAACTCACTCCTCAAGCCTATGATGGCTTCCGTGACACCACTAAGCGCGTCTCGGTTCGCCTGGAATTCAGCCTCGAAGAACTTTTTGAAGGAGTCCAGCATATCGCCGATGGCCTTCAGGCCGTCCTTAATCTCAGAGCTAACTCCGTCAATGTCTGGATCGGTGTTCATCGAGTGTAACGTTAGATTCATGACGTGTAACTCTTCGGCGACGGTGTAAGCTTCTCCAAAGAATTTGCCAACTTTATCACGGTACGATGTCATTTTTTTGACCTCCTATACGGTCGGTTAAAGGTTGTTGCGCGCCTTTTGGCGCGGCAAAAAGCGGAATAAATTTTCATTATTCCTCGTGTTCAGCAAATTTTTTCGCTCTCTCCCGCCTCCTTTCTTCCCTTTCCTCATTCTCCATTTCTTCAGTTACTTCCGCTTCCAGCAACATTTTGCGCATAATTTTTTTATTGTCTTCATACTGCCAGTCCTCTACGGGAAGATTATTGTAGACGTAAACCCACAGCGCGACTTTCAAAACCGACAAAATGGTCTTTATGGTGGCGTTATCAAGAATATCTAAGTAATTCAGGTGACACGTCGACAACACATCGTAGATGCGCTCTAAGTCATATGTCGCGTCGGCGCTTGAAGAGTCAATTTTTTCAGCGATACTTTTTAAGGCATCCCTGATTTCTCCAAGCGATACCGCTTTTTCAAACTCAACATCATTCGTCATCTTTGTGACCTCCCTTTTGGTCGTTTAAGCCCTAAAAATCGCCTTTTCAACGCGTTGAAAAAGGCCGTGAATATTGGCCGCTAGTCGTGGTCCCCGCTATTCGCTAGCGCCAATGTATTTTTCAAAGGCGCGGATGCCTTCCAGCTGGCCAACGCACACCTGCGCGCCGTAGCCGTTGGCCGCCACCTTCGCCAAAAAGGCCTTCTGCTCAGGTTTCAACTTCCCCCCAAGCGTCTTAAACTCAATGAAAAGGCCGTGAAACCCATCGCGAGGCTCCGCGATAAACACGTCCGCCGTCCCTTTCCGGACGCCCTCTTCCTTAAGCCGCCGGCCCGTGATGGGGCTCCTCTTTCCACCATTGGGGACGGCGCAATAGGGAACGTCCGGATACTTCGCGTCTAGCCATTGAACAAAAAGCTTTTGCTCCATGTGCTCAGTCAAGAGCCCGGCCTTGCCAAGCGGCTTTCGAGGCTTCCTTGGCGTCATTTCCGCTCCTTGTCCCAATGGTCGTCCCACTTGACCGTGTTATCGTCCCGAAGGTCGCGGTTCACGTCCAAAAAGAACGTTACAGCCTGATAAACCCAATAGATGAGCCCGCTAAGGGCCAAAAATAGAATTAAATACGTCAACATCAGTCCTCCCTATCGACGGCGCGCAAGAAAAAGGTCCGCGCTTTGTCCGGGTTCATAATCTTTTCAATAGTGCCGCGCTCAAGGCACTTGGCGACGACCTGGCGCGTATAACGATCCGGCCACCCTAAAGCTTCATGTAGATGTTTTGGAAATATCTTCTCCCCATTAGCGGCCAGGGCCCGCAGCTCCTCCGGGAGCTTCCGGCAGCTCTCCTCCATCCGGATGAGCTTCTTCGGGTCGTCCTCCTGATAAAGGCGCTTCAAAACCCCATCCGACTTCTCCAGGATAATCATCCGTTCGGGCGAGCCCATGTTCTTCTTGACCACCTTCGCCGCCACGTAGCAGCCGTCCTCGCCCTCCAAGGCCTCTTCTCTCTTGAGGAACTTCCCGGCCAGCTTCCCGCTGATGGGGACGAGCTGCGCCACCCACCGCAGCGCTCCGGCAATCGACGAGGCCCCACGGATGCTCACCTGAGACATCGCCTCCAAGAGATTCTTCCGGACGTGGATCACGTCGCCGGCGCTCTTATTGGAATGGTGAATCAAAACGATGTTGCAGTTATGCCGTTCCGCCGTCGCCTCCAGCAGAGCCAGCATGCCGTTCATTAAGACGTTGTTATTTTCGTCCCCGCCAAGGAACCTTACAAAAGTATCCAAAATTAAAATATTCGGTTTATAGTCCATTAACATGATGTCTAATTTGGCGTAATTCGGAGCCGGAGCCACGCGGCCCGCCTCAACAAAGGCCAGAGCCACGTCCCCTCTGAAGGTGTGGGCCCGGAAGTCTAAACGGTCGATATCCAAGTCCGGAAACATCTCCATCGCCTCTTTTAGCCTGAAATGCTGTATCTGGCTCGTGTCTTCCACGGATACGCTCATCACCCTAAAGGGGCGCGTCGGGAACCAGTTCTCAAATAAAGGGTTGCCGGAGGCCAGGGCCAGAATCAGCTGCGATGTAAAGAGCCCTTTCCCGCTTCCCGGAGGGCCGAAAATCATCCCTAGCTGGCCACGCAAAAAGGAGTTATCGAAAATCCAATGGAAAGGCTCAGGGTCGCCCAAGAGGCTTTCCGGAGTTAAAAAATCAGTCCCGTTACGGTCAAAGTCATCGCAGGTCGAGGCGGCGTCGCCGCCGCGGGGAAAGAACTTAAAGGCCGATTTAGCCGTCGCCCGGACTTCCGTCTCCGGAAGAGGGTCCGCCGTCGAAATATTGAGGCGGAGCGCCATATTGGCCAGCCCCTCGGAGGTCATGTTCTTAGGGTCCGCCAGGTAACATATTTCGCGGTAAAGCTGCTGGTTCCTCTCGCCTTCCACGGCGGACTCAAAGTTGACCTTCCGCCCCGTAAACTGAAGGATTTTCCCTGGCCCTAATCCGTTGGCCGCCCCATCGGCCGCCCCATCGGCCGTCCCATCGGCGGAGGCCTCGCCCTTGGGAAGAGGCCCGGGACCCAGCTGGAACGGCGCGGCGATTCCCGGCGAGCCGCCCGATGGGGAGCCCTTAGACTTCTTCTTGGATTTGGAGGGCGAGGTAATCTCAGTCTCCGGAAGCTGGTCATAAATAAACTGAGGCGATATCGCCGGGATATCATCGAAGGGCGGCGCGTGAAGCCACTCGTAGACGTGGCCGCTTTGATGGACTGACGGTGGCATGCAGGTTATGGTGCCTTCCCCTCGGATTTCTCCGGCGTGGCCAAGGAGCGTCCGGATATTGGCCCCCTTGATAACCTCGTTTGGAGGAATCCGAAAATAGTAGTGCCTTCCGCGAGCGGATATCGCGACTCGGATGGTATCCAAAGGCACCTGGATAATAGGCTCAAACCAGTTCACCGTTTCTTCGTCGTCGGCGTCCACGGTCCAAAAACCAGAGACGCGACCGTTTACAAGGCCAATATTCCGAGGATGGGTTACGTCAAACCATTTAATGATTTGCTCTCGGCTTGGGGGATTAGTTTGATAGGGCTTCCAGTTAATGACGCAAGCTTTTCCCTCAAGAGGCACCACGCATAGCCTTTGGGCGTGATACTCTAAGGCGGCTTTAAGTATTTCATTGGCCACATTTAGCTCTCGCCGTAGGTCGCGGCCTGATTGTTGAGTAACTTCAAAATCGCGTCCTTAAGTTGGTCTAGGACGACCCACGGCGAAGCCTCCGCCATCTCATTAAACGGAAGCTTGTTAAGCCACTTGTAAACATGCCCTTCCGGATGGACGGACGGAGGGAGAACGGTAAGAGACCCGGAGCAGCGGATGTCGAGGTTGAGCCCTTTCGCCCTCGGGATAAAGCGTTTGCCGACGTTATACGCGTCATCTTCCGAGAGCCTGAAGAAGAAGTGCTGGCCGCGCAACGTTTCGGCGATTCCAACCGTTTCCAAAGGCCCCTGGATAAGCGACATGAGCCAATCGATCGTCTTGGCGTCGTCACAGTCCACGGACCAGACACCGGAAATATAGCCGTTCACAAGGGCGATATTCGGAGGGTTAGCGACGTTAAACCAGCTCGCGAGTTCCTCTTCCGTGGGAAGACGGCCCCGATATTCCGTCCAATTAAATTCAGGCCTTTTGCCTTTCACTGGCACCACGCTAACGCCTTCGCTGACGTATTCGCGGGACGCTTCGTAAATTTGGTTGATAGTTGTTTTGGTCATTAGTTTTCCTCTTTTGCCTGGCCCGGCTGCGGGCCCGGCTGTGGGGTTGGCTCCAGGTTCGCCTGAATCGGAGCGTTCTTGGGGCCGATGCGATCCAAGATAATCCGCGGGGAGACCACGGCAAGCTCCTTAAACGGTGGCCTATTAATCCAATAGTAAATTGTCCGGCTTGGAAGGCTGACGGACGGCGGAAGGCAAGTAATCGTCCCATTGCCGCAGATTTCGACGCAAAAGGCCATTCTCTCTTTGGTTATTTTGTTTTGGGCCGTATGGACGACCACGACACGGCTCCTGACGCGCTCGATGTCCTCCGGAAGTTTAAATAAATAGATCAGCCCACAAAGGGTACGGAAGACGGCGACCTTTTCTAAGGGCTCGGGGATAAGCTTTTTAAACCAATTGTTGGCGACCGTGCTATTGCATTCCACGGACCAAAGCCGGGAGGAGCCGTTTAGAACGCCGATATTGGGCGGATTTTCAACGTCAAACCACTTCGTAAGCTCCTCAAGAGTCGGAAGCTTATCCCTGTAGAGCGACATGTTAACTTGCGGGATTTTGCCCTTCATGGGGATGACGCTTATGCCCTCGTCCACGTACTCAAGGGCGGCGTCGTAAATCGGGTTGCTCATTTAGTTCTCCTTGCTTAAAGAGTTTAAAAGGGAATGTCAGCGCCATCCGCTAACGCGGCCATTAGATTTTTCCTCTCGCCAACTTTCACTAAATCCGGAAGATCAAAAATGAAGCGCGGCGAGACAACGGCTAACTTGTTAAAAGGAACTTCGTTTTCCCACTCCGCCACGGCTCCGTCGTGATAGATTGTCGGAGGAAGGCAGCAGCAATCCCCAGAACCGCTAACCTCGATGCATAAGGAATTAGCCTCGGAGCCAAATATCCCATGTTCGACGCGCGAGACATCTTCTGGAAGACGAAACAAAAAGCCCTTCGTGCGCGGGGTCTTAATAATTCCAACGGCGCTTAATTTCGCCGGGACAATTGATTTAAACGAATTTTCGCTCATATTAGCTACGTACACGCACCAGATTTGAGAATAAGCGCCGCACAGGACGCCCACACCCTGAACGTCGGGCGCGTTAAACCAAAGCTTAAGGGTGTTCCCCGAGATAAACGGTAACGTTCGCATGTAGCTAAAACCATCTATCATCACTTTATTGTCCTTCAGCGACGCGACAATCGCGCCTTGGGACGAGTACTTAAGGGCGGCCTCGTAAATCTGAGCGTTCATGGCAAAAATCCTTGGCTTATAAAGCGGAGAAATAATCGTCCATTAAATCGGCCGGGACATACGACTCGCAGCCCTTCAAGTCGTCAAGAGGCTTCCGCCGTGAAACTTGAGCGCACCACGGCTTCTTGGAAGCCGGGATATGGCCGATAATCTTCCATATGTCCTCAATCGTGATGACGGCCCCTCGCCGCTCTTGCCGCAGCTTATTCAAGCCAACCGTGTACATCGGGAGGCAATCGGCGATAACTTCCAAAGTTTTATCCTCCGTTTTGGCGTCCGCGCGGCGGGAGAGGACCGTTTTTGTCCGGTTCCGATTGCAGTTAATCTCCGCGACGCTCCGAAAAGACTTGCAATCCAAGCACCGCGTATCCTGGACCTTGGGCCAAAGCTCATATTTCGCGCAAATTGGTTTATAGCCGCAAATATTGCATTCCGAGAAGCGGTTCGGGAAATCGCTCGGCAAAGGGTCCGGAGCCTTCCGAGACGTCAAAATCGACGCCGCGCGAGCCATAATCCGCTTGTAAAGGTCTTCCCGATAATTCACCGTCTCAACGTGAATCTTTTGGGTGTCCTTGTTTTCGACGATAAAAAGAGCCTTGTTTATCGGCGTACCCGGAGGGTTGCCGAGTTGCCTCTGCAAAGGCGCGATAAAGCTTTGCAGGCGGCCTAAATAGACCTGAATTTGAGATAGATACATGCTGTTAGACTTAACGCCATGGGTAACGTACTTGGCGAAGCCGGCGTCGTTAACTCCCTTTATTTCCAGCAAATAGGGTATCGTCGCGCCCGGAAGCGTTATTAGCCCGTCCACGTGTCCCATGAAACGGTAATTAAAGCCGTACAAAGTCCCTTGGTGGTAATAGATGAAGCATCCGCCCTTGATAAGCTCGCGCTTAATCCTGGTCTCAAGGTTATGTCCCGCTTGAAACTTCCGCGCGACGACATCAGGGATAGGCTCGGCGTTGGCCCCACGGTATTTAAACCAAACATTCCGGGAGCAAGGATGGCCGATATAGGACATGCCTAAATATTCCCGGCCTAGGCTTCCTTCCTCGTTTAATTTCAAGGCCCCATCATAGACAGCCTGGGCCGCGATTTCCGCCAGGCTGGGGGGAGCCACGGTTCCTTGGAGCTCGTCTTTAATCTCGTCTACCATTCCTTCACCTTCCAAAATTCGCCGTCTCGCTTCAGTTCCACCGCGCCAGTAAACCGTAGCTCATTCTTGCGGGATACGGCCATGTCTACCGTGCCCGGAGGATTCGTGTTTGTGGCGTTCATGCGCCAGAATTGCTTGGCCTTTTTTTGTCCATATTGCGAGCCGGTACCCTCAAAATCGAAGTATTGAAAGAAATTCAAAACGCCGTCATGGACGCAAGTTCCAAGCGACTTAAGCTTTTTCGCGTCTATTCTGTCGAGGTTTGAAAACCTGGCGAAGACGCTCAAGCGAGCCATCCGATTCCCTTTGCGGCTGACATGCGGCTCCATGTCCCACTGGAGAATCTCGGCCTTAAGCTTGATGTCTTCTTGAAAAAATATCTCGTACAAAGCGACCGCGTCGGCTTCCGACAACCCCTTTTTTTGCGCCGGGGGTTGCCAAACATAGCCGCACTCCGGGCAAAGGTACTCGCCGTGCGGGACATAGGTCCGGCATATAGGGCAAACCTTAAAGCCGGGATGCTCATCCTCCGTAGACTCCGACACGGTGGGATCGCTTGGATGCCCATGCCGAGTAAAATTACCCACCAGATCCAGGACTAAAACGTCTTTCTTGCCCTCGCGAATTCTCGTCCCACGGCCCACCATCTGAACGAAGAGCCCGGGAGACAGCGTCGGCCGCGCCATCAGAATCAGATCGACGCGAGGGCTATCCCATCCTTCGGTTAAGACCCCCACGTTAACTAAGATGTCAAATTTGCCCTCGGCGAAGGAGTTAAGGGTCCGCGTCCGCGCTCCCTTGTCAAGCTTCGAGTGCACCACGCGAGCCTCATAGCCGGCGCGGTTGAAAGCGTCGGTCAAAACCTCGGCGTGCTCGATGGTCACCGCGAAGACCAAAACATTTCTCCGGCTTTCTCCAAACTCTTTGTAAGCGTTAACCGCGCTCTGGATGTGGACTTTCTTGGACATCAGCTCGGAAAGTTGTCCCTGGTGATATTCCCCTTCCGTCGTCTTGATGGATTGAAGCTCATCGTCAATCCTGGCGGCTTCCTTGGCCCTAATCGGCACCAGCCAGCCCTCTTCCACCAAGTCGTTCATGGTGATTCTGTAATCAACATCCGAAAAAAAATCGTTCTCGTGTCCGTAGATGTAGCCCGTGTTGAGCCGAAACGGTGTCGCCGTCACGCCTAAAACGCGCATCGTCGGGTACTTAAGTAGCAATTTTTCTATAACTATTTGATATTGAGACGGACCGACATCAGTCAGCTTGCCAATGTGATGCGCCTCGTCCACTATTAATAAATGGATATCCCTCGCTACGGTCCGCGTGGCCAGGGTTTGAACCGTCCCAATGATGATGGGGTATTCCGTGTTGACCTTCTGAAGGGAGGCGCAGGCAATCCCAATCCGGCCGTAGGCTGACGGCCAAACCTTTTGCAGCTTGTCCCTTGCCTGCAAAACAAGTTCCGTCCGGTGCGCGAGAATGCCAACCGACATCTTGGGATATGTCTCCATATAATGCTTCGCCAAAGCGCTAAAAATGATGGTCTTCCCTCCGCCCGTGGCCATTTCCAAGAGGACGCGCCGCTTATTCTGAAGGGCTTCCAACAGAGCCACGACGCAATCCTCCTGGTAGGGCCGAAGGACGAATTCTTGCTCCTCGGGCGAGGGCAAAAAGCTAGAAGGGAAGGTCAGCGTCATCCGCTCCTACCTCTCCGGCATCGGGTAAATCAGCGTCAGTGGGAAGATCGTCGGGCGCGACCGCGACCGCGACTTCGTCAGCCTCTATGGCCGCGAGGGCCTCCTCATCGGCCGCGACCGCCGCGAGGGCCTCCTCGTCTACGGTCGAGGCCGCGACGGCCTCTTCCGTTTGAACCGCAGCCGCCTTTTTAGGAGGCGTCTTCGCTTGGGCCGAAGCCGTCTTCGCGGCCCCTCCGGGCGCGGCGCTCCCCGTGGGAGCCGCGGAAGCGCCCGACGGGGCCGCCGCTTTGGCCGGAGCCGTACTCGGTTTCCCGGTTGGCATGCCTCCCGTCTTTTTGGGCATGGCCGAAAACGGATTGAAGGTGTCAACCGCGTTCTCTTCCTTCTCGGAGTTGTACTGCTTCTGCACAACAAGGTTAAAAACGCAGACCTGGCCAATCAGCTTCGGAAGGTCTTTTAAGGACAAGACCTGAGTCGCCGATTCCTTGCCCAAGGCCTTAAACAGCTTTTCAAGGATGATCTCCGTGCGTTTCATGGCCTTCTCGGAGCCGTCAATGAAAAGCCGCTCCTGGATTAAGCAGCCCTCGTATTCCGGGACACCCGCCGTCACCGTCGCCCAAAGATCGACGAACCGGTTGTCGTTTTTGGCCGGTTTTATGTCGGCTTTAATGATTTTGGCCGAGTAGCGGCCTTCAGGTAAAAGGTCCGGGCGCGACCAATCGTCGCCTTCCCCATGCCTGGGGTTGTCAGAATCAATGTAAAAGGGCATCAAATTCTCCTTTAAAGGGTTTTCAAAATAAGACAGTTCGGTCGCCGAACTGAAAATAATCCTTGCCTGGCGTCGCTAGGCCTATGCTAAGGGAGGCCTCTCGGGGAGCTTCCCCACCATCTTTTCCAGCAGGGCCGCGAGGTTAAACTCAGGCTCGCAAATTTCCAGCTTCCCGCTCCGGTCCTTGCCCGGCAAAAAGCCGTTCTTCGCGGTGTAAAGGCTATAGGTGAAGGAAGTTTCCCCCTCGTCCAAAATCTTGTTCATGTGGAAGACCTCGTCAAACCACGCGAAAAATTCGCCCCGCGCGTCGCGGCCGCGAAGCCGGGGCTCAATCTTCCGGCTTCCATCGTCGGCAAGGTGGTTATCTTCCAAAACCGTCGTTACGGTAATAATGGGAAGCTCGCAGAAGGCCACCATCAGCTTCCGCAGGTCCTCGCTAATCTTCCCGTAAAGACCAAAGCCCGACATGCCCTTGTTCACGCACTCGGTGTAAAGGATGTTCATTAGAGCCGTGGCGGAATCCAAAACCACGATGTTAAAACGGTCCGGGTTCTGGTAAAGCCAGTTGACAATGCCCCTAAACTCCGCGCTAGTCTTCACAAGCCGCATGTCGAAGTCTTCCGGACGGGCCAAAACGTCGTCCACGACCGACATAAGGCCGTTTTCGGTCACCAGGCCTAGGGTTCGAGAGCCGGGAGGCGTCGTCCCGAAGGCCATCCGCGTCTTGCCCACGCCGGAATCCCCAACCAGGCAAATGGAGAACGAATGCCGCATCCGAAGCATGTTTATTTTCTTCGGGATAGCCGTCGCCGCCGCGGGCTGAACTTTAGACTTGACGGCCGGAAGCGCCCTTTTTGCCGTCTCGCTCATTAGTTCTCCTCCATCGGCTGATAGGTGACAGAGGCCTTGGGCGCCTTGTCCTCGAACGTCTCCAAAATCAAAGCGCTATGTGGGCTCTCCATGACCGCCTCGTCGATGACCTTCTTGCTGATGCCCTTCCAGTCCCAAGTAAAAAGCTTCTGGAACTCCGCTTCCGGAATCTTCCCCCTAAGCTCCTCGATCACCGTTTGCTTGTAGTCGCGCTCGTTCCGGACGCTGATTTTGGCCAGGTAACGAAGTCCTGGAAACTTCCTTTGGCCCCTCGTCCGGCCCAAAAACTCCGCTTCCATGGCGTGGCGGTTGTCTATCACTATCTTCTCGACCCTCTTCAGCTCCGCCGCTTTGTCGACCAGGGTCGCCGTCTCCCACGTCCCGATGACGGCCTTCGTGGCGTCGTTGATGTCCAAAAAGACTTCAGGAAGGAAGTCTCCATCGACCGACAAAAGGGCGATTTCTCCCCGCTCCGGAGAGGACTCCTGGCCCGAAATTTGGGCCTTTTTGACGCTTTTAGCGCTCATCCGTCTAGCCTCCTATTTCATTTGTCCATCGGCCGCCGGGACAAGGCCCGCGCGAGCGATAGCCCGTATGACCGAAAAGGCCTCGTCCGCCATGTTTCGGATATATTTGTTGATGTACCGCTCCCGCTCTTTCTCCCTAAAGCCCATCTCCTCAGTGAAGCGGTACATTTTGGTGGTTTCAGTGGTTAATAAAGATATCTCCTCCTCGATTTCTTGCTGGACCCACCAGCTGTCCGCGCCCGGAAGCGCGCGCATCTTGGCCGCGATGTCTTGGACGTATTCGTTCGCCGTCTTCATGGTTAGCCTCCCTTTTTGGCCGCCTTACGCGTCCTCATACGTTTTGTAGCAACGATTTTTCCTGGGCTTGCCCGGCCACGCGGGCTCAACAAAGGGCTTGACGCCGTAGCCCTTCGCCTCCGGAGCCGGCATCGCCTCCGAAAGGGGCTTTTGGGCCTGGCCGCAGGCCAGCATGGGATTCAACGCGGAGGTCGAGACGGAGAAGCCCAACGGCGGCAAATCCCCGATATACGGCGCGCTTGGCGGCAAATCCCCGAAACGACGCGGGCCCGGCGGGATATTCCCGACATGCGGTTCGATTAAGGGAAGCGGCGCCGGCTGAGGAGTCCCCGTTCCCGGGCTCCGGCTGACAAGCGGCCAGGAGTCGGCCTGATTTTGGGCCCAAGCCCTCTCAAGCTTCGAGACCAAGACTCCAACCGTCTTCTCCATGTACTGGTCGAAAAACCTCTCCTTTTGGGCTTTCTCGGCCTTCAGCCTCTCAATCTCGGCCTTGAGAAAAAGAATCTCTTTGTTCTTTTCCCCGACGTAGTTTTGGGCCTCATCGGTGAGTCGGGACGGCGTCATAGTCCCAAGCGTGAGTCGTGGGACCAGGCCCGGGAGCTGCGACAGGGACCTGAAGACCAACGCGGCGTCCGCCTTCAAAAGTTTGTCGTATTTATTCTCGTCCTCCTCGATGTCGAAATGAACGCAAGCCCACGCCGCCTCGGCGTCTTCCAGCAACTTCTTTACCTTTTTGACAAGGCCCGAAGCCCGCGAAGCCAAGGCCAACGAACGTTTCGGGGTGCTCAAAGCTTCGTCCCAAGCCGAGACTTTCTCTTCATTTGCCATAATCTCTAAACTCCAAAGGACTAGATTTAGTAGATAATTTCTAGCCCTATATAAAATACCGCTAAATGTCGAGGCCTAAGACGCGGCCAAAGCTTTATTTAAGCGGCCGCTATCCCATAAAATGGCTTAGTGCCAATATCTGCGCCTAGACTGATGGGGAAGATACGGCCGCCGAAGTTCTTTAATCGGGACGCCCAAGACCTTAGAAATCCGATTCCAGGTCTCAATCCGTCCGCCGGGAATAATCCCCCGCTCCAAAAAACTTAAGGATTGGGCCGTTATCCCAACTTTCGCGGCCAGCTCGGCGAGAGTCAGATTTAACTTCTCCCGGACGTTCCTTAGTCGAATTATTCCAGTGAATTTATTCACAATTTAAGGCCTTAAAAATGAGCTTTTGGGCCTTTCGCAAACCCAAAAGCTCGACGAAGAAATATAGACAAAATCCTCTACGCCCCCCTCCGGGGACGGGCGCTAGGCTCGTCAAAAACTCGTAAAAACGAGCCCTTTAACCTTCCAGCAGCGCGTGCTTGGCCAGGAAGGCGAGGAGCCGAGGAGGCTCCTCATTCTCACCGGGGCCGCGAGTCGTCATCTCCCGGCCCCCCAAACTCAGAATCGCCGTCGGACCTTCGGCCGTCCCATCGGCGCAGATAAGCCTCCACTGAGGAGGGAAAGTCAGTTTGCTTGATGTCGTCAAATTCTGAATACATCAATCCGTAGGCGGTAGCCGAGCGCAAGAGCCTATCCATGGCGTTTTTACCCTTCGCGCGGTTTTTCTCCAGCTTCTTGTCCATGCTTCCCTCGTCCGATAATACGAGTATCAAATACTCGGACTTCCGTTTTGAAGATACGAGGACAATACACTCGGATAATCGGGTTTGTCAAGGAATTTTTTTATGCCTAGCGAAAAAAAAGTTAACCCTATGATTAAAGAATGTTTGGTGCGCTTTCGGAAAGGCCATAATCTTTCCCAAGAGCTTTTCGCGAAAGCAATTAAAGCCGGCTATTCGACCGTGGCCGGATGGGAAAAAAGCCTTAGCTCGCCTGATATGGAGAATATGCTAAAGATTCTGAACGCTTTTGGCTGTACCTTTGAAAAAGTTATGGAAGGCGCGATTAATCCAATCGACCTAAACGCCATTCCATTTTGGCTCTCCCCTTTTTGCCAGTGCCTTCATAAGGTCACTCCGCAAGAGAGAGACATGGTGATCATCTTCATGGAAGGCTTAAAACTAACGGTGGCTACCAGGGAGGCCAAAGAAGAGGAGGACGCTAAAAAGCCACCTAGGCAAAAGAGAGCCGCGAAAAAGGCATCGGACCAGGAGCCAACCGTGGCCGATGGGCTCCCCGCGGAGGTTCCCGAGGCCTAGCGTCATTAATAGAGAGTTTCCAATTCAGCCCTCGAGCTTCTGGCTAACCAGGCCAAAAAGCTATTGTTTTCTTCGGGGAAGGTGGATAAACTGCGTTTAATCATTTTAAAGCTCCACAAAGAGCGGCTTTCTAGGGGTGGGAACCCAAGGAAGCCGCTCTTTTTTTTGCGCCGTTACCCCAAAAAAGAGGCATCGGAAAGGAAAAGACTCGAGACAATAAAACACTGGATGACGGCTATTTAGTCGCCATCGAGCCCTTATCTAGTCGTTGGCTAGCCTTCTATCTAATTACAGTTAATTATTTCTAATTATATAAGTAGCCTGAAAAATCGCCCCTAGCTTTCAGCTTTAAGCACCAAGCGGCGACTGGGTAATTTTGGCCCCTTCGCTTGTCGCCGGTGTCGGTGTCAACGGTGTTTTTTTAAAGCGTTGACACCGACCACCGTGTCCCAAATGGATACTTTTCACCCACTTGCTTCAAACCCGGCCTTTTTACGTTTTTCGGCTTCCAGCCTACGTTTCAGCTTTTAAATTATATTTTTTGTTAACTTTTTAGCGGTGACGATATTTTTGCCACCGTTAACATTTTGTGAGGTAAAAGCTGAGGATTTATGCGACGGTGACGGTGTCAACGTTTTGTTCCCCTACGGGGAAGGAAGGTAGGGGGCCTTCCAGCCCCCCTTCCTTCCGCCGTCTAGGGGAACTTTAAGTCGACAGCGCCACCGTCCGCGTCCTCAGCTTTTGCCTCGCGGCGTTGCCGAGAGCTGAGACGGCAGCTGAAAATAAAACTCAAGCCGGAAGGTCAAGCGGAAAAAAAGTCGCGGAAAACGGCTTTAAGAAGCGTTTAAACGGAAATCCAAAATCCAACGTTGAAAGCTGACAGAAAAAGAGAGAAAAACGCGAATTTGAAGCAAAAATCCTCAGCTTCCAACAAAATGAGAAAACAGCCGGAAATTAAATTTGAAAGCTAAACTACAAAAATCCAAAGCTGGTAAAGAAAAGCTGAAGACTGAGGCGCGTTTTTCCATTTCAGGGTAGCCCTTGCCGCGACACGGTAGCCCCCTTGAAGTCGGCCCCTGAGGCCGCCTATAAGCCGTGGAGCATGGGAGAGGGCCCTCTGTTTGACATCTCCCATGGCAACTCTTATATTTATGTTGACGCCAAATCTAAAGGCAAATAGGTTGTCACCATATATTTTGCTTATGAGGGTAAGCGTCAATTATCCAGGCCGGCCATGGGCGCTAACCTCTCACCTTAGATGCAAGCGATAAGCTGATGTCGCGCGCCATGGTTGGCCTGTATCTTCCTAAACTCAGAAGCGAGGCTATAGCGTGGATAAAGGAGACATCAAAGACAAGGCCAAGGAAGCTGATGGGATGGCGACGACGAGCCTAGGCCCTGGCCTGGCGTCCCACGTCACGGTTCCGCCGTTAAACGGAAAAATCTATCCGGAGGCCCTTATCACGAATAGGGCGGGGCCGTCCGTCGGCTCTCGCGTCCATCGGACCGTGGCAAGCTTAGATTCCTTGAAAAAGAATATTCCTCCGAGGTGCTCAAATTGCGATACCCTCCCCCCTCGTTCGCGACGCCAAAAATGATGCGCCAATCTATAATTATATATAAATATATGTATTTATGTATAACTATGCTCTATTGCTACAATATATATTGTTTTGTATCATTTTGGGTCCTTTCTCGTATCAATCGCGCGATACGCAACGGCGGAGGCCCGGTTTTCGAGCCGGTTTCGATAATTTTTTTTGCGTAATTACGGGTCTATTATATATAACTGTAGGCCTAAAGAACATCTTTCTTTTAAATAATATCTAATACGTTATGACACGGTATAACCCTAAAAAAATCGACGAAAACGACGTTTTTTGCACGCAACCTGGCTGCGTGCGTTGGCTCAACGAGCAGGGGTATAAAATCTCCGTGTCAGGCTTCAGCGGTCACGTCCGGAAGGGGCTTATCAAGCCGGACGGCAACGGGGTCTTCTGGCCAAGGAACCTTCTCATCTACGCGCGGAGCAAGCTACCGTTGTTGTCGGTGGAGGGCATCGCCGCCGAGTCTACCGACTTGGCGACCAAGAAGCTGATAGCGGAGACGGCCAACAAAGAGGCGATGGCCGGGCGCAACAAGCTCAAGCTCCAATACGAGCAGGGGGTTCTCATCGAGAAGGAGAAGATGGACCAGTCTTTGGCCGCGCGGCTGGCCTTCTTCAAGAGAGAGATAGAGACTTTCGGCCAGAGGTTGGGTCAAGAGCTGGTCGCTTTGGTGGAGGGGAAGCTGGAGAAGCTTCCGGACTTCTACTCCTTCTGGCGCGAGAAGACGGAGATATGGCTTGACGCCTTCGCGGCGGACCGCGAGTTTGTGGTGGACCTGGACCTGGAGGAGATAACGCCAGGCCTCCTGACTTCGGGGCGGAGGTCTACCCGGACGCGGCTTAAAAGTGAGGCCACGCCAGCGTCTCCGAAAAAGAGGTTGGAGGCCTCCAAGTCGGAGGCCTCCAGGAAGGCGACGTGACCATGGGCGACGAAGGCGAGCGAGCGGAACGGATAGCCTTCAGGTTTACGGAAGGCGAGCGGAAGGTCTTCCAGCGGAAGCCTCCGATGCCTGTTTCGGAGTGGGCCTCCCAAAATATCATCGTCCAGGACGGCCCCTACCGTGGGGCCAAGTATCGGCCGGACGTCACGCCTTACCTGATAGACATTATGGACGTGTTTTCGTGGGACACGGTGGAGGAGGTAGTCGTTTGCGGGGCCCCACAGACGGGGAAGACTCTCGCGATGTACGCTTGCCTTGGCTACTCGATGGACCGGAGGCCGGGCACCAAAATGCTAGCCATGCCTGACGACAAGGTTTTGGCCAGGGTGGAGGCGGAGAAGCTGAAGCCTTTGCTGAAGTCCTCGCCGGGTCTTAATGGGTTGGTGGCGCGGATGACGGCCGGGCATATCCGGCTGAAGGATGGGTCAAGCATTTATCTGTCCTCGGCGATGGCTCCGGCGCAGCGGGCGTCGATCACGGTGCGCGACCTTTTTTTGGACGAGGAGGATTTATACGGTACCGTCACGGGGAGGGGCGACCCTGTCTCTGACTTCCTGGAGCGGACGCGGTCCTATTTTTTCGGCCGGAAGATTATGAGGGTCTCGAAGCCGGTTGGCGACTCTCACTCGTCTATTTGGAACGCCTTGACCCTCGGCGCGGATATCTGCTTTTCGTACGAGGTTAAATGCCCGCGGTGCGGGGAGCCGCAGTTTTTCCGGGAGCCTAATTTGGTGCTGGCGGGGAACGCGGACCCTGAAAAATACGAGGCGACCGTCATCGAGCGGCTATCGCTTGGCCGCTATAAATGCTTCCATTGCGAGCAGCTGTGGGACGACGCGGAGAAGAACCGAGCGGTGGCGGGCGGAGCCTGGCGGCCGTCGCGGGTCCGGGAGTTGGGCGACAGTGGGATTCCGGTTTTTGAGACGGCGGAGCGGCCGTCTTACGTCAAGAAAGTTGGCTTCCACTTGCCGGCGATTCTCTCCCAAGCGGTGTCGCTTTCCAACCTGGCGGCCCGGCGAAAGAGGGCCGATGAATCCGAGGACATGGAGGTCAAGCAAACCCAGGCCAACGGCGATTGGGCGCGGCCGTATATCACGGTGACGGTGAAGCCCTTGGAGGCGGACATCCTATCCCGCCGGGATTTTAGCCTCGAGGCTCGGACGGTTCCCCATGGGGCCATCGCTTTGACGTGCGGGATAGACACTCAGAAGACCGGCTTCTATTATTTGGTGCTGGCCTGGATGCCGAACCTCAGCAAATACGTCATCGACTACGGGCGCCTGGCGACTTTTGAGGACGTGACGACGCTTGTCTACGAGACGCCTTACCCATGCCTGGACGCCGATGGAAAGAAGGACGGTAGCTACATGGAGGTTTGGCGGGCGGGGATAGACTCGGGCGGCACCGCGGGCGAGGGCGTATACACGAGGACGGAGGAGGTCTACGAGTATGTCCGGCTGGAGGGCTACGATAGGCTCTTCGCGATTAAGGGGTCGAGCAACGACCAAACGCCGACGATAAAGTGGACGACGCTAGACAAGCTTCCGGGCCGTCAAACTCCGATTCCGGGCGGGCTGATGCTGTATATCATAGACACGGCGAAGATAAAGTCGTCGATGTTCGCGGCTCTCCTGTCTCCGGACGCCAAGCGGCCGCTCCGGCTCTACGGGCGGGAGCCGGAGGCGGAGGGCAAAGATCGCGTGGTGACGCATGATGAGCTGATAAGCCATCTGACGGCGGAGCGCCAGATAAGGAACCCACGGGGCCAGCTGGTTTGGGTCCAGGACAAGAAGGCGAATCACTATTTGGACTGCATGATGATAGCTAGCGCCTGCGGGGACGTGACCTGGACGCCGAGTTTGCACCACCTGGCGACGGAGCTAAAGGAAGAGGCGGAGGCCGCGGCGAAGCAGGCGTATATCCCGCCCTATAAGCCGGCGAAGAAGGCGAAACGGAGGTTTAATCGGGCATGGTAGTTTACTGCAACGAGGACGGTTCCCTAATAGGCCTTAAGGAGATAGCGGCTTATATGCAGCTGGACGCACGGACGGTGGTCGCTTTGGTCCAAAAGGACGGCTTTCCGGCGGCTAAAATCAACGGCTATTGGATGGCGGATAGGAGCCAGATCGGCGACTGGCTGCGGGCGAAGGTCCAAAGCTGCCTGTCAAGCGCAAATAAAGGGAAATAGATAGCGTTTAGACGCAAATAGCATACAAATATCTACAAATACCCTCCCGGCCCAAAAACGGGGTTTAAGCTTGGGCCGTTGGAGGGTTTTTTGTGGCCGAAGCGGTTAAAGAGTTTGTTACTTGGCGGGATATCTACAATCAGCTGAAGCAGGATTTGACTCGGTCTGATTTTAGAACGATGCAGCAGTACTCCATCACCGCCGGAGGCACGGGCGGCTCGCGGATGGTGTCGTACCGCGACTTAAACCAGCTTAAGCAGCTTATCGCTTTGGCGAAAGAGGAGATGGACGCGGAGGAGCCGCGCGATTGGGCCGCGCGGACCTATCCCAGGAACGGGGGTCGCGGCTAATGGGTTCTAAACTTTGGCCTTGGAATTGGGGCGAGAAGGCGAGCCAGAAGGAGCGAAAGCCTTTCCGCGACGGGAAACGGTATCAGGCGGCCGAGGCGTCGGGTCTTGAGAGGGATATCTATCCGACTTGGGAGCGGAATTTTAACGATTTAGTGGCGCGGTCGAATCCGAGGCTTCGTCAGAGGGTCTACCGGATGACGCGCAATTTCCCTCCTTTCGTCCGGGCGATAAAGGTTCTTCAGGCCTTCATTATTGGCGAGGGCGGGCGCTTCGAGTCTTTGGCCGAGCGTCCTAACGGGGAGCCTGACCTGAAGCTGAGGAAGGAGATTGAGCGGCGTTTTAGCAGGTGGACTAAAAAGGCCACGGTTGACAATCGGCTCAACTTCTACGAGAGCCAGCTGCTGGCCTTAAAGCAGAAGCTAGAGACGGGCGAGTTTTTTAACGTCTTCCGGACGCGCAAAAGCGGCCCTCGGAAAGGCGAGCTGGCCCTTCAGTTTATAGAGCCTGAGCGCGTGACATCCTCGGTTATCACGTACGCGGACACAGGGGACGTGATAGTCGAGCAGGGCATTGAGTTTGACCGTCACACGGGCGAGCGTTTCGCCTACTACGTGGAGCCTACGGACCCCGCGCTGAAGGTGGCGAGCCAGGAGAGGATTCCGGAGGAGCAGGTTATACACGGTTTCGAGACGCTGCGTCCGGGACAGCTGCGGGGCGTGACGCCGTTCGCTCCGGCGATCATTTTGGCCGACTGCATGTTTGATTATATGGAGGCGGAGCTTGACGGCGCGAAGATGGCGGCTAAATGGCTCGCCTTCGTGACGAGCCCTAGTCCTAAGGAAACTCAGATGATGAGGGTTCGCGGGAAGAAGGACGACGCTTCGGAGAATAGCCGGATAGAGGAGATAGAGAACTGCGTCATCGAGTATCTGAAGACGGGCGAGGAGATAAAATTTTCGGCTTCGTCGGATAGGGTGAAGGATAATTTTGACCGTTTCGCCCGGTTTGTGTTGCGGATGGTTGGCGTCACCATGGGCGTTCCTTATGAGCTTATCTCCGGCGACTATACGGGCGTTAACTACTCGACCTCGCGGATGTCGCGTCAGGATTTCAACCTTATTTTGAAGCCTGAGCGGCACTGGATGAAGACGGCTTTTAACGAGTCCGTCTTTGAGGAGTGGCTAAAATTTGAGGCCCTGAAGAATCCGTCGTTTTTTCCGGATTATTTCGAGAATCCGGAGCGGTACCAAAAAGCCTTATGGATTCCGGCGGGGATGCCGAGCCCTGACCCTCTGAAGGAGGGCAAAGCGGACATTGACAACATTAAGGCCGGGCTAGTCGCGCCGCAGGACGTCATTTTGGCTCGCGGGGACGACCCGGAGATGGTCATCGCCCGGAGGGTCGAGTGGAAGAAAATGGAGGAGGACAACGGCTTGAAGAGCGAAATAGACCAGATTTCCACTTGGGAGTCGACTAACCCCGCGGCCTTGGAAAAAGAGGCGGAGGCCAAGAAGGACGGCGGAGACGGCGGCGATGAAGACGGCGAGGAGGAGGCGTAATGGAAGGCAAAAGGGCTGAAAACGTCTTACGGGTCCGCGCTCCCTCGACTTTGGACGAGGCCTCGCGCTCCGTGGAGGTGGTGGCGGTCACTTCGGATCCCGTCGAGATGTGGGACATGTGGCGCGGGGAGGCGTACAGGGAAATTTTGATGATGGAGGGCGTCAGAATTCCGTCTAACGGCCAGGTTCCGCTGTGCGACAGTCACTTTAGGGCGACGGTCCAGAGCGTTTTAGGCTCGTTTCGGGACATTAAATCTGACGGCGACAAGCGTCTCGTCGGGAAGGTCTATTTTTCGGACTCTCCGGCGGCGCGGGAGGCTTTTCAGAAGGTCAAGGAAGGCCATTTGACCGATTTTTCGGTGGGCTATACGCCGCGAAAAATCGTCGATATTAAGGGAGGCAAGAAAGAGACGGTCCTTGGCAAGGAGTTTGATGGCCCATGTCAGGTGGTATCTGACTGGTCTCTTTACGAGCTATCTATTTGCCCTGTCGGAGCTGATCCGAAGGCTAAAGCGAGGAGCAATTTAATGGAGAAAAGCATGGACAAGATTGTGGAGGATTTTTTGGAGAGGCTTCGGGCCGCGCGAGCGGATGAGAAGCCGGACGAGGACGAGGAGAAGGGCAAGCAGGCGGAGCCTGAAGGCGACGAGCCCAAGAAGGAGGACGAGGAGGAGAAGAAAAAGGCTAAAAAGGCCGCGAAGGAGGAGCCCGACGAGCCCGAGGACGAGGAGCCCAAGAAGGACGACGACGACGAGGTGAAGGGCAAGGACGGGAAGAAATCCTTGGGCGAGGATTTAGCCCGGGCGGCCGTCGAGGGCGAGCGTCGGAGGGCGAAAGGGATTATGGAATTGTGCCGCTCGCTGGATCTCGGCGACGCGACTTGCGCGAGCATGCTTTCCCGCGGCGTTAGCGTGGAGAAAGCGCGCTCCGAGGCCTTAAAAATGGTCACGGACAAATACGAAAGGGGGGCCGGAGGCTTGGATTTTAGGGTTACCAAGGACGAGGGCGAGTCCTTCCGGAAGCGTTTCATTGACGCTATAGGCATTAGGACCGGCCAGCTGACGGGGAAGGATAAGCCGGAGGCGGGCTCCGATGAGCTGGCCAGCATGCCGTTAACTGAGTTGGCGAAGGCTTGCTTGCGTCAGAAGGGCCTGAAAGCCACCGGCGACACGCTTCCGATGGTTGGCCGGGCTATTACCACGTCCGATCTCCCTTTGCTTTTGCAGGAGGGCGCGAAGCGATACTTGCTTCGCGGCTTCGCGGAGAATCAGGAGACGTGGGGCCAGTGGACGGATTCGGGGAGCGTGACGGATTTCCGGCCTTTCAAGATGATTAGCGTTGGCTTGGACAACAGTTTGGAGCGGATTTACGCTCTTGACGAGTACACCTACACGGTGGCGAAGGAAGAGGGCGAGGAGGTGGAGGTCCACACCTTCGGGCGCGGGTTCGGTCTTTCTCGCGAGGCCATCATCAACGACGATTTAGGCGCGGTGACGGCGCTTCCCCAGGAGCTGGGGCGCGGCGTTTCGCGGCACGTTGGCGACGCTGTCTATAACGTCTTGGCTAGCGACATTATGGGCGACAAGAAGCCTCTTTTTGACAGCGCGGCCCACTCCAACGTGGTCATCGGCGGCGGGGACGGGACTCCTACTGTGGACTCCATCTCCAAGGCGCTTCTCAAAATGAGCGAGCAGAAGGACGTCGTTGGGAAGCGTCTTAGCTTAAGGCCGGTCTTTTTCTTGGCTCCGTTGGCGCTTCAGGCGGCCTGCGAGACCTTTTTTAACTCGCAGATGATTGGCACGCAGGCCTTGCCGACCACGAAAAACATCTACGCCAACCATTTCACGAGGATTTACGACCATCGGCTGGATCAGCTGTCGCCGACCACGTGGTATTTCGTCGGCGAGAAGGCCATGGGCGTCCGGGTCCTTTACTTGCGCGGCGTTAAGACGCCCTACATGGAGGACCACGTCGAGTTTAACGTCGACGCCATCAAATATAAGGTCCGCTTCGACTATGGCGTGAAGGCCATCTCCTGGCGGAACTTCATTCAGGTTAAGGTTGCTTAAGAGGAGATCACATGCAGACTTTGGTCCAGAATGGGAAGACCATTCACTATCAGAACACTAGCGGGGAGCTTATCCCTAGCGGGACGCTTGTCGTGATTGGGACTGGCGGGCAAGTCGGCGTCGCGCAGACCGACATCGGCCCTAACGCGACGGCGGCGCTAACGGTCGTTGGCGTCCATCGGCTCGCCAAGAATCCGGACGAGGCCTTCGCGCAGGGCGACACCCTCTACTACGACGAGGGAACAAAAGCTTTGACCAAGGTTCCATCCACCATCCCGGTGGGCGCGGCTTGGGCTGACGCGGTGACGGTCGATCCTTTAGGCGTCGTAAAAATTAACGCCGCTAACGTCGTCGTCGTGGGTGGTGGCGACTAAGGCTAATGAGCGTCCATCGGATAGACGACGAGAGCGCGTTTAGGGCTTTAGGGAAGTTCGCGGTCTATTTGCGGGCTTTCCCTAAGTCCTATGAAAAAGCCGTAGCCGGAGGCCTGAATATAGTTGGAGCTAAGGCTCGAAAGGACGTTATAAACGTCCTCTCCGAGCGGTATTGGGCCTCCAAGGGAAAGATTAATAGCCGCGTGGAGGTCTTCCGGGCCAGAGCGCGGCGACTTTCCTTCCTCATTGCCGGCAAAGGCCGGGCGCTGACTTTAGGGTCCTTTCGGACCGTCCCGACGACAGTTACGGACAAGCGAGGGCGCGCGCGACAAGGGGTGATGGCGGCGGTGTTAAGGGAAAACGCGCCGAAGCTTATCCAAGGCGGATTTTTGGGCAAGGGTCTTATTTTTAAGCGCGTTGGCGAAGAGCGGTTGCCGATTCGGGCTCTGTATGGGCCGACTTTGGTCGGTTATTTCGCCAACGAAGAGAATTTGGAGCCGATTAAAGAAGGAATCGCGGCGAATATGGACGAGGCGATGGAAAAAGCGGCGACTAAGGAGCTTAAAAAGCTTGGGATGATTTAGGGCTTACGATGGCTGAGTTTTACGAGACGGATTTCGCGAATATTTTGGCCGATGGGCCCTTTTCTAGGGATATTGTCTACGACCCGGACGGCGCGAGCGTGTCATTTAGGGCCGTGGTCAATGAG
Source organism: Deltaproteobacteria bacterium (assembly GCA_031265205.1). GTDB lineage: Bacteria > Desulfobacterota > Desulfarculia > Adiutricales > Adiutricaceae > JAISCZ01. The sequence goes on from JAISCZ010000088.1 coordinate 54,403, forward strand.
CCGGAGCGGGATTCGGGCTTCGCCTACGGTGGCGGAGCCGCGCAGAGCCAGATAATCGCCTTGGATTTGAGCTTTATTTGCGACGAGCGCGTTTTGGGCGTCCGCCTCAAAAAGGACGATGTCTTCGAGGTCGCCGGGCGGCTCCATCGGGCCTACAAAATCTACCGCGACGGCGCGGGGATGAGCACGGTTTTTCTGCATAAGGCCATGAGCGAATGAAACCTTTCTTAACGGTCATAAAAAAAGGCCTCAAAAGCCTTTTGGAGGCCTACGACCCCTTCGCGACGCTGACGGGCGGGAAGGTTCACCTTAACGCCTATGACCCTTTCGAGGAGGGGAAGGCGGTTATCGCGGGCCTTTACGTCCTTTCGGAGTTGCCTCTGGAGACTGACTTGGGGAGGCGTCCGGACGAGCGCCAGCTTTCCTTTCAGGTGGAGCTTGTCGCGGGCGACTACGCGCCGGAGATGCCTATTGAGGAGCGTTTGGACGTGGCGGCCGACATCGCCGAGGGTCTAATCATCCGCCCGGGCTGCTTGCCGGCGCTGGACTTCTTTCTGGCGTCTAAAGGAAGGGTGGACAAGCTTTTGGAGGTGGCTTGGCGGGAAACGTCGTCCGCCTATATCGTCCAGGCGGGAAGGACTATTGGAGTAAGAATCCTCCGTTTTGAGTTGGAATATGAGAAACGGGAGCCTGAAGGCGTTTTGCCTGATTTTTTGGTGGCCGGAACGTCCTGGCGGGCTTATCTGGATTCTTTAAGCGAGCCGATGGAGGCCTCTAACGAGGTCCATTTAGGCGAAGGAGAGATTTAATGTTTTTGAAGCCGTCGCAAGTGAGGTTGTTAGTTATGGACCCACAGCGGAAGTCTTATTTGCCGCCTGAAGGCCGGGAAGTCGAGCCTTCCGTCTACTGGACGCGTCAGCTGAAGGCGGGAACGGTGAAGGTTGTTTCCAAGGAGGCGGAGGAGCCGGAGAGCCCTCCCGCGCCCGCGGGCGGGCCCGCGGACGCGCCGGCTCCGCGGGAGGCGCCCGATGAGCCTCCAGCTGAGGAGCCTTCCGCTGAGGAGCCTTCCGATGAGGAGCCTCCCGATGAGGAGCCTCCGGCTGAGGAGCCTCCGGCTGAAGAGCCTCAGCTGGTCGAGAAGCCCTCGTTTGAGTTTGTGGAAGTTGCCGAAGAGCGGCCGAAGAAGGCCAAAAAGGGGGCTAAGTAATGAGCGGCTATTTTAACGACCTTCCGGACAATATCAGGTTGCCTTTCACCTATACGGAGTTTGACCCTTCGATGGCGGACCGTGGCCTTAGCGACATGGCTTTCCATGTCCTTTTGGTTGGCCAGAAGCTGGCCACCGGAACGGCGGAGCCTTTGATCCCCATGCGGCCGACCACGGGGGCTCAGGCTGACGTCATGTTTGGGGCGGGCTCAATGCTCGCGGAGATGGTTAAGGCCTTCCTTGGGGCGAATAAGCTCACGAAGATGTCCGCCATTGGGGTCAATGACTTCGATGGCGGGACTAAGGCGACGGGGAGCCTCACTTTTGCCGGCGCGGTCACGGGCGCGACTCCGATTTGCCTTTACTTGGGAGGCAAGCTGACGCGGCTTGGGACAGTCAATGGCGACGACGCCGAGGACGTGGCCGCGAGCCTCGCGGCGGCCATCAACGCCAAGGTTGACCTTCCGGTGACGGCTACCGCGGCCGAAGGGGTAGTCACCCTGACGGCGAAGCACTCGGGAGCCCTCGGGAACGATATTGACATCCGTTTTGGCTATTCAGGAGAGGATTTTCCCGCCGGGCTCGGGGTCACGGTCGCGCCGATGGCGGGCGGGGCGGGCAACCCTGACGCCTTGGAGACGGTCGCGGCTCTCGGCGGGGAGCGTTACCACGTCATCGCCTGGCCTTGGGGCGACACGGCCTCCCTTAACGCTTTGAAGGAGGAGCTGGATAGCCGTTTCGGGCCCTTGCGCCAGATTGACGGCCAGGCCTTCTTAGTCAAGAAGGGGAGCTTTTCGGAGGTCACCACGTTCACCGCCGGGCGCAACGACAAGCATTTGACCGTTTTCGCCTCGGAGGGCTCGCCCACGTTGCCGTGGGTGGACTGCGCGGCCTCTTCGGGGGTTATCGCCTACTACGCCGACGACGACCCCGCTAGGCCCTTCCAAACGCTTCCGATCCCTGGAGTCTTGGCTCCGAGGGTGGAGGACCGGTGGGCGGACTTTCCGGAGAAGAATCAGGCCCTTTACGAGGGCTGTTCCGTCCGGAGCGTCAACGCGAGCGGCCAGGTGGTTTTCTCCAACGTCATCACCACCTATCGGTTTAGCGAGGCGGGAGCTGAGACGGTGGCTTACTTGCAGCTAAACAGCCTCTTTACTCTGTCGTTTTTGCGCTACGACTGGAACAACTACCTTCGGCTGAAGTATCCGAGGCATAAGCTGGCGAGCGACGACCAGGGCAAGCGGATGAACGCCGGCGAGCCGGTGATGACTCCCACGTTGGGGAAGGCGGAGGCCATCAACCGGATGTACGAGTGGATGGCCCGCGGGCTGATTGAGGCTCCGGACGACTTCAAGGACCACTTAGTGGTCGAGCGCGATTCCAGCAACCAGAACAGGCTCAATTGGATCATGATGCCTGATTTGGTCAATCAGTTCAGGATCGCGGCCACTTCCATTAAATTTCTTATCTAAGGAGAAGGCATGGACAGGAATAGGCGCGCTGGCCTTATCTACATCAAGATTAACGGCATTCAGCACGAGGCTAAGGGCACTTTCACCGTCGGGACTGGCGCTCCCAAAAGGGACGCCATTATCGGCGCGGACGGCATCCATGGGTATAAGGAGACTCCGCAGGTCGCCTACATCGAGGGAGCGATTACCGATTCCTTTGATTTGGACTCGGAATCCTTGCGTCACGTGACTAACGCGACGGTCACCTTGGAGCTGAACAACGGGAAGACGTGGATGCTTTCCGACGCGTGGTACGCCTCCGAGGGGGCGATGACCACGGACGAGAGCGAAATAGCCGTCCGCTTCGAGTCGAAGCAGCCGGCCCACGAAATTAAATAGGAGAAGGTTAAATGGAGATTCCATTTGTTTTTGTCCTGGACAAGCCGATCGTAATTGATGGCGCGGAGAGCGTGACAAATTTGCGCTTCAACAGGGAGCCTACGGTCAAGGACTTATACGGTATTGACATGAAGGCGTTTAATTTGCGGGACTATATCGGCCTCGCGGGAAGGCTCTCTAATCAGCCGACGCCGATTTTGGACCTTATGTCCATCCCTGACGGCATGCGTCTAATGAGGCTTCTCGGCGATTTTTTGTCCGATGGCCAGGAGACTGGCGATTCTTAATCGGGGCGTTCGCCTATTTTTTTCATTGGTCAATGTCCGAAATTGAGGGCATGACTCTTGCTGACGTCGATTTTTGGGCCGCGCGCTTGGCGGAGATTCTGAAGGTAACTCATGGCGAAAGGCGAATCTAGTTTTAAGCTTTCGATAGAGGCCTTGGATAAGTTCACCAAGCCTTTTGACGGCTTCGCCAAGGTCGTCGAGAAATCGACGAAATCCGTTCGTACCTTGGGCAAAGAGCTTGACATCGTCAAGAAGAGGATTGGAGCCTCTTTAGGGTTGCCGAAGCTGAAGGGCGCTTTAACTGACGTTGGCAAATCGTTTAGCGCCGTTGGCGACCAGCTTAAAAGTTTCGCCGTCGCGATTATGGGCATCGGAGCGGCGGCGATTGGAGCCGGGGCCGGCCTTTACAAAATGGTTAGAGTTTACTCTGACGCGATGGATGAGGCCGTCAAGAGTTCCCAGAAGGCGGGCATATCCATTTCCGCCTGGCAAGAGATGAGCTACGCCGCCGCGCTCTCGGACGTGACGAACGAGCAGCTTATCGGCTCGTATCAGAAATTAAACCGGAATATGATAAACGCCGCCAAGGGAGGCAAAACGCAGGCGGCGGCGTTTAAGTCTTTGGGCATAACGCTAACGAATTCCAAGGGCGAGATAAAAGCGACCGATACGGTCATGATGGAGATAGCCGAGGCCTTCTCGAAGATGCCGGACGGCGCGAAAAAAACGGCCGTCGCGATGGATATTTTCGGCAAGAGCGGCGCGCAGATTATCCCTCTTTTGAACGCCGGCGAGAGTGGGCTAAAAGACCTGCGCCGGGAAGCCGAGGCGATCGGCGTTGTTTTCGGCGACGAGGACGCGCGCGCGGCCGAGGAGTTTAACGACAATATCACGCGCCTGGAGACGCGCTTGCGCGGCTTGGCTTTTGTCGTGGGACACGCTTTGTTGCCTGTCTGCGATGATATAGTTAAGTCTTTTTCGCAATGGATAGACGCCAACAAACAGTTTATAAGCACGAAGATTTTAGAATACGTGGACAAGTTTAAACAGCTGCTGCCCGTGTTTATTTCTAAGGCTAAGGGCGCTGTCGAGGCTATCAAAAATTTCGCGATCAAAGCGTGGGGTCTGTGGGAGGCGATGGGCGGCCTGAATACCCTTGTAACTACTTTAAGCGTAGTTATGGCGGGCAAATTCGTTACGGCTATTTTGGGCTGCATTGGGCCCATCATGAAATTGAGCGCGGCCCTTATGGCGACTCCGGTTGGGTGGATTCTGCTCGCGGTTGGAGCCGTGGTTCTTATCGCTGACAAGCTTGGAATAATTGAGCCTCTTTTAACTGGCATTCAAGAAGGCTTCTCGCAGGCGTTTAACGATTTTGAGCCTCCGGATGAGCTGATGAAGTTGTTTACGGAGTTAAAGGAGAGCTTGAGAGTTATAGGGATAGATTTAGATAATCTTGGACCCACGTTTCATGAAATCGGCGCTTTTTTAGGTGGCATGTTTTTTGGCGTTTTAAATTTAGTGCTGACTGTTTTAAACGCCATCGCGGCGGCGATAAACGCCATTAATTACGCTATCGAATGGTGGATAAAGCTTATCCAGAGCCCGGAATTTGACCAGTTTGCCGATAAAGTTGGCGGGACTATGGAATCTGTCGCGAATGTGGCTCAATACATAAATCCTGTCACGGCCACGAGTAAATTATTAGACCATGTAGACCCGAAGGTTCTTATCCCTTTAGTGGGCCCGTATTTAGCCGCCCGTGACGCAATCGAGAGAGACAATTCTGCCACTTCTAACGCCATGTCAAATTCTCCGGCGTCTCCCCAAGGAAACACTATCGCTGGACTAGCCGCGGCTGGGCAAACTCAAACAAAGGTCGAGCGCTCGGAAGTCGCCTTGCATTTATTTCCTCCTCCCGGATGGGGAACGAAGATGGACGGTCCTCTTTCCGATCATGTTACCCTTTCGACTTCTCCTTCTTACTTGGGTCGTCAAAATGGCTTTTAATATCATATCCAAAGCTCAAAATTTGGCGAGCGTCGCTTCTCAGGTCGGAGGGCTTTTGGGAGGCGTGGCCGGCGCGTCGTCTAAAGCGCGGAGCGCTTCTTTCCGTGGCGTTCCTTTCGGCGTTTTTGACGCGTCCGATCAAAGAGGCCGCAACGTCGCCATCCATGAGTTTCCTCTTCGGGACAAGGTCTACGTCGAGGACATGGGCCCGGCCAAAAGGACGATCAACCTTAACGCTTTTGTCCTTGGCGACGACTTCGCGAGCAAGCGAGACGCTTTAATCGGAGCCTTGGAAGAGGAAGGCCCGGGAACTTTAGTTCACCCTTGGATGGGGACTATGAACGTCGCCTTGGCGGCTCCGGCGGAGATTACCCACAACTCCGATTCCTTACGAATCGCGTTGTTTTCGCTCTCTTTCGTCGAGTGCGAGGCTCCGGAATCTCCGGGCGAGGGCCTGCATTCGCCCACGCTATCATCCATTTCGGCGGGACTCGCGAAGGTCCAGGCTTGCTTGGATTTTGACCTAATGTTCTACCTGCGCCCGGTCGCGGAAGACGCCTTGTCTTTGGCCCATGAGTGGGCCGAAGGCCTGGAGGGTATTTTTTCCCCGATTTACGAGGCCTTTTCCGCTTTCCCCGTCATGGCGGACACGGTAAGCGTCTTTTTAGGCCAAGCGGTAAGTCTCGGAAACTCGATTTCGTCGCTTGTAAAGGGCTTTTGGCCGGATAGGAGCTACAAAGGCTCCGGAGGCGGAACCGTCGCCATGAAGGAGGCCGGGCCCCTACTCCGGCTGTCCCTGGAGTCTCCGCCGATTCCGATTCCTTCCGGCCTGGGAACGGTCCGCTCGCAAATCGCGGCGAATAAGGCGGCCATCGCCGACTTTCAAAGGGAGATGTCGGGAGCCGAGGGTTTAGTCGCGTCCGCGTGGGCGCGCCCGTCGTCCAGCGAGGAGGCCAAGGAACTGAGGGACCTTATCCTGGAGGCGACCGACCAGATGCTGGAGAACGCGACTTCGGACGAGTTCTACCGTCATATCTCGAGGGCGCGCGATTTTAGCTTGCTGGCTTTGGCCTTGGCGGCCAAAAAAGCGCCTGACGTGGTGAAAATTGAGCTGGAGACGGTTACACCGTGTTTTCCCTTCCTTTGGCGGGAGGTCTTGCTTGACTCGGCCTCCAACGACATCGAAGGCGCTTCCGACGAGCTGATTTCGCGGAATCGCGTCCGGCATCCCGGATTCATTCCTCCGGGAGAAGTCGAGGTCCGGCTTGTCTAGCGCGGATATCATCAAAGACGATGGGAAAGCCCAGGCTCCGGCCGATGGGGCCGCGGGCGCTCTTCCGGAAGCGCGGAAGAAGGAAGAAGTAACCTTAAGGATTAACGGCGTGAATTGGGTTGGCTGGACAAGTTTTGAGGCGACGCGCGAGATTGACTCGATTTGCGGCCAGTTCGCCTTGGGCTTGGTCGACCGCTGGATGCCCGGCATGGAGGCCTTGCCCATCGCGGCGGGGATGCCTTGCGAGGTCGTTTTAGGGGAGGGCGACCCACTGTTTAACGGCTACATCGACAAGGTGGATTTTTCCCTCGCGATGGGCAACCACGCGATCCAGATCACGGGGCGGGAGAAGGCCGAGGATTTAGTCGACTGCTCGGCGGTCCATACGCCCGGGACTTGGAAGGGGCTCAAAATCCAGGAGCTTTTAAAGGAGCTGGCCAAGCCCTTTGATATAACCATCGCCTTCAACAAGAACGTTGATTTAGGCCCGCCGTTTCCGGTTTTCAAGCTGGAAGAGGGCGAGACGGCCTTTGACGCCATGGACCGGGCCCTGAAGCTGCGGGAGCTTTTGGTGGTTCCTTACGGCGACGGGCGGCTCGTGATTACAAAGCTTGCCGACTACCACATCAAAACGCCTTTGGTTCAGGGGGAGAATGTTTTGGAGGCCTCGGCCTCATATGACATGGCCGACCGCTTCTCGGATTACATCGTCAAGGGCCAGGCTCAGGGAACCGACACCAACTACGGCGCTTCGGTCGCGACCGTGCGCGGGGAGGCGCGCGACGAGAGCGTGGAAAGATATCGGCCGTTTTTGGTGCGGGCCGAAAACCAGGTTGACACGGCGAGCGCCATCAAGCGGGCCAAGTGGGAGGCCACCACGCGAGCGGCGCGCTCGGTGACCCTAACGGTCAAGGTACGGGGTTGGCGGCGCGAGGGCGACTCTCTTTGGGATATCAATTATTTGGTCATGGCCAAATTGCCTTATCTCCGGATAAAGCAGGAGCTTCTAATCTCCAAGGTGACCTATTCTCTCACCTTGACCGGCGGAACGGTCGCGACCTTGGAGCTGAGGGACCCCAAGGCCTTTGATCCGGAGCCTCCGAAAAAGGACTCCAAGAGCGGAAGCTCCTCCGGAGGAACCCTCGGCGGCCCGGAGCTGCTGCAAGCTTCGGCGGACTCGGCTTGGACGGCCCACGACGAAAAAACGGGAGGCCTCTAATGGACGGACGGGAAAAAAAGAAGCTCTATGATTTTATCCGCAACTCGGCCGCGACGAGGGTAACTCTCAATCGGACTAACGATGGCTCCAAGATGCAGGGAAGCCAGGTCACGGGCCTAAGCGGCGAGGATTTCTTGGAGGTCGAGCGCTTCCAAAATTACGGCTTTTCGAGCGTTCCGCCTGATGGGGCGGAGGGAATCGCCCTTCCGGTGGGCGGCGACCGCGGCCATTTGGTCGTGGTGGCCATCGAGGACCGCGGCGTCCGGAAGGGCGGCTTAGGCGCGGGCGACGTGGCCATCTACAACGGCAACGGGGACTACCTTCTTTTCAAGGAAGGCAACAAAACGGAGCTTAAATCCAAGGAGGTACTGTTTGATTTTGGCTCCAAAATGGACCTTAAGGCTCCAATCATCGAGATAACGGGCGACGTGAAGATTATCGGCAATCTGACGGTCACGGGGAGCGTTTCCGCGACCGGAGACATCACGGCCGGCGGGATTTCTCTCGTCAACCATACCCATCCGGGCGATTCCGGAGGAACCACGGGGAAGCCGCGCTAATGGATATCGCTTTAATATTTACGGAGCATGGGGATTTTGACGTGGACATCCGGGATAGGGATTTGGTTGGGGACGAGAGCCCGATTACTCCCATCACCATCAGCCTTTACACGGACCGGGCGGCCAAGCCTGACGATTCGTTGCCATCTTTTATGCCCGGGCAAAAGGTCGACCGGCGCGGCTGGTGGGGCGATTTGATACGCGACGACGGTCGCGTGTCGCCCATCGGCTCGCGGCTCTGGCTTTTGAGCCGGGAAAAGGAGCTGCGGGCGACCGTTGACCGGGCCCAAGAGTACGCCGTCGAGGCCTTGGATTGGATTAGGGCCGAGCAGGGGACTTACGCGATAGCGGCGAGCGACGGCGGTCGCGGGAGGCTTCTTTTTGAGGGCGCGGCGAAGCTCTCCGGAGCCCGGGAACGGACATCCAAGTGGACGGCCTTTATTGACGTGACCAAGCCTAGCAAAATAACGCCGATGGGAGGCTAGAGATGCCTTGGCAAAAGCCAACATTAAAAGAACTGAAGAGCGAGTGCGAGACTTCCCTCTCGGCGAGGCTTCTTGAAGGCGCGCCGCTGCGCCCGAATAGCGTCCTAAGCGTCATCGCGACGATGCACGCCGGCGGCTTAGACTTTTTGCACCGTTACCTGGCCTACATGTTTAAGCAGGTTTTCCCGACTCAGGCGGAGCTTGAATACTTGCTGGAATGGGGCAAAGTTTGGGGAGTTTACCGCAAATCGGCTAGCGCGGCTCAGGGCCAGGTGGTGGTTCGCGGCAATCAGGGGACGGCGATTATGGACAACTCTTTGGCCCTCAACTCGAAGGGCGCTCAATATCGGCTCGCCGGAGTGACCCTGACGGGCGAAAGCGCGCTTATGGATGTCGAGGCGACAACCCTTGGAGCCGTGGGCAATCTCCCCGAGGGAGCGATTTTAAGCCTCATGAGCCCGATTCCTGGCATTGAAAATGATTTGGTCGTCGCGGGCGAAGGCTTGAGCGGCGGCGTCGACGTGGAATCCGACGAGGCCTTGCGAGGCCGGATTCTGAAGCTCATCCAGTCGCCGCCACACGGTGGCAACAAGGCGGACTATGAGACGTGGGCTCTGTCAGTGAAAGGCGTTTCCAAGGCCCTGTGCGTCCCGACTATGAACGGAATCGGCACGGTTGGCGTCGCGGTTTGGGGCGAGCCCGAAGATCCAGTCCTCCCGCAGGTAATTTTAGACAAGGTGAAGGAGTATATCCTGACCGTGTGTCCGGTTACGGCGGGGCCCGGCCTTGACGTCTTCACTCCGGAGGTGGCGCCGGTTAATTTTAGACTGAAGGTCATTCCGGACACGCCGCAAATCAGGGAAAACGTCTTAACGGAGCTTCGCGACCTCTTCGCGGCCGAGGGCATGCCGGGAAGGGTCATTCCCCTAACTCACCTGGCCGAGGCTATTTCCTTGGCGGCTGGCGAATTCGACCATATTTTGAGCGAGCCCTCGGCTAACGTCGAGCCCGGCTTGGATGTCTTGCCTATTTTGGGCGAAGTGGACTTTGAGGATGAAACGGTCGCCTAAAGACTATCGGGACATGTTTTTGGCCCTTCAGCCTCTCGGCTCCGCCTGGACGAAGCGGCTTTCGTCCAGATGGGCGCGGCTGTGGGAAGCGTCCGGAGAAGGCCTCTCGCGCGTGGAGGAAGAGGTTTTACGGCTCGCGCGGGAGGCTAACCCTCTTTACGCCGACGCGAGCCTGGAAGATTGGGAGGCGGTAACCGGGCTTCCGGACGAGTGCTCGCGGGAAGGCGAGTCGCGGGACACTCGGCGCGCGGCCGTGGTGGCGAAGCTTCAGCGCCCGGGCGGCCAGTCGATAGACTTCTTTCTGAAATTCTTGGGCCCTTTCGGGGACAAGGTAGAGATCCAAGAAGGCTATCCGCCGTTCCAGGCTTCGGTGTCTCTCGCCTATGACCGTCTTTGGGAGTGCGCGACCGGGGCGATGGACGACGGGAACGGCGGAACCGTGGTCGATTGGTATAGGGGCTGGTCATTTGTTTGGACGATTATTCGGACGAACCATGGGTCGCGGCGCTTCCGCGCGGGCCGCGAGCGCGCGGGCGACCCTCTGGTTATTTGGTACCTGAACAAAGATGGGACGGACCCTAACATCGAATGCCGGATAAACCAGCTCAAGCCGGCGCATACTCAGGTTGTTTTTGACTATAGGGTAGATAATGAGGGGTAAAAGACATGTTTCAAATTGACGGCCCGGACACGGTGTCGGCGAAGCCCACGAAAAAGCCTCCGGAGACTATTCCGGGGTATTTTGACGGCGGAGACCCTATCGCGGGAACCAAGGCGACTATGGTTACGCGCGACTGGCTAAACACCGTCCAGGACGAGATTAAAAACGTCATCGAGGGCGCGGAAATGCAGCTGGACCGGACGAAGGACGACCAGCTTTTCGCGGCGATAAAGGCCTTGATTAACGTCACGGTCGAGGAGGCTACTCATGGCGTCGGCGGCGTGCCTACGGGAGCGATTTTCGCGTTTTACGGGACCAAGGCTCCGGAGGGGTACTTGGCTTGCGATGGATCTTCTTTCGACGTCAACCTCTATCCGGCGCTTTACGCCGTCCTTGGCAAAGCCCTTACGCCGGATTTAAGGGGCTGCTTCATTCGTGGCGTGGGAGGCCTTTCCGGCGTTTTGGGCGCTTCGCAGGAAGACGCGGGGAGGAATTTAACGGGGTCCGCGCACTTTTCGAGAGCGGGCCAAAACTGGGGAACCAATGAAAACGGATGCTTAAAATTAGAGGTTAACGGTAGCGGAGCGCTTGGGTTAATTAATGGAGGAGCGGCTGGATATATCAACGCTACTTTATCTTTAAACGCCACAGGCGCTTATGGAGCTTCTCACGTGGCCAATGAATTTAGGCCTAAAAATATGGCTTTGCTGTACTGCGTTAAGCACGACTAAGGAGAAATAAATGGATAGAGTTGATTCTCATAACGTTTCCTTAACGCTTCCCGTTCCTTCCGCGCCGGAGTCGCAGCCTGGCTACTTTTGGGAAGGAGACATGGAGACAGAGCAAAGCGGAACGGTTGTCCCGGCTTGGTGGCTTAACGCCGTCCAGGAGGAGCTTTTAACCGTTATCGCGAGCGGCGGGATTCCCTTCTCCAAGGTGGACTATAACCAGCTTTATCTGTCTATCATGGAGATTATCGCGACTCACGCTTCGGTCACGGCCGCGCGCGCGAAGGCGGACCAAGGCTTCGCTCTGGCGGCCATCGCCGACTCCAAAGCTGACGCCGCGCAATTTTCCGCTGATTCCGCCCAAGTCTCGGCTGACCAGGGGATAGATGACGCCGCGACCGCGCAAGCTACGGCGGAACAGGCTATCGTAGACGCCGGAGAGGCTCAAGCGACGGCCGCCGACGCCGAAGAGCGCGGCAATAACGCCCTTGGGCTCCTGAAAAATATTGACGATGTCTTTGACGCTACGGGCGAGTTTCAGAATCCGGCGTTTTTGCTCCTGACTAATCCGACGGATACAAATCTTCCGTCCGGAATAACGTATCCGGTGTATTTCCGGAATATTTTAGACGATGGCGGGACTTCCGTTTATCAGATGGCGTGGGACTCCGTAAACACTTACGCGCGCGCGGGGACAATCGCGGGCGACGCCGCGACTTTTGGCTATTGGGTCAAGGTTCCTACCCCTAACGACGTCGCGTCCGCTTTGGCCGACGCCAAGGCCTATACTGACGGCGAGATAGATAAGCTTCCGCGAACCTTTAAGGATAGCGGCGAGTTTTTGGCCTTTTACCAGAGCGCGCCAACGGAGGTCTCGGGACCGGTAGCCAATAGCCGGGCTCTGAAACAGGATGGGACCGCGATAGCGACTTACAATGGTTCAGCTTGGGCTATCGTGTCTTTGGACCCTGAACCGCTTGATTTGTATTTTTGCTTATCCGACAGCACCGAATATTATTGGGCGCATGGGCTGTGGAATAGGCTTGATTTTGACACGGACATGACGACTAAGGAGGACGTAGCCAATAAGACGACGACCTTAGCGGGGACGGCGGCGGCGGCCTCTGACACGAAATATCCTTCTGAGAAGGCGGTAGTTTCGGCTCTTGTTAATGTCTCGGGGACGATTCCTAACATCTCCGGAAAGCAGGACAAGCTTTCGGGTACGAGCGGAAACGTGGTCACCTATACGGCCACCGCTGGCGCTACGGGGACTTTGGAGGTGGATACTACCGTAACGGCAAGCTCGGCGAACCTGATAACTAGCGGAGGCGTGGCTACGGCTATCTCAGGTTTCGCGCCTACCCTTACGCGCTTGGACTATACGGCGTCAAGCGCTCTCGCTTCAGGGGCCACGGTAACGACTCCGTCCTATAAGGTGGGAGGCGGTAGGCTTATGGTCTTTTGGAACGGTCTTTTAGTCCGGGCTGGAGCTTCCGCCCAATATCAGGAAGTGGGTAGCGCGGGCGCGACTTCAACTTCAATTAGCTTGCCTACTGGCTGCCTTGCGAGTACAGAGCTAACATTTTTGGTGATATAGCTATGGCTCGATTCTTGATCTCTCTCTCTCTCTCTCTCTCTCTCTCTCTAATCGGCCGGGGGGTGGACAATGTCTAACCCTCCTTTGGTGGACATGATTCTAAACGCCGGAAGCGGCGGCGGAGGCTTTAATACCTTGGAGACCATCACGGCGTCTAAAACCTGGACCGCTCCGGCTTCGGGGACGTATAGGGTGACGGTCATCGGCGGCGGGGGCGGAGGTGGAAAGGGCGGGGGTATGAACTCAGCTCAAGCGGGCGCTGGCGGTAAAGCTGGAGGAACGACATCTTTTGGCGCGTTTCTATCCGCTTACGGAGGCTCTGGCGGTGGCGGCGCTGGCCTCCAGGGAGGCGGGGGAGGTGGTGGCGCGGGGGAAGTTAATTTTGGGTACTGCGCACTGACGGAAGGTCAAGCGATAACGTTAACCGTTGGAGCTGGCGCGGCTGGAGGTTCTACGACTTTAAGCGGGAATGACGGCGCGGATGGGGTGAGTTCTAATTATTCTCAGGGAGGAATTGGAAGCCTCGCTATGCAAGGCGCGTGTGGCGCTCCGGGGGCGTCGAGAGGGGGCAGCAGTGTTACTAATGGTGCTGTTGGCATGGGGGGAAACGGCGCGGTTAATGATACGCCTTACGGCTATGGAGGCGGAGGTGGAGGCGGAATTTATAACCCTCACGCTGAGCAAAAAGGCGGAGGAGCTTTAAAAGCCGCTGGCAATGGTTCTAAAGGGTCTAATTCAACTGGCATTGGCGGCAATGGCGGGCCCGGCGGCCCTGGAGCAATTTTTATCGAGTACTTTTTGAAGGAGTAACTATGGCGGATCCCATTTTAATTCAACAGATGAACGCGCTCGCGGGAGGCGGCGGAGGGTTTAACACCCAAGAGATTATCACCGCTTCTAAGACCTGGACGGCTCCCGTGGCGGGGACGTATCGCGTAACTTGCATTGGAGGTGGAGGCTCAGGAGGAACTGGGGGCTCAAATTCATACGGGGGCAAAGGCGGTAACGCTGGGGGAACGACCTCGTTTGGTTCTTTCGTGTCAGCTTATGGTGGAAGCGGCGGCGGGGGTGGCGCTACAAACGGCCCGGGGGGAGGCGGAGGAGCGGGAACTATTAAATCCGCGTACGTTGAACTGACTCCGGGTCAAGCTGTGACGTGTACTATTGGAGCTGGAGCCGCAAGTCCCTCGGGTTTAACTTCTGAAGAATCTGGGACAGCGGGCGCTAATAGTTCAGGAATGCCAGGAGGAAAGCGTGGCGTTAAAGCCGCGGCGGGTGGTGGCGCTCCTGGAGCTTCGGCTGGATGTGGCCCTTTTTGGTGGGCTGGGGGCGCGGGAAATAATTATTCTGGAGGTGGAGGAGCTGGGGCGACTAACGGCTATCCTTACGGAAATGGCGGTGGCGGTGGCGGTGGGAACTGCGATAGCGCAGCGACATATAACATTTGCGGAGGAGTCGCGGCAACTGGGGCGTCTAATGGCGCTGATAACACGGAAAATTATCAGACAACAGCAAAACCTGGCGGCAAGGGCGGCTCTGGCGCGATCATTATCGAATATTACTTGAAAGGATAAACCATGGCCTATCCGGCTTTAGAGAAACGGCTTTTTGAGAATAACGGCGCGGGGCCTTTGCTGAACTCCGAATTGCTACCAAATACGGGGGGGGGGGGGGCAATTAATACTAAACTTGTAATAACTAGCTCCCAAACTTGGACGGCTCCTGAAGCTGGAGTTTACCGGGTCACCTGTATCGGTGGAGGCGGGGGCGGAGGGTCAAGCGGTAATTTGGGAGTTAAAGGAGGCAAAGGTGGCGGAGCTGGCGGGACTACGAGTTTTGGCTCTTTTGTTTCCGCTTACGGAGGCTCTGGCGGCGGAGGCGGCGGCAAGTCTAGCCCAGGAGGCGGAGGAGCCGCTGGGACAATAAACACGGATTATGTCGTGTTAACCCAAGGCCAAACGGTCACTTGCTCAATTGGAGCTGGCGGGGCTAAAGGCTCTGGAATAAATCCCGCGAGTTCTCTTGATTTTTTAGGAACCGCTGGAGCGTCTACTTCGGCGATGCCGGGAGGAAGACGGGGTAATTTTGACCTTCCAGGCGGGGGGGCTCCTGGCGCGGGCACAGGCTGTGGCTGGACGACCAACGCTAATGGCGCTGGCACTGGCGGCGCTGGAGGAACGAACGGCCTTCCGTATGGCAACGGGGGAGGCGGAGGTAGCGGCTGTATACTTTATGGCGAGACTGAGCCCGGGTATGGAGGCCCTTCAGGTCTAGGGGCTTCGGATGGCGCGAATTGCGCGGTTAACGGTGTTGGGAACGAGACTATTCAAGCCGGCGGCGCTGGCGGCTCCGGGGCCATTATCATCGAGTATCGCTCGACAACTTAAGGAGTAAACATGAGCACTTTTTTCAGTCCAGAAGGCAATCCCGAAGTTTGGGACGATATGCCCCAAGGCTATTTCACGCCCGAACAGTGGGCCGAGGCTCATCCCGAGCCTGTCGTCGAGCCCTCTCCGGAACAAATCCGAGATGCCAAAATTAACGAGCTTAAATTTAAGCTTTGGGGTCTTGACCAGGAATATTTGACGCAACGGATTCTGGCCGGGGCCGCGCGGGGCGACGCCTACGCCCTAGCCAAAATCGCGGAGCACGAGGCCTTGGCCGCTCCTATAAGGCAAGAACTCTCTAATCTGTAAGGAAGGCGAACTATGACTCCTCCAGAAGTGGCTACGGAAGCGCGCGAATTGAACAACTACGATTTAATGAATGAGTTGATGGAAATTAAATTGTCCGTTCGCGCCATGGAAACGATTCTCACGGAGCGGAAGGCCAAGGTGGACGAAAACGCCAAAAATATCGGCCTCGCCTTCACCGATATTAAATCCCTGGCCAAGGACGTTTCCCATCACGAGCAGCGCATCAAGAGCTTGGAGGATTCCTTCGCCAAAATGGAGGAGATAGCTCAGGAGCTGAAGGCCGCCGTCAAGGCGATGGAGAAGACCCTCCACCATAACTCCTGGCTTTTCACCATCGGCGCGGCCGTCGTCATCGCGGCCGTCGTTAAATTTTTTGCGGGGTAACCTATGACTGAGACTGATATTTTCGCGAAAGTTCTCCCTTATACTCTCAAATTCGAGGGAGGCTACGTTTTCGACCCTGACGACGCCGGCGGGGAGACTTTCCGAGGCGTTTCCCGGGTCAACAACCCAAGATGGGAAGGCTGGGCTCTCATCGACGCGGCGAAGACCGTCGTCGGCAAGAAAGCGGTCTCCATCAACCGCCATTTTGCCACGGACCCGGTCATCGGCGACATGGTGACCAAGTTCTACTTTAAAGAGCACTGGACGCCGATGGGCTGGCCGGGAATCACGCCGAGGGTCCACGCGAAGCTCTTTGACACCGGAGTTCACATCGGAGTTACCGGGGCCAAAAAGCTTCTCCAACGGGCCATCGGCGTGATGGCGGACGGGATTATCGGCCCGAAGACGATAGCCGCCGCCCAAGCGATGGGGGAGCCGACGCTCTTAGAAGCTCTTAGTAAGTGGCAAATGGCCTATTATAAGGACCTTATGGCCCGGAAGCCGGCCTACAAGAAGTACAAAGACGGTTGGCTGGCCAGGGCTCGCTGGAAAGCGGAGGGGATAGCGTGAAATTCTTAAAAACTTTGTTTGTCGGCGGAAGGTCCGGCTTTAGCTTGGGCCGAGTCGCCTTTTGGCTCATTTTTGGCCTTAGCTACGTGACTTGGATTTTTGGGCGGGATATCCCTCCTTTTTGCTTTGTTATCTTGCTGGTGCTGATTTGCTACATTTTGGTAGGGAAATTTAGGAACTTGAAATTTGGGCCTTTCACGTATGAGTCGCGGGAAAAGGTGGACGGCCCCAAGCCTCCCGCGGGCCCGCCCGCGGAGCCGCCGAAGGCGAGTTAACCCTATGCTGGATCTGGTCCTAAAACATTGGAAATGGCTCGTTATGGGCCTCGGAGCCGTCCTTTTGGTTGGCGGCTACCTTTACGTCCGGAGCCTGAAGGCGGAAATGCGAGGCCTTGAGGCCCAACTGGCCTATAACCAGGCGACCGTCAAATCCCTGACCCTCAGCGTCCAGGCCAACCAGAAGGCCTTGGAGATCCGGGCCCGGGAGACCCAGGCTCTGGCCAGGGAGAAGGACGCCGCCTTGGCCGCGCTTCGGGAGGTCTACAAGACCGACGCCGAGGCCTGCGCGTGGTCGGAAGAGAAAATCCCCGACTCTGTTTTGGAGGCTTTGGGATGCCTGTAAACAATCAATTCCCTTCCCTGGAGGTCGCCAAGGCTCTTCCCCTAGCCGGAAAGCTAGGCGGAGAGCCGCTGGCCTTCCCATCGGCGACGGGGTCGCCTCGAAAGAGCCGGTATCGATGTTTGGTGCTTCCTCTCCTGCTCTTCCTAACCACAGGATGCGCTACCTTGGGCCCGCAGCCATGTCCGCCGAGCGTCTATCCGCCGGCAATCTACCTTCAGGAGGTCGTCGAGCCGAAGCTACGGGGGAAGACGAACGCCGACTTGGCGGCCTATGTCCTGGAGCTGAGGGAAGCTCTCCGGCAAGCCAACGCCGACAAGAGAGCCCTAAAACAATTCTTAGATATTTCTTAGACGAGCAGGCATGGCAACCAGGCTTGGATTTAGGCTAACGCGCCACGATTGTTTAATTTTTTTTTGTTCCTAAAGTCATGTTCGCGCTCTCTCTCATCGAGGGCGCCAAGCGACTTGCCACGGAACGTATCTTGCCAAACATGAGGAACATGGCGCTTGACAGCCTGATCAAGTTGAGCGACGGCAGTTTTCTCAACATAGAGTTTCAGTCCACCGTGAAACATTCCGATCTCCATAGGTTTTTGTGTTACGCCGCGGAAGTGATTAAAGATCTCTCGCCAGCTGACGGTGACGCGGAGGTCAGGACTATAATCGTCTACTCGCCCAACGTTAAGAAACTCCCAGTCGGAAGCGTCCCCCGCAAACTCAACAAGAACGCGCCATACTTGTGGCACGTATTCGAGCAAATTCTATTAGTCGCCCGGAGCTTCATGGCCGAGTTCGTCGAGAAATTCTGGCCCATAATCGCGGACTTGGAGGCGGGAGCGCCCGTCCCCGCCTTGACGGAACCCGATCTCGCCAAGTTCTATTTCGCCCCCATGGGGAAAATTGACGACGAAAACCCTGGGCCGCTAGCCTATAAATTTCTCTACCTGGCGTTCAAACTCTGGCGAATAACCGGAAACGAGGATATAATGATAATGGCCCTAAACGGTTATATGGCGCGGGGAGCCCCCCTCGCCGCGATAGCGATAAAATTTTGGGAGGAATTCATTATGATGAACGGAACCGGCGCTACTATCGTGGACATGCTGACGGACGGGCAATTTACGCACCTTATGAAGGAGATCGAGACCCTGTCCGCGGAGAAAGAGACCCTGTCCGCGGAGAAAGAGACCCTGTCCGCGGAGAAAAAGACCCTGTCCGCGGAGAAAGAGACCCTGTCCGCGGAGAAAGAGACCCTGTCCGCGGAGAAAGAGACCCTCACTGTCATTGCCCAGCGCGCCATCCTGGCCATGAGCGCCGAGAGCAAGAGCGTGGTGGAGATAAGCGAGTTATTGAATATTTCTCCCTCCGAGGTTTCCAACATTCTGGAAAGCGCCGGCGGGGACCAAAAGCGGCCTAGCTAGGTCCCTTTGGCGCGTCCTCCAGGTAAGCTTACAAGGCCTTCAAGGCCTTCGCCTAGGTCTTCCTTCCGGCCATGGGGGAGCGTGGCGGACTCGCCAAGACCCAAGAGCGCCCCTCCACGCGCCGGCGGCTCCATGGGAGACGGCTTGAGGGGGCCGGAAACGGAAGCCCGCCTCGTCATCTTCCCCCTCTTCAAGGCGGGCCGCGCCCCCGCGCTGGCGGGCCCCGGCTTAAGGGCGCGGCGATCGCGCCTGGCCGAAAGCCGACTCCAGGGACTCGTCAGGCTCGCCCTGGCCCAAGCGGCCCGCCTCGCCTTCCAGGGATACTTCAAAAGCGTCCGTCGGCCGGACCAGGGCGCCATTGAGCCGGACCTTGGGCCGGAGCGGCGCTCCGATCCTAACTAGACTCTCGCGCGAGGGACTTCCCTTTGAAAGTCCCGTCCCCACCCACGGGAAAGCGACCTCGCGACCCATTCTCCACGCGTCCAAGGCCACCGGCCCCCCAAGGGTTACGCGAGCCCCACGCTCCGCTCCCAGGTCGAGGCCATTCGGAACGCTATCCCGCCCCACCGGGGGCGCGCGACTGGCGCTCTTTTCCCTCTTCGGGCTCCTTATTCCAGCCCTCTCCATGACCTCCTCCATCGCCGACGCGAACTCCCACAAGCCGGCCCAGGCGGCCCCCTTCAGGCTCGTCTCCTCCCTCGCGGCCCAAAAGGGCTCCTCCCTTCGCCTCGCGCTTTAGCGCCGACTCGCGGCCTTGCCGCCGCTAAACGGTCGTCTGTCGCGAGGAGCCTCCCTCGCCGCGATAGCGATAAAATTTATGGAGGAATCCGCTAAAATGAACGAAACTGACATAACTATCGTAGACACGCTGACGGGCGGAGAATTTTCGCTCCTTTAGGCGGAGAACGAGACCCTGACCCAGCGCGCCGTCTTGGCCCTGTACGCCGAAAACAAGAGCTTGGGGGAGATAAGCGAAATATTGAAGATTTCCACGCCCGAAGTCTCCCAGATCCTGGAAAGCGTCGACATGGACGCGAAGCGGCCTAGCTAGGTCCCTTAGGCGCGTCCTCCACGTCAGCGGAGACGCCGCGCCGGCCTTCGCCGGGGCCTTCCTTCCGGCCACGGGGGAGAGGCGAACGCGCCAAAACCCAAGAGCTCCCCTTGACGCCCCCACGTCCCCGGCTCCCAATATCCGCGGGCGGCCGCCAGCCTCGTCCCGGACGAAGCCACTTTAAGGGCCCCTCGCGCGCTCCCTCAAGCGACACGCGCGGGGGATACCCACCTACCCGCCCGGCGTGGCGACATGGGGAAAGGCGCCCGCGCGCGGCGCCAAAGGCGTCAAGCGTCGCCACGAAAGCCTTATATATTTTTCCGTCCCGGAGGGCGCGCGCGGGCCCCGCGGGGCGCGAGAGGAGCTCGCGCGGGGCGCTTAAGGCGGGATTGGCCGGACGACTGGTTCTTTGGGCGTTCTCTCCCCTCAAAGCGGATAATCGCGTCAAACGCCAAAGAATCCGCCGCGCGATTTGGAATAAACCCAATCTCAAGCCCGGCCAGCTCGCCCCAGCCGCCCCCAAAGCGCCCTCGGGCGTGGCCAAGGACCACCCGCGAGCGGCGCGGCGGCGCGTTATCATGGCGACGCTTTTTCGCTATCTGTGATATAATTTAAGATAAATTAGATCTTTTGCCGGATCTATGTTTCTTTTTAGTTTGAAGGGATTCCCTTGACCGTCACTAAGCCCCCCGCCGACCCCGCAGATTTGTCTCTCCCCCAAGCCCCCGACGCTTTCGGCCCCTTAGGCCTCAATCCCGACGCCGACTTGAGCCTTCTGGACGATGACGCCGTTCCTTTGGAAGACAACTTAGTCCTGGACGAAAGCGACCCGCCGCCAGCGGGGCGGATTCAGCCTGGCGCGCGGGGCGAATCCCCGGCGCGCTCCGCCCCTTCAGGCCGCGCCTCCGCCTGGGGTCCCGGCTCCCGGCCCTATCCCAACTCCAAACCCCTCGCGCCCGCGCGCGCCCTTCCCCCGGCGGAAACGGCCCGGGCGGGCGCGCTTCCCCCCTCCGCGTGCCGCGACGGCGCGCGCCCATCCGCTGGCCCCAGGCCAGTTCTCTCCCAATCCCCGCCCGGCGGGGACGCGGCCCCGCCCGCGCCCCCCGAGGCCCCGGAGCGCGACCTCTCTCCCCTCTGGCTGGGCCAATCCTTGGCCCAAACGGACGCGCGCGCCTCGCGTGGCGAGGCTTCCCCCGCCCCGGAGGAGAGCGCGGACCCCTTCGCCTCCTCCCTCTTGGGCCTGGACGATCGCCCTGACGCGCCGGAAGCCACTTCGACCATGGCGCGCGGAGCGCGGGGCCCCAAGCGGGCCCAGAACCGCCGCGCGCGAGCCCAATCCCGCGCCTTAGGCGCGGCCCCGCCCCGGCTGCCCCAGGAGAGGAGCCTCTGGCGACGGCTCCTCGCGGGGGCCTTCTGGCTCCTCTTGGGCTTCGCCCTGCTCGCGGGAATAACGGTATTGGCGGTCTACGCCTATTTTTCCCAGGATCTGCCCAGCGTCGAGACCATCCGCGACTACAAACCGGCCACGGTCACTTTTTTCTACAGCGACGACGGCAGGATCATCGGGGAATTCAGCCACCAAAGGCGGCTCCCCGTCAAGCTCTCCGCCGTGCCCCTCCACGTCCGCGAGGCCTTTCTCGCCGTGGAGGACACGGATTTTTACCGCCACCAGGGAGTTAACCTCAAATCCGTGGTCCGGGCCGCCATCAACAACTTCAAAGGGGAAAAGCTCCAGGGCGGATCCACCATTACCCAGCAGTTGGTGCGGGCTATCCTCCTCACTAACGAAAGAAGCTTCTCCCGCAAGATCCGGGAGATGATCCTGGCCTTCCGCCTGGAGACCACCCTTACCAAAGATCAGATTATGGAGATGTACCTCAACCAGATCTATCTCGGCCAAGGGGCTTACGGGGTGGAGGCGGCGGCCCAGGAATATTTTGACAAGAGCGTCTCCAACCTCACCGTGGCCGAGGGCGCCATGCTGGCGGGCATCACCCAATCCCCCGAAGGGAAAAATCCCATCAAAAGGCCCGACGAGGCCCGGTCGCGCCAGCTCCACGCCCTTGGCCGCATGGAGCGCGCGGGCTTTCTGACCGCGGACGAGGCCCAAGCCGCCAGGGCCGAAATCTTAAATATCCGGGGCGATCGCGTTAACCCCAACACCACGGTGGCCCCCTGGTTTACCGAGCACGTCAGAAGAATCCTGGGCGAGCGCTTCGGGGAGGAGAGCCTCTACAACGACGGCTACCGGATCTACACCACCCTCAATATCGAGGCCCAGCGGGCGGCGGACCGCGCCGTGGCCCAGGGCCTCTGGGAATACGGGCGCCGGCGCGGCTACCGGGGCGCCCACGCGACCTTGAGCGCGGAAGCCGAGATAGACGCCTTCCTCCAAAAAACGGAAAGCAAAATCCCCGCGACCGGGCTCGTTCCAGACCGCCTCTACGAGGCCGTGGTCCTTGAAGTTATGGACTCCTCCCTCAAGGTCCAGGTGGGCTCTTACGCGGGCGAGGTCGCCAAAAAGAACCTCGAGTGGATCCTCCCCAAAGGGCCCTTGGCCCGCCAACTCCAAAGAGGCTCGGTCGTCTGGGTCCGCTTAAGCGACGAGAGCGAGATCCCCTTGGGGGAAAATAGGGAAAGCGCGCTCCTCCGCATCGGCTCGGGCGCCGAGGAAATCGCCCCCCTGTCTTTCGTTTTGGAGCAAAGGACCGAAGTCCAGGCCGCCCTTCTGAGCATGGATCTCCGCGACGGCGGGGTGCGGGCCATGGTGGGGGGCCGCGATTTCGGGGAAAGCCAGTTTAACCGCGCCACCCAGAGCCAAAGGCAACCCGGGTCCTCCTTTAAGCCCATCGTCTACGCCGCGGCCATGGACAACGGTTTTACCCCCGGCTCGGTGATGGTGGACGGGCCCGTGGTCATTGACGACATCGGGAGCGGCCGGCGTTGGAAGCCCCTCAATTCCGACATGAAATTTTTAGGCCCCATGACCCTCTACAACGCCTTAGTCTCCTCCCGGAACCTTGTTTCCGTTAAAGTCCTCGAGGTCATCGGCTTTGACGCTTTGGCCAAAACGGCTAGGGACTTGGGGATCCGCGCCACGCTGCCGCGCTCCTTGGCCGTGGCCTTAGGAGCCCACGGGATTTCCATGCCGGAAATGATCGGGGCCTACAGCGCCTTCCCCAACCAGGGCGCCCGGGTCGAGCCCCGCTATATCGCGAGGATCGAGGACCGGGACGGCAATCTCGTCGAAAGCTTTGAGCCCACCTTCTACCAGGCCATCTCGCCGGCCACTTCCTGCGAAATCACCTGGATGCTCCGGGGGGTGGTGGCCCAGGGCACCGGAACCTCCGTCAAGCCCTTAAACCGCCCCGTGGGCGGCAAAACCGGCACCACCAACGATTACTCCGACGCCTGGTTCGTGGGCTTTACCCCGGAAAACGTGACCGCCGTCTGGATGGGCACCGATGAACTCAAGGCCCGGGCCGTGGGCGAAGTGGGCGGCAAGGCGGCCGGGCCTATTTTTCTCTATTACATGCGCCAACTCCTCGCGGACGTTCCTATTACGGATTTCACCGTTCCGGAAGGCGCCCAGATCGTCCCGGGAGGCGCTTTTGGGATCTGCTACAAAGAAGGCTCCGTGGGAACTGGTTATTCGGAAGCTATAGCCTCGAGCGATCCCGAGGAAAGTTTTCTGCGCTCGGACTTTGACGCGGATGCCTTGGGCGAGCCCCTGGACGCGCCCGCGACCGAAGGGGAAGCGCTCTAAAACGCGCCCCGCCCCTTTCTTGGGAAAAGGTTTTTCCTCTAAAATCGCGCCGACGCGAAGGCCAACGTCAGCGCCAACGCCAACGCCAGCGTCAGCTTCAGCGCCGACGCCAGCGCGGCGTTTATTTCCAGGAGCGCGAAAAAAGAAAATTTTCCCAAAGGCGCGTTCAAGGCGCGTTCAAGGCGCGTTCAAGGCGCGCTCAAGGCGCGCTCAAGGCGCCTCTGACCTGGACGCGCGGGCGCCCGCGTAAGGCCGTCGCTCGCGGCGAACCCGGGCGTTCGGCATTGGTCTCCAGCGAGCGGAAACAAGGATTGGATCTCGCCCCAGAATATTTAGGCGAGGCGGGGCGCCCCTCCTGGAGAAGGGCGCCGGCCTCTCGCGCGGGCGCGCGTTCCGGAGCCTCGTGGCCTCCTATTTACTTGGGTCGCGGCGTCTCATAGCCTCGCGCGTCGCGGTGCCTTGGCTTTACGCGCTTGACAGCCGACGCTTTGGCGTCTAAAATCTATTTAATTAAGCGCGTTAGGGGTTATCGCGAGGGTCGTTGGATATAACTTATCGCGGCGAGCCGACGCGATGACCGCGATTAGCCAATCTTTTATTACGCTTTTTAAAAAGCGTTCTTCCATTTCGCGCCAAAAGGCGCTAACGCTCTGGATTTATTGGATCGGAACTCTTAAAACGCTTCGCGAGTTAACCTTAATTTCAATTTCGCTTAAATCTTAGGGAAATCGCGGGTTTCGCTAAAAATAAAGGAATAGCGGCGGGAAAATAAATGGCGCTTCATTGGGATTTGATACTCGCTAACGCTATCGCCTTTTCCAAAAAATGGGAATCGGCGCGTAGCGAAAAGGCGCAATCCCAATCTTTCATCAATGATTTTTTGAAAGTTTTCGGGGTAAACGAAGCGAGCCCCGTGGGCGAATTCGAGTATAAAGTTCAGCTCGCGGACAATAAAACAGGGTACATAGACTACCTCTGGAAGAAAAAAATAGCCATAGAAATGAAGTCAAAAGGCGAAAATCTTGATCAAGCCTACAACCAGCTCAAAAACTATCTCCAATATTTACCCCCAGAAGATATCCCCGATCTTTGGCTTGTTGGCGATTTTGAGAACACGCGGCTCACGTCGCGCTCAATAAGCCAAAACGTTAATTTTAAGACTAAACATTTACGGAAATATATCAAATATTTCGCCACTATCGCCGGCTATCCGGATGAGCCAACGCGCGAGCCCCAGGTTGAAGTAAATATCAAAGCGGGCGAAAAAATGGCGCGGCTCCACGACTCTCTCAAAGCTCTGGGATACGTCGGGCGCGACCTTGAGGCCTTCCTGGTCCGGTTACTGTTCTGTCTGTTCGCCGAAGACACGGGAATATTTCCCAAAGACAGTTTTTCGCGGTTTATTGGCGCGTCCAAGCCAGACGGCTCCGATCTTTCGGACCGTTTGACGAGACTCTTTGACGCTCTTAACACGGCTCCTGAAAGGCGCGACAAAAAACCCCTGTTCGCGGATGAACTGAAACGTTTCCAATTTATCAACGGATCCCTCTTTAAAGAACAGCTTCCTCCGGCGGACTTTGACTCTAACGCTTTTAGGACGCTTAAAGATTGCTCCAATTTTGACTGGAGCGAAATTAGCCCCGCCATATTTGGATCAATGTTCCAAGGCGTTATGGACAAACAGTTACGGCGCGAAATAGGCGCCCATTACACCAGCGAGGAAAATATCTTAAAAGTAATTAAACCTCTCTTTCTTGACGAACTTTGGAATGAATTCAATAGAATGAAAACCAGCGTAAAAGGTCTCGCGGAGTTTCACGAAAAACTCGCGAGTTTACGCTTTCTTGACCCAGCGTGCGGTTGCGGAAATTTTTTGATAATCGCCTACCGAGAACTGCGCGCGTTGGAGCTTGAAGTTTTGAAAATGAAAAGCGGCGACGGAAGGCGCTCGCTTGACATTGAAGGACTGCTCAAAGTTACCGTTGAGCAATTTTACGGTATCGAAAATGAAGAATTCCCCTGCCAAATAGCCCAGGTGGGAATGTGGCTGACCGACCATCAGATGAATTCGCTTGTCTCTGAGGAATTCGGGCGCTATTACGCCAGACTGCCGCTTACGCGGAGCGCGACTATTATACGCGAAAACGCTCTCCGCTTGGATTGGGAAGAGAAGTTTGACAAAACCGCCTTAAATTACATATTGGGAAATCCGCCTTTTGTCGGCTTATCATACCGTACGGACGAGCAGAGACATGATATTGAAATAGTTTTCGCGGGCGATAAATTAAGCGGACGATTGGATTATGTCGCCGGCTGGTATAAAAAAGCGGCAAAATTTATACAAGGAACCGCCATAAAATGCGCGTTCGTGTCCACAAACTCAATAACTCAGGGAGAGCAAGCGCCGATTCTTTGGCGGGATTTATTCCAAAATCACGATATTATTATTAACTTCGCCTATCGGACCTTTGTTTGGAGCAATCAAGTCAAAGGAAAAGCGGCCGTTCATTGCGTTATAATCGGGTTTTCGCGAATTGAGACAAAAGATAAGAAATTATTTGAGCTTAACGCCGATAAAGAACTGACTGAGACAAATTGCGAGCGTATCAACGGCTATTTAATTGACGCGCCGGATATTTTTATTGAAACGCGGAGCGATTGTCAGAAAGGTTATCCGCGCCTGATACAGGGAAGCAAGCCGTGGGACGGAGGCTTTCTTATTCTATCGGAAACGGAGCGCGAAGATCTGGTAAATAAATACCCCGAGACTCATTATTTTATCCGGAGATACGTTGGCGCGCGCGATTTTATCAATGGCTTAACTCGTTATTGCCTGTGGCTTGAGGGAGTCCCCGCGAATGAATATCGCCGCGTTCCCGAAATTATGAAAAGGTTGGCCGGAGTCCAAAAAACGCGCGCCTTGAGTAAAACCGAACAGGCTCAAAGGTTAGCCGCGACTCCCGCCTTGTTCAAAGAAAACCGCCAGCCAAAAACGCCCTATCTTTTGGTTCCAGAAACGTCATCCGAAAATAGAAAATATATCCCCATAGGGTTTATGGACCCGGACATCATAGCCAGCAACTCGACGCTCACCGCGGAGGACGCCAATTTATTTCATTTTGGCGCGCTTACGTCCAGCGCGCACATGGCGTGGACGCTAACCGTCGCCGGGCGCTTAGGCTCAAGCTACCGGTATATGCCCTCAGTTTACAATAACTTCCCTTGGCCGCGCGCCAACGAAAAGCAAAAAGAGGATATCGCGGACGCCGCGCGGGCCATATTGGAAATTCGCGCGGGCTTCGCGGGAGCGACCCTCGCCGATCTTTATGACCCCTTGACAACGCCCGCGGAACTTATCAGAGCCCATCGCGCGAACGATCAGGCCGTCTTAAACGCCTATGGGTTTAAATTGAAAAAATCCTTTTCCGAAAGCGAGCTCGTCGCGAAACTCATCGCGACGCGCGCGGATTCCATCAAAAACCGCTAAAAAATAAGCTCGCTTCCAGCGCCCTCCAGCGCTCGCGCCGCGCGCCAAAGAAGAGAAATCGGCCCATCGCCTCGGACGGGCCGAAATCTCCCCTCAAGCGGCGAGCTTATCGCCCCAGAACGCGCGCTTCTTGGAGAAAAAAGCGTTCGCTTGGATAGCGCCTGGAGAGCGGCTCTATAGCGCCTTGAATAGCGCCGTGGAGCGCGCCTTGGAGCGACTCTTGGAACTTGTCCAAGGCTTTAGTAGTCGTAGACAAGGCCCATGTGGACCGTTCTTCCCGGCATCTGGTAGTTCGAGGACTGGGTGGCGTACTCTTCGTTGGTAAAATTATTGATTTCAAGCCGGGCCTTCAATTGGCCCTTAGCGGCGAAATCAAAGATCCTTTTTTCCACGACAAGATCGGTGACGTTATAGGGATCGTGGTTAGTGGTTCCCGTCGCCGTGGCCTGCCTTTCCCGCCCGTAGTGGCCGATACTCAGATTAGCCATAAGGCCTATTTTGGGCGCGTTGAAATAGATCCCATAGGTAATTGTCGTTTCGGGGATCCCCGTCACGGGCGTGTAGGCGGAAGTCGGGGTATTCCTTTGCCGCGACTTAAAAAAATGGGTAAGACTGACGCTGGGCTTGAAGGTGAAATCTTGGCCAAACATTCTGGCGATATCCGAGCTCAAGCTGAATTCCACGCCGCCGCGGTACGCCCTGTCCAAATTCATGGCCCGCGTCAGGTTTACCCCCGCCACCGTTCCCGCCGGCTGATAGGAAATGTATTTTTTCGAGGTTATAAAAAAATACGTGAGTCCCATGTCCGTGTACTTTCCCAAATAATCCACCCCTATCTCATAGACGTCGGAAGTCTCTGGCTCAAGATTCGGGCTGGGGACGTAATGAGACGTCGCGCTTACCCAAAAATCGCCTGAAATTTGGGAATCCGTGGGCATGGCGAAAGCCTGGGCGTAGTGGGCCCGGATTTTTAGAAAATCGAAGGGCAGATAGGCGACTCCCAAAGAGGGGGAAAAATGGTTAATTTTTTGGGAAATAGCGTCCTGTTCCTTGGAGTCGTAGGAAAAGAAATCCTGGCGCCCTCCCGCCGTTAAGATAACCCGACCGTCCCAGAGCCTGAGCTTCCCGATAGCGAAAAGGGCCATGTCCTTATAGATTGACCCATGTCCAGCCTGGGCGACGGCGTTGGAGTAAAGGTCATAGTGGAGGTAGTCCACGCCTCCCGTGAGGTCGTAGAGCCCCCCCTTAAAGCTGAGTTGAGCCTGCCCGGTCCGCGCGTCAACTTTGTAAACCGAGGTGGTCAAAGGAGTTAGCGGATTGTCGT
This sequence comes from Deltaproteobacteria bacterium, assembly GCA_031265205.1. Taxonomy (GTDB): domain Bacteria; phylum Desulfobacterota; class Desulfarculia; order Adiutricales; family Adiutricaceae; genus JAISCZ01. Next base: position 82,672 of record JAISCZ010000088.1, read on the forward strand.
AAAGCCTTTTGTCCTTAGCCACGGAATAGCGCAAGAGCCAATCCCACCGCCCGTCTTGGGTTCCCCCGTCGTAATCCAATCCAAGGGAAACGTTGGACTTTTTAGTCCGGTTGACCCGGTTCGCGGCCGAGGGATTGACGTTGAACGTCCCGGGAGAGCCGCTATCCGGCGCGTTATAGTAGTTGAAGGTTAGGCCAACGCGATGTGTTTCCCAAAAATTGCGCCCAACGTCAAAAGCGGCGGCGTAATTTTCGTAATCCGAGTTAAGATAGACCCTTTTGAGGCCGGTTTTAAAGGAATTCTGGGATTCATAGTTAACTCCAGCGGCAAAATCAAAATTCGCCGCCGATCCCGAAAAATTGGCTTCGTATTCCCTAAACGCGAAGGATCCCGCCTTGGCGGAAACCCGGGCGTGGAAAGGCTCGTTCACGGCTCTTTTGGTAATGACGTTAATGACGCCTCCCATGGACGCCGCGCCGTACTGGACGGCGGCGGGGCCGCGAATAATCTCGATCCTTTCGGCGTTGACCAAACTTATCATCGCGGCGTTGCCGGTTCCCAGCCTGCGCCCATTTAAGAGGACCAGGACATGGCTCCCCAAATCGTTGCCGTGGGCGTCCGTGGCGAACCCCCGAATCTGGACAGTGGACAGGGTTCCCGGATTTTTCTTCACGTTAATCCCAAAGGATGGCAATAAATCCTCAAGGACGCTGGCCGAGCGGCTGTCTATTTCCTCTCGGGTTATGACCGTAATATTGGAGCTAACCTCCCTAAGGCTTTCTTCCACGCGGCTCGCCGTGACGACCATAGTGTCCAACCGGGAAGGCGTGGACTCTTGAGCCCAGAGTGGAGCGGCGAGCGCGAGCGCCAAGAGCGCGCCTCCTCCCAGAAACCTCAAAACGACGCGATACATAATTTTCTCCTTGAAATTTTTAAGTCCCGCGCCAGGATTCTAGCGTGGGGAGAAAGAGAGCGACGGACAGCGAATAAGAGCCTAATCGGCTTTATAAAATTCTAATTTTTAAAATTGAGCGCGTTTCGGGAAAAATTATTTTTCGTTGCTGGAGCGCCAATAATCCTTGACGCTCCATCAGGGCGATCCCAAGCGTTTTCCGTTTTTGAAAAACGCGCCTTTAACCCCACTGTCGCGTCGCGCCTTCCGCCAACCCGCTTCATGAGACAAAATTGTCCTTAAGCGGCCGAAGATTTTCCGCGACGGTTTAAACTGAATTTTTAGAAAAAAACTTAAGAGAGGCTAATTTAAAACAGCGGGGAGGGGGGAGGGAGAAAGAGAAGAAATCCGAACGGCTGGAAAAGCTCTTGAGCGGAGAAGAGTTTATAAAGGTGACGCCAGCGGGAGCGCGGACCCCGCTCGCGAAAAAGAGGCGCGCTACGGCCGTCGGCGGCCAGATTGGGCGGTTCCATTTTTTTAAAGTCCCCAAAAATATGGAATATCCTCACGTCGGGCGGGTCTACTGGCTTGTCGTTTTCGCGGCCTTCCCAGAGGAAACCCCCAGAGTGGCCTTGGAGTAGCGAAAACCCTACTCGCGTAGGCGCTGACTTACAGGATTGGGCGCGCTCCCAAATTTCATAGGATTCCGCGCTCCGGCGGCGGAGCGCGCCCAACGTGGCGAAGCGCCCTTTATTCTCATATTTTCCGCGAACCGTCAATATGAAAAGAAATATTCGCGTTTCGCGAACAACCTGGCGCGCGAGGTAACGCTCAAATTTAAACGCTCGCGCGAAATATTTTTCCCGACGGCGATAAATTTCGCGCGGCTCTGAGAGAAGAGCGCGGATCCCACGTCTTCCCTTCTCCGCCGCGGCTGTAAAAAATCCCTTAAAGAGCGACGCCGCGAATAAGGATGGCCGTCAATCGCCATGGCCGGAAGACCTTGGCCCCTCTTTAAAGCCTTCGCCCGTCCGCGGCCCGCTTTTCCCGCCGCCCCTCCCCCAAGCCCCGCGCGCGGGGCGCGACCGCGCCTCGGGGGAGCGCGCGAGGCGCCCCTTAAAGAGCCCTGGAAAGGCCTTCCCGGAAACCTTCGGGGCGCGCGGCCCGCTCGCCCCCTCGCGGGCGCTCAAAGGAATCCGCCCAGTTCTCCCTCCCGCCAAGGGCGGCCGCCGCCGGCGTGAGGCGAGCGCGAGCGCTCGCCTCACGAAAAATTCCTTGACAAGGGCCGCCAAATCCTCTAAAAAATTACTATGGCTACAAAATCAAGCGTACATACCGCGCGTCAAGCGCTACCTTCCTCAGCAAACTAGCGTTCGCTTATTTTTCTGGCCTATTTCTCTTCCTCTCCCGCGCGGGACTTCTCAGTCACGGCGATTTTACGCGCCACGCCCGCCTAGAAGCCGAAGAGACCTTCCCTTCATGGGAGGGGCGTCTTTTTTAGTCCTTTGGGCCATCGGGCCCCGGGGCGAGCGAGGAAAGTTATCTCCTTATCCTCCCTCCGTTTTCGCTTTACCAGTGGGCGGTCGCGCGCCGCCCCTTCTCAAGGGCATTATTTTGAAGATTTATCCCACTTTTATGACGCTCCGGGAGAACCAGCTTCTCAGCCGGGCCGAGCTCGCCAGAATAGCTGGCGTCTCCACTATGACCATAGCGAGGATGGAAAGCGGCCACCGCTGCCGTCCGCAAATGTTTAGAAAAGTTCTCTTGGCCTTAAACGTCAGGCTTGACGACCCCCGCGTCCGGGGACTCGTCCCCCGCTACGCCCGCGCCCCCTTGCGCGATATAGCCTAACCGCCCGCCTTGCCCGCGCCTTCCTTGGGGGCGCGGCGAGCCAAGCCGGGGGCCTCGCGCCCCCGGCTTTTTTGTTTCCCGCCGGAATTTTCCCCCAGAGAGCGGCCCTCCCCAGAGAGTTCCGCCGTCCGCCCGACCGGAGGCGCGGGGCGCGCTTTCGCGCCAAGCGCCTCTTTTTCTTTCTTTAAGCGCGCTCCTCTCTTTCTCTCTTTAATTATGTTGCTTTTCCTTAAGGCAAACCCTAAAATGCTAGCCCGTGGGAGAGCTATTTGCGCCCTTTTCCCTTAAGGCCTATAATTCCTTGGGGCGTCCGCCAAACGCGAATTCGCGCGCCGCGTTTCCCCCGACCTTAAATTAGCTATAATTTCCGCGAGCCCCCAAGCTAAGGGATCTCGCGGCCTGAGGGGCCCCTTAAAACCGCCAAACCTGACTTTTTCGCCTAATTTTTTGATATTTTAAGTTTTTTTCCTATCGCCCCTTTTTTTCCCTTAGGACATAGGACAAGTCCCCACGTAATTTTTTGGAGTTTCGCATGCGCAACCCCCGCCAACTTTGGATTTCCACTCTGACCGCGGCTTTCTTGCTGGCCCTGAGTTCCGGAGCCTTCGCCCAGGACGTTGAAAACACCACCGGCGGAGCCCTGGCCCCGCCGACCACGGACACCGCCCAGGGCTCCCAGCCCGTGGCCGTGAACGCCAACCAGGTCCTGCCCCTGCTCCTCGTGGAAGCGGAAAAGGGCAACGCCAACGCGATGCTCACCATCGGCAATATCTACGAAAGAGGGCTCTACGGCAACCGCCGCAACTTCGGCAAGGCCCTGGAATGGTACCAAAAGGCGGCGGACGCCGGCCTTCCCGCCGGTTTTTTCAACGTGGGAATCTCCTTTGAGGTGGGACAGGGCACGGCGCCCGACAGCCAAGTGGCCTTTGAGAACTTCGTTAAAGCCGCCGAAAAGGGCCTCCCCATCGCCAAGCAGAAATTAGGGGAACTCTACCTCTCCGGCGAAGGGGTCATCGCCGACCCCGCGGCCGCCGTCCGCTATCTGACCGAAGCCGGCCAAGACGGGCTTTCGGAGTCCGATTTCCTCCTGGCCCGCCTCTATCTAAATGGCTTAAGCGGCGTGAAGCTGGACGTCAAAAAGGGCCTGGACCTCATCAATCAGCTCGCGGATAAAAAATACCCCATCGCCTTAAACGAGTTGGGGGCCATCTCCTATCTCGGGACCTTCGAGCAGCCCAAGGATTACAAGAAAGCCGAGGCCTATTTCCTCCAAGCCGCCGATCTGGGTAGCGGCGACGCCATGAAGAACCTCGGGGCCCTGTATTTAAACGGCGACGACGCCAATCCCCCCAACCAGACCGACGCCCTCAAGTGGTTCACCCTCTCCACGGCCTTCGGCTACGGCAACCAGGACATCATGAACGCCATCGCCAACCTGCGCGCCGAGATGAAGCCCGAGGAAATCCAGGCCGCGGAAAACTCGGTGCGGCAGTGGGTGGAGGCCAAACAGGCGCAGGCCGAGGCTGACCGGGCGGCCGCCGCGGCGGCCGCCGCCGAAAACCCGAGCGCGGCCACGCCTCCCGCCGCCAACTAAGAGTTTTTTTAATCCCTAAAGCGGGCCAGCCCGGGCCCTAACGAAAAAATTAAGGGGGCCCTCGCGGGCCCCCTTAATTTTTTCGCCGCCTTTGCAAATTTTCCGCGCGCCCCCCGCCGGGACGCGCCGCGCCCTATTCCAGCTGCGCCTCCACCTCGCTCACGGACTGGCTGATTTGGATGGAAGCGTCCTTGAGGGTCGCGAAGTTGGCGCGCACTTCCCGGGAACTTTTGACCCCGGCGTCCACGCTGGCCTGGGTCTTTTCGATCATCTGCCGGGATTCGGTGACCGCGGCGGCGCTCTTGGAGGCGAGGTTGCGCACCTCATCCGCCACCACGGCGAAACCCGCCCCGGCCTCCCCGGCGCGGGCGGCCTCCACGGCGGCGTTTAAGGCGAGGATGTTGGTCTGGAAAGAGATGTCCTCGATGCTCTTGAGGATGCTCCCGATTTTGGTGGAAAAATCCTTGATGGAGTCAATGTCGTTGGACATGGAGGTGACGGACCCTTCCGTGTTGGTGACCAGCTCGGTAATGCCCGTGACCACGTCCAGGATTTTCACGAGGCTGTCCCGGCCGCCCCGGGTCCGCTCCAAGAGAAAATGGTGGCAATTGTCCGGGGTGTTGTGACCCAGATGGATGGCCATGATCATCTTGTCGCACGAATTGTAGCCGCAGCTGGCGCAGTTAAAAAATTTCTGGCCCCCGGTTTTCCCCAAGCTCTCGGCGATCCTTTCCTTGACCCCCGGGGTAAGGGAAGACTGCCGGAAATTGGCGCCGTGGTTGACGTAAGAGCGCGTGTAGAGGCCCGGGCGCCAATATTTGGCGACCACGTCGTTCGCGACGGATTCGGGTTTTTGATGGCGGAACTTGAAGCCCTTTTGGCTCTTTCCCTTGTAATACTCCTTGAGCTTTTCGCTCCTCTCCGTGACGAGGTAATTGAGCTCGTCGAGGGAGCGGCCCGACCGGTCCGGGACCCCGGGCCCTCCGTTGCAGCCCGCCTCGCAGTTCAGGCAGTCAATTAGAAGCGGGGTGACGCGGTCGGTAATGGACCCAGAGAGGGAGTCCAGGTAATGGTAAATGCTGTGGACGCCCTCAATCTTCCGGGTTTTGTGGCTGATGTCCGGGATATATCTCTCGGCGGTCATAAGCAGGCCCCCGGGAGTGGAAAAAAGCACGGCCCTTTCCGCCGGGGGATCGTCAAAGTGCTCCTTGGGAAAAGAATCCAGGTCAATGTTGTTGTCCGTGAAATACTTTTTCAGGCTCTTGAAGGTAACGTTGTAGTCCCCGAAGCCCGTCTCGTCGAACTCTCGGCGCTTGGCGTAGCAGGGAGACATGACCGCCACCCGGCAGTTGGCGTACTCCGGGAAATAGGTCTTGATCATCTTCACGCTGTGCAGCATCGGGCTGTCGGCGGGGGCCAGAAAGCGCAACAGCTCGGGGCGGTAGATTTCGCAGTAAGTGACGATGGCCGGGCAAGGCTGGGCGATGAGAGTTAAGGGTTTGTGGGTCCGCAGGTATTCCACGTAGGACTTAACCGTCAGTTCCGCCCCGAAACTCACGTCAAAAATGGCCTTGACGCCTAAGGAGCGCAGCCAACCGTTGAAATTGAGGTATTTTTTCGGAAAAGTCGCGGCCACCGCCGGGGCCACGATGGCCACGATGGGCGTCCCTTTCTCCAGATCGGACATAAACCGGTCAAAATCGTCCAACCCCACCCGGGCCTCGTGCTGACAGGCCTCCAGACAGTGGCCGCAACCGATGCAAAGGTCATGCACGACTTTCACCACCTTGCCGTCCGTGGCGTCGTTAGCGTATTTGACGGGGCAAGAAGCGATGCAACGCTGGCAGTTGCAGCAATTCTCCTCAATAGTGGTTACGACTGGTGTTAAACGCGCCATAAAAAAACCTCAACCGTTCTCTAGCGAAAAATAGCCAAAAAATCGTGAAACGCTTTTTAAAAGTGGTTTGCGAACTCGTCACGCGTCGCGTCGCCCCTCGCCCTCCATCGCCTCGCGACCGCCCGCTCGGTCGTCATTTTTTGATTTTAGCACAAAGCGTTATTTGTCAAAATGAAATCGCCCCGAAAAAGCCGCGCTTCGCGCCCGACCCGCCAGAGGAAGCCAACCGCGCGTGGAAGGGGCGGAAGCGCTCCTTGTCATTATTTTTCGCTTTTTGGCAATTTTCCATAAAAAAAGCGTTTTTTAAAATTTTTCCGCGCCGCGCCCAGGCGCCCGCCGCCGACCGTCTCCCTTTTTAGCCCTCAAGCCCTCGCCCAAGCGCCGCCCGCGCGCCGCCGTCACGCCGCCTTGACGCCGCGCGCGCCGCGCGGAAACGCGCGCGCCTCTCCCCCGTCCCGCTGGACCGAAATTGGCCCCAAGAGAGAAAAAAAGACGCGCGCGCGAAAAACCCGCGCCCCTTCCCGACGGTCCCGTCGCGCTCGCGCCGCGGGTCCGCGCTCCGACCTGGCGCGCTATCGCCAGATTCGTCTCAAAGCTCGAATCAATTTCGCCACTGGCCGTGTCGAAATTAGAGGGTGGCGCGCCAGCGCGAGCCCCGCGAGTCCGCGCGCGAACTCTAAGGGGACCCCTTAGGCCCGCTCGCGCGGAATCCCGCGCGGAGGGTCTTACGAGGCCGCGCTGGGCTTTCGCGATAGGCTTTAAGGCGCCGGGCGCTTTGAGCCGCGCCGCCCCATTGCCGCGGGGCGCGCCCTCTTTATTTATAAGGACGCGCCCCGCTCGCCGGCGCGCTCTCGCGGTTGTTAAGCGCGAAAGGGGCGCCTTTTAAGGAAATCGGCCTCGCCAAGGGGCGCTCATCGCCTCAGGCGTGGATTAAACGCGGATTTTCGCGCCGCCGCGCGCGGCGGCGCTCCAAGAGAGGCGCGGCGAGAGCCCCCGCGCGACGCGTGGGCCGCCTTGAGGAAGGCCCCGAACGCGGCGCGCGAAGGCCGCCCCTGGCCCTTAAATCCTCCGCTGGCTTTTTTCGTTTTAAGAGTTTAAATCGAAACCCACCTGCTCCAATTTGGCGATTACGCGGGCGACCAGGGCTTTCAGGTCGCTCGCGAGCTCGTTGGAGAGTTTGGCGTTCACGAGTTTTTCCACGTCCTGGATTTCGGGGCCCAGGGCGGTGCGCACTCTCTTTTTCAGGAGATTGATTTCGTGTTTGGCGTCGGAATTAATCCGCTCGTTGAGTTTCTTCACCTCTTCGGCGCGCTGGAGTTCCAGCTCCTGCAATTTATTTTCTAAAATCTTATTTTTGCCCTGGGCCTCGTACAGGGTCGAGGAGAGGTGCCGCACTTCTTTTTCCTGGACGGAATTATGGGTCCGCTCATTGGCGAGCTTTCTTTCCAGATCCTCCATCCGGGAATTGATTCCCAGCATGTTGGAGTGAACTCCGTCATAATCTTTGGTAAGCCTTTCGACCTCGCCCTGAAGAAAATGGTTGTCGTTTTCTTTTTTGCCCAGCATCCCTTCCATGGCTTCGTTGTCGCGGTGCAGTTTTTTAACCTGTTTTTCGTAATTGGCCACCTTCTGGTTGGCCGTCAGGAGCGAACTCTCCATTTCCTCCACCTGGGAGGTGATGACGAGGAGATCCCTGGTCAGACGCTCTTTTTCCTGCTCCAAGTCCTCCTTGATCTTAGTGACGGCCCGCATTTGCGCCTCGGACTGGCGCTGCTGGGAAGACACTCTCTTCTGGAATTCCCGGTACGAGGAATCCAGATTGATAAGATAATCCGTCAGAATGCGCATGGACTGGACGGGGTCAAATCCAGCCGGCAAAAAATCATTGGTCTGCTGTTCGAGCTTCATTTCAGACATGGGCAAAAATCTCTTTCCCCTTGCCTCGCGGGGGTTTTAATCGCGTCGCGGCCTTATCGCCGCGCGAAAGGCCGCCCTGGCGCCGCTTTATAAAAAGCGAGCGCGCTCTCTTTAGTTGGGGGGCGAGTTTTGAGGAAAAAACGCGTCTGGAAGGCAATGGATTTTAGCCCTCCAATTCGCGAAAAGAAAAAAAGGCGAAAAGCCAAAGCCCGCGCGCGAATCCTTTCCCCAAAAGCGGTCGCGAAGCCAGAAAAGCCTTTAAAACCGCGGACAATGGGGAAAGTATACGCCTTTCAAAGTCAATAAACAACACTTTGGGCCAAGAGGCCGGACGCTCAAGGGACGCGAGTCCCCTCCTAAGCCTCCCGGCCCTCTTCGCGCCCTTTTTTAAATTTTGCCGCCTTTTTGAAAAACGGAAGCGACAACGCGCCTTTTTCCGCGCGTTTATCCGCCCAAGCCCCCGGGGCGCGTCTTCCGCCTCGCGCGGCCGCCCGCGCGAGGCGCCCACCGTCCCTCCGACTCCCCCGCCCCGCTCCGGGCCGCCGGAAGGCCCGCCCAGAGGAACCCAGGGGCGAGGCGGGCGCGAGGCGCGCTCCCGGGGGCGGCGAAGACTTGGCGCCACGCTCCCCCCGCTAGGAGCGAAGCCCCCCCCTGAACGCGAACCCCCTTAAAGCTCGCGATGGATCTCGCCACCCGCGCCTTTCAGGCCAAGCCAGCCGGGCGCGCCTCCCAAGCGCGCGCCCGGCTAGCTCAGTTTGGAACCGCTCTCCTCGCGCGCGCCCTGAAGGGTCACGACCAAATCCTGGTACCTCCGCGCCAAGTCCAGGCGTTTCAGGCTCTGGGAAAGGCTCCACAGGGCCTGGGCTTTCTTCAGCCGCTCGCCGAGGGGAAAGGCCCTGGCGTCCAGTTTTTCCAAGCTCTGGAATATTTTTTCCATTCCCGCCAAATCGCGGTTCTTTTCGCAGAACTGGAAAATGCCGTCCGCCGCCTCGGCGATCTTTTTGGCGTAATCCACGCTCATGATCCAGGGTTTTTCCCTCTCCCCACGCCGCCTCCGGTCGAAAAGGGGCGGATTGTCCCGGGTCGGCAGAAGCGCCAGATAGATTTCCAAGGCCTCCGCGAGCTCGCCGATGTCCAGGTAGCGCTTAATGTGCATGAGGGCCAGATCGAGCCTTAAAGCGGCCAAAGACAGGCACCAGGCCTCGGGGAAGGAAAAGGAGGAAAAATTCCTTTCGTACTTTCTTTCTTCCTCGTCCAGGCGCAAAGAGGAGAGCAAGGTCTCGGTCTCGGCGATTTCAAAGTCTAAGTCGGCCTCGCGGGGGTGCCGCGGAAAAGAATGGAGCAGCCTGTCCGCTTGGGCCCACCTTCCATCCAGCATATAGGCCCTGGTGAGGTTTAAGAGGGCCTCGGAAAAGGCCAGGGAATTCTGGGCGACGACTTCCGAGCCCTTGAGGCTTTCCCACATATCCTGGGCTTTTTCCAAGGCGCTTTCGACAATCGCGGAATCCTTGGCGCTGATGGGCCCCTCGTCTTTCTGCAGGGGCACGTATTTGACGCACGCCGCGTAAGCGTCCGCGGAAGCCTGGGTAAATTCCCGCGCTAAATCCAGTCGCATACTCGCCTCTCTTTCCTGGCCCGGAGAAAGCCTGACGACGCTCGCGCGCGCGGCGCTACCCAAGGCGGCGAGAGCGGCGGGCCCTTGGGCGCGGCGCGCTCCCCGCCCCGGGTTACCCCGGAGCCTAAAAAAAAACCGTGAAACAAACGAATAAACCGCGCGCCCTAAGCGCCTGGCGCTTACTCCGGCCCCTTGGAAGGCGCGCCGCTCCCGGCGTCGGGGCGCGAGCCCCTTTAGGGCCTTCCGCGCGGGCCGCGCGCCGAGCTTCCGCTGGCGCCTTCCTTTAGGAAAGGACTCAACCCGGGGCGAGCGAGCGCGCTCTTTTCGCGCCGAACGCGCGTCACTTCTTATATTTTCTAAACTAAAAGGCGTATGGGATATCGCGGAAGAGGCCTTCCGCGCCCATATGACATAATAAAAACGAGCGAGCGCGCCTTGTCAACCGAACGCGTCAAAAGGGGGCGTTTTTCCCTCCGCCGCCGCGCCCGCGCGGGACCGCGCTTTTTTTTCTTTGGAGCGGGGCGACCTCTCGCCGCCTTGGGGGCGCTTCCCCCTAAAGTTCCCGCTTCCGCGCGCCGCCCGCAAGCCGCTTGAGGCGAACCGAGGCGAACGCTTCCCTTTCGGCCCCGGGACTTTCGGCGTAAAATAGTTTTTTAAAACCGCCGCGACAATCTCCCGACGCGGGCCTTCGCGCCGCCCCCCGGCCCCGGGCGAGGGGTTCTTTTTAAGGACGCTTAAATAAAAGCGCCGCGGCCGGCCTCCCCCGGGGAGGCCGGCCGCGGGAGGCCGGCCGCGCGGAGCGCGAGTTCCCCGGCGCCCCCCTCCGGGCCTTGCCCGCGCCCGCGCGGCCAGCGGCGCGCCATCGCGGCGAAACGCCATTGACAAGTGGCCGGGTCGTTCTTACTTTTGGAAGGGGAATTCAAGCGACTTTAGTCCCCAGGAGACATTTAGCCACCATGAGATACGACAAATTCACGATCAAGAGCCAGGAGGCTCTCGCCGACGCCCAAACTTTGGCGGAAAGGAGGAGCCACCAGGAGATTACCCCCCTGCACCTGGCCTCTTCCCTCATCCAGACCCCGGACGGGCTCACCCGGCCCATCTTAGGGAAGGCCGGGGTACCGGCCTCGCTGCTTCTAAACGCGCTGGAGGCGGAACTCAATAAGCTGCCCCAGATCTCCGGCCCGGGAGTCACCAGCTACACCGGCCCCGAGTTGAAGAAGACTTTGGATCTGTCTTTGGCGGAAGCCGAAAAGATGAAGGACGACTACGTCTCCACCGAGCATCTCCTTTTAGGGATTTTGGACAACCGCGACAACGTCGCCGCCCAAATTCTCCTCGACAAGGGGCTCACGAGGGATCTGATCTTTCAGACCCTCAAGGAAATCCGGGGCCAGCAGAGGGTCACGGACCAGAACCCCGAGGAAAAATACCAGGCCCTCCAAAAATTTACCCGGGATCTGACCGACGAGGCCAGAAGGCAGAAGCTCGACCCCGTCATCGGCCGGGACGACGAGATCCGCCGGGTGATGCAGGTCCTCTCGCGGCGCACCAAAAACAATCCCGTCCTCATCGGCGAGCCCGGGGTGGGCAAAACGGCCATCGTGGAAGGATTGGCCCGGCGCGTCGTCTCCGGGGACGTGCCCGAGACGCTGCGCAACAAAAGGATCCTCGCCTTGGACATCGGGGCCATGGTGGCCGGGGCCAAATACCGGGGCGAATTCGAGGAGAGGCTCAAGGCCGTCATTAAGGAAGTCGAGGCCGCGGCCGGGGACATCATCCTCTTCATCGACGAAATGCACCTGTTGGTAGGGGCGGGCAAGTCCGAAGGCAGCCTCGACGCCGGGAACATGCTGAAACCCCCTTTAGCCCGGGGCGAGCTTAAATGCGTGGGCGCGACCACCATCAACGAGTACCGCAAAAATATCGAGAAGGACGCGGCCTTGGAGCGCCGCTTCGCGCCCATCTTAGTGGAAGAGCCCACGGTGGAGGATTCCATCAGCATCTTAAGGGGCCTGAGGGAGCGCTACGAGATCCACCACAAAGTCACGATCACCGATGGGGCCATCGTGGCCGCGGTGGTCCTTTCGAGCCGCTTCATCACCGACCGTTTCCTCCCCGACAAGGCCATCGACCTTATCGACGAGGCGGCCAGCCGCCTGCGCCTGGATATCGACAGCCTGCCGGCGGACCTCGACGAGGCCCGCCGCAGGATCATGACTCTCTCCATCGAGCGGGAGGCTTTAAAGAAAGAATTTGACCCCGCCGCGCGGGACCGCCTCACCAAGCTGGAGGAGGAGATCCGCGAGCTGACGCGCAAAGAGGCCGAGCTGACGGCCAAATGGGAGGCGGACAAGAACGTGGTGAGCCGCTCCGGGGAATTGCGCGAGAGCGTGGAGGCCGTCCGGGGCCAGATGGAGCGGGCTCAGCGCGAAGGCGACCTGGGCCTGGCCGCGGAGCTGCAGTACGGTCGCCTGCCCGCTTTGGAAAATGAGCTCGCCTCCTTAAATAAGGACGCGGGGGACAGGCTCATCAAAGAAGAGGTGAGCCGGGACGATATCGCCTTCGTGGTCTCCAAGTGGACCGGCATCCCCGCGGGAAGGCTCCTGGAGGGCGAGCGGGAAAAGCTTGTGACTATGGAAGAGCGTCTGGCCCAAAGGGTCATCGGCCAGAAAGAGGCCATCGGGGTCGTCTCGCGGGCCGTCCGCCGCTCGCGCTCCGGGATAGCCGACCCCAAAAGGCCCATCGGCTCCTTTATTTTTCTGGGGCCCACGGGCGTGGGCAAAACGGAGCTGACGAGGGCCTTGGCCGAATTCCTCTTTGACGACGAAAACGCCATGGTCCGCCTGGACATGAGCGAGTTTATGGAAAAACACGCCGTGGCGCGGCTCATCGGGGCCCCTCCGGGCTACGTGGGTTACGAGGAGGGCGGCTACCTCACCGAGGCCGTCCGCCGCCGGCCCTACGCCGTCATCCTCTTTGACGAAATCGAAAAGGCCCACCCCGACGTCTTCAACGCCTTACTGCAGATCTTGGACGACGGGAGGCTCACCGACGGCCAGGGCCGCACCGTGGACTTTAAGAACGCGGTCATCTGCATGACCTCCAACATCGGATCGGAATTTATCTCCGGGGCGACGGCGGACTCTCTCCCCGCCGCCGAAAAAAAAGTCCGCGAGGCTTTAAAAGCCCATTTCCGGCCGGAATTTTTAAACCGCGTGGACGACATTGTCGTCTTCCACTCCCTGGGCGCCGCGGAACTGAGGAGAATCGTGGAAATCCAGATCAAGCTTTTGGCCCAGAGGCTCGCGGAGCGGAAACTGACTTTAGAGCTCACGGAGGCCGCCTTGGATTTTCTCGCGCGGGTCGGAAACGATCCCATCTACGGCGCGCGGCCCCTCAAAAGGGCCATCCAAACGGAGCTGATGGATCCCTTGGCCTTAAAGCTCTTAAACGGCGAGATCCTGGACGGCCAGGCGCTCCTCGTGGATCTCGCGCCCGGCGGCGAGCGCCTCGTCATCAACCCCGGGACGGGGCGCTCCCAGACCCTGGCCAAGCGCGCCGATGAAGATTGAAAACCTCGATCTGATCGCGGCCATTTCCACGGCCACGGGACCCGGGGCCGTTTCCATGGTTAGGCTTTCCGGGGAAGGGGTCCTTAGGGCCGCGGCCCGCTTTCTAAGCCTTCCGGAAGGCCAAAGCCTGAAGGCGCGCCCCCGGGCCCTGATCCTTGGGAAAGTGATCCAACCCACGACGGGAAGGCTCCTGGACCACGTCCTCGCCGCCTATTTTCCCTCCCCGCGCTCCTTTACCGGGGAAGACTCCCTGGAAATCCAGGGGCACGGGGGCGCCGCCCTCCCCTCCCTGGTTTTGGAGGCGGCGCTCTCCTCCGGGGCGCGTCTCGCGCGTCCCGGGGAGTTTACCCAGAGGGCTTTTTTAAACGGGCGCCTGAGCCTGGACCAAGCCGAGGCCGTCGCTGAAATCGTCGCCGCCGAAAGCGAGGCCGAGGCGGCCATCGCCGCCAAGATCCTGGACGGGGCCTTAAGGGACCGCATCTGGCCCCTCTCCAAGGCCCTTTTAAAAAACCTGGCCTTTGTCACGGGCTTTCTGGATTTTGAGGAGGAATGGACGGACGAAAACTCCCTTTCCCTCCAAGAAAGCCTGAGGGACGCGGCGCGGGATCTGGACAAGCTCCTGGAAATACGCAGGAATGGCCGGGTCTTTCGGGAGGGCCTCAAAGTGGTCCTGGCCGGGCCCCCCAACGTCGGCAAATCTAGCCTCTTTAACGCCCTCTTGGGCCAAAAGCGCGCCCTGGTAAGCTCCATCGCCGGGACCACCCGCGACTATATCGTGGCCCCGCTCTCCTGGGATTCCCTCAAAGTGGAACTCGTGGACACCGCTGGCCTCCGCGACGAAGGCGCGGACGAACTCGAGGCCATGGGTCGCGATTTGGCCTTGGAGCGCGTGGTCGAGGCCGATCTGGTCCTTTGGGTCCAGGACGCGACGGCGCCCCCCGCGCCGTGGACCCCCGCCGCGCTTCCCGAAGGGATCGTAAGCCCTCCCATCCTCGAGGTCTGGAACAAGGCCGACCTCCTGGGCCAGAACCAGGAAACGGCGCGAGCGCCGGAAAGCCCGGAAAGCCCGGGCGAACGCGGCGAAAGGCGCCTTTTAGTCTCCGCCCTCGCGGGCGCCGGACTGGAAGAGCTTAAAGCCGCCATCCTCCAAAGGGTGGGGGCGCGCGGCAAGGCCATCCCGGAATTTGTCCCGAACCTGCGGCAGGAGATAGCCCTCCAGAAGACCCGCGACAAGCTCCAACTGACCCTTAAAGCCCTCGAGGACGGGGAATACCTGGAAATCGCGGGCCTCTATCTCCGGGAAGCGACGGACGCCTTAGGCGCCATCACCGGCCAGGTCACCACGGAGGACTTGCTGACGGAGGTTTTCAGCCATTTCTGCCTCGGAAAGTAGAGGCGGCGTGAAAGGCGCCGGAGGGTCCCGCTCCCTTTTCCCCTCCCGCGCCCGCGGAGGGCGGGCCCTTCCCTCGCGGCCTCGCCGCGCCCGCCGCGCCGCCAACTCTTGACAATTATTGGGGCGATAGTGTATAAACTCTCCCCGTGGCTAGGTAGCTCAGTCGGTAGAGCACTGGACTGAAAATCCGGGTGTCGGCGGTCCGAATCCGTCCCTAGCCACCACGCGCTTACTCATATTCTCTAATATTGTTAGTAAAAAAACCCTCCGGATTTTCCCATGTGTCCGGAGGGTTTTTTTCGCGCGCGATTTTGGGCGGCGGGAGCTTTAAAAAGGGTTTCGCGCGCCAAAAAGCTATTCCGGGATAACCGCGCGTGGGCCAGCGCCGCTCCCGCGAGCCCCACGCCGCGAACTCCCCACTTGGCTTAAGCCCTCCCCCGCGCCACCGCCGGAAAAGCCCCGCGTCCCCTCGGACGCGAAACTTACCCCTCACGCCCAAGCGCCGCTCCTCTCTGAGGCTTTGGGGGGGAGCCGTTTTCCCCATCGCGGCGACCCTCGCGCGTCGCGGCGACCCTCGCGCGTCGCGGCGCCCCTCGCGCCCGCGCCGTCAGGGCAAATATAAATCCCCAGGCCGCCAACGGAGCGCGCGTAATTTCCGCCTCGCCTTCCTTCCCAGCGCTACGAAACGTTAAACTAAAAGAAACGTAAAACTTAAAATCTCAGTCCCGTAAGTAATTCTAAAATCAGCGTTAGGCCATCGCGCGCTTTCTTTTCGCGTGTCTTATAAACGGGGCTCGCGAGCTTAAGCGCCACTCGCGAGAACGCGAAAGCGCTAACGCGAGAGAACGAGAGAGTTAAACCCTGGCGCTTTTGGGAAGCGGATAACGTCCGCGGGAGTCGCGGATAACGTCCACGCCACCGCGACGGCAAAATTCTAAAATCAGAATTAACGCGAAAATATTGCCGCGCTACTCCCATCCCGTGAAAGAGGCTCTTCCCTTTTCACTGTATTGAATTCTCATAATTTCCGGTACTCATAGCTTCGCGTTCCTTATAATTTAGCGGTCCTCATAGTTTCGCTGTCTCGCTTTTCAACCCATATTTCCATGGGACTTTCCATGCGACCAAAGAAACAACGTTTGCTATCCAAATTATATTCAAAAATCAGAACCAAGTTTGCCTGTCAACAATCATTTA
This sequence comes from Deltaproteobacteria bacterium, assembly GCA_031265205.1. Classification (GTDB taxonomy): domain Bacteria; phylum Desulfobacterota; class Desulfarculia; order Adiutricales; family Adiutricaceae; genus JAISCZ01. The sequence goes on from JAISCZ010000088.1 coordinate 98,603, forward strand.
ACTATTCGGATATATAATTACAAGAGAGAGACGCGCGTCAACTCGCGCAAAATACCAAAATGATTCCGCGCTAAAAATAGCGTTATTGTTTGACGGTTTTTCAAGAACTCTTATCGCGTTTTGTCAATATATTTCACCGCTATCGAAATAATCGCGAAGAGCGATACATGGTCTTGTTTCTCGCGTTTTACCCAATCGAGGCGTGAACTATTAAGCGCCATTAATTGACGCGCGTTAAACTAATCTCAATTTAACGTTGTTCTTCTTTTGTAAATAAATAACGCATGGAAAACAATCTTTTGAGAAGTAGTCTAGCTTTTTAGGCGCCTTAAGATTTTCGGAAAATAAAGCTATTAAAACGGATATCATATTCTGAAATAAGAATTTAACGTTAATAGTTTAAGTCTGAAAACGCGTAATTAAACGCTCCGCGCGTTTAAAAAAAATTCAAATCGCGCGTTAAACATATTGACATCGTTATTTCAATTTTATATTATGCGCCTACCAACCACTTCATGAGAAGCGTTTTCCCTAATCTCCCATGCCATTTAGCCCGTCGCTGATAATTATTTTCTGACTTCAGAAACTAATTCGCGCTTTTGCGATTCTCCATTCTGGAGCGAGGCTTAATCTCACGTGACTAATAAAGCCTCGCGATCTTCTCTTTTCCCATTACGCCAAACGACGCGAAGACTCGCGCGTCTCTCCAGTCTTACGCTATTACCGTCTTTTTTGGCGATGTATCCTGCCGTTTATGTCTCTCTAATCGCGCGCTTATTACGCGCGCGAACCTAATGGCTTTAACCGCGCGTTATTTTGTCAAAATAATAAATTCAAATTTCTTTCCTCCAATTCTTCTCTCCAAACGCTTCGCTCCGTATTCTTCCCCCGTTTTTGTCTTTTCAGTTTTATTTCTTGACAATCACTTCTCGCTTCCGCGAGAAGGCGTCGCCCCTCTTTTTCTTTAAGGGCAATAAAGAGAAGAGAGCTGTTATTTCGTTATTTTTCTCGCCCTGAAGATTTAGAGACTCTTCAGAGGCTTTCATTATTTTCCGCAAAGGAAGTTTTTTTATGCTTTTCTCTCAAGCCACGAAACAAGGAGCTATCGAAACAGACAAGAGAGGGGCGATTTTAATCGTTCCCACGCTCGCGCCTCTCGCCCATCGCGGAACTCTCGCGACCCTTTTCTTAGGATTAGCCGCTGGGCTAATCCTCGGGCTTTGTGCTTTTAGCGCCACGGCCCAGGCCCATTCCCTCTGGCTGGAGACCCCCGTCGCGGCGCCTCCCGCCGACGAGCCCCTAAAAATTAACATTGGCTTTAACGAGGGCTTTGAGGTGGTGGACATCTTAGAGCAGAGCGTTGGGCTCATCAAAGCGCCGCTCATCGTAGGGCCTCAGGGCGAAATCCAGACTAAGCTCTTGGGCGCTCTCAACTACGCCTACGAGACCGTAACCCCTCTTCCGGCTGGCGGATACCTTGGCTTTACCGAGTATGAGCCCTTCGTCATGGGCCACGGGGAAACGGCGCCCAAGAACCGTTATTTCATGACCGGAAAAACCATTATCAACGTCGGCGATGGCGGGGACGATTCCTTGCTCACCAAACCCCAGGGCAAAGCGAGCTTGGAGATAGTTCCTTTGGCCAACCCCAAAGGGCTCAAAGCCGGCGGCTCCCTTCCTTTCCAGGTGCTTTTCGAGGGCAAACCCCTCGTGAGGGCTACGGTTCTTGGCGATTTTCGTGGCTTTAACCCGGCGGGAAGTTGGGGCATGGCCAAGGCCTTTTACTGCCAAACCGACAAAGAGGGCAAAATTGATTTTCTGCCCGTCAAGGGCGGTCTCTGGGTCCTCAAGGTCCGCCACGCCGTTCCCAACGAGGATAAAACAGAGGCGGCCGAAACCGTGCATCTCGGCAACGTGACTTTCTTCGTGGGCGAATAGAGGCGTTTCTTAGGATTTCATCTCTCCCATTTCCCCCCGCCCCATAGCCCGCCATGGGCTCTGGGGCGGGTAACCCATCGCGATATCTAAAAGGCCGCCAGGTGTCTTTGGAGCGTATATCTTTCTTGAGGTTAGAAAGTGTTTTCCCCCATTTCCGCTCTTCCGAAAACTCCCAGAGCTCTCTTTGTCTACCTGGTCGCCTTTCTCTTTCTTGGCGTCTTTTCCCTTCTTTCCCTTTGCCCCGCGCCCCTTTCCGCGCAGGAAGGCGAGGAAACCGTAAGGGCCAGGGCCATCATGGTGACGGTCAATAGGATCCTCCAAGAGCTTATGGACGTTCCAAGTAGCGTTAGCGTAGTCACGGCCGAGGATCTTGAGGAAGAACCATATACCAACATCGGCGACCTTTTAGCGACCCTTCCTGGAGTCGTAATGAATCAGGCGTTAGCCAACGGAAGCCGACCCGGAGCCCCTCGAATCTCAATTAGGGGCGAAGGTTATGAAAGGACATTATTCGTTATCAATGGAATCAAGGTTGTTGACAAAGATTACGCTGACAACAATCCCTTAATAGATTTAAGTCAGGTTGAGCGTATTGAAGTCATTAAAGGGCCAGCGTCGGTTCTCTATGGAAGCGAGGCCATTGGTGGCGTCGTAAACATCATTACTAAAAAAGGCGGAACTAAACCATTTGGGTTCAGTCAAAATGTCGTCTACGACTCCTCCACGACCAGCGCTGATATCCAAAGCGCTATTTTCGGACGGTGGCAAGGGTTCAATTATCGTATTTCAGGAAACGGCGTAAACGTTCATAACCGTAAAACTCCAAAGACACTAAACGAGGGCAGCGAAACTGTTACCAGCAGCTATAAAAATCGCTATTTCGCGGCGCTTTTAGGTTATGATTGGGGCAACCATAGTTTGACCGTTCAATTCGATCGTTATCTCAACCACTCAAATTACGCGCAGGGAGTGAGCGCTGATAACATGAACACCCATATGTGGCTAGGGCCAAATAACCGCACAACTTATACCGCGAATTTAATTCTCCGCGAACTGACTCCACGACTGGACAAGGTGACTTTAATCATGTCATATCAGGAGGCGGAGAGGGATGTTATTTCTGATTTTAACTATCCCGCGTTTGCGTTTATGGGCATGTGGTCTAACGGCCATAACTATAGCCTTCAAAAGCAATACACCCTTTCAGCCCAGAGCGAATGGAATTTAGGAGCGCATTACCTTACCGCCGGTCTTGATTTTGAGATGGATGACATTTCCGCCGGCGTTTTTACCTATCCTTATAACAATCCCACTCCTGTTCTTTCGCACGCAAGGGTCAAACAACAGTCTCTCGCTTTATTCGCTCAGGACGAATGGAGCCTCACTGATACCTTTAAAGCGACTTACGGCATACGCTTCAATGATGTCCGGGGACGCTACAAACACCGCGATGGTATCGCTTTCGTAAATAATCCAAAAGAAAAGCAACATGACTCGCACGTTGTTGGAAGCTTAGGAGTTGTTTACCGAGGAATTTCAGATTTGGCTCTAAGAGCTCAGATAAGCCAGGGATATCGGTATCCCACCACCCGCCAACTATACACCGGTTCCGCTGGGCATGGAGCCACCGCGTCTGTCACATACCCCAACCCAGATCTTAAACCTGAAACTTCGATCAATTATGAAGTTGGCGCCCGTTATCTTACGGATAGCTGGGACGTGGATTTCGCGGTCTTCTTAAGCCAATCCAAAAACTTCATCCAATCTATCGCCACTAGTCCGACCACAAACTTATTCATCAATGGCGATAAGGCTAGAACTGTTGGAAGCGAACTCGCTTTAAGTTACGCTTTCAGATGGAACAGAACAGCTCTCACTCCTTACGGTAACGTAACATACCTCCATCGCACGCTTACTTTAGGCACTGGGCCAAACCGTGGCAGAAAAACCAGTGGAGTCAACGTGCCTCCATTTCAAGGAAGACTTGGTTTAAAATTGGAAACTCCCTTGAGTGGAAATCATATGATTTTTAATGACCTTTACGTGGATATGGCGTCAAAAGCTAATGATAGCCTTCAGAGCGCGACTGTCATCAGGCAGACTCCCCTCAAAAAGGAAGCCTGGCAAACCCTCAATTACACCATTGGAATTAGAGGCGGCGAAGACCATAAGTACCACGTCTCAGTTAGTTTACGAAATATCCTTAACCAGACCTATCGAACCGCTTTAGAAGGGTCTAATGTCGTTGAGCCAGCCTTCCATGTAGTAGTGGGCGCTGGGTTCGAATTCTAGTCTTAAGGCTCTCTTTAAACAGCGCCTTTTCCTAAACCATCTTCCTTTTAAGGTCCTTGGAATCCCTTCCCCATACGGGAAGGGGCTCCAAGGCCTTTTAAGCGTTTTCCAAAGTCAATTTTTTTGACTGGCCTTTAAAGTGGGAAAACATGAGCGCGTCAACACAAAATTATTTTTATCTGCGCCAATTCCCCCAAGAATTGTTCTTGGGGGGCGTTCTTTTCTTTTTGGCTTTCGCGCTGGGAGGGTTCGCCCACGCCGCCACCCCAGCGGGCGAGGACATAACCCCCTACGGGTATTGGTATCCCGCCTCCGCCGCGAGGGGAGCCTCCCCGCGAGCCTCGGGCCATCCCGGGGGAAATCCCCCCGCCCCGGCGAGCGCGCCGCGCGCCCATGCGGCTTCCCCTCCCGCCGCTCCCGCGGCGGATTCCGCACATCCGAGCGCGGCGGACAATTCCGTTAGCGCGGCGGCGGACGCTACCAACGCCGCTCCCGCCGCGGCTCCCGCCGCGGCCCCCGCCGCCGCGGCGAACGGTGAAAGCCCCGCCGGAAGCGCGCCCGCCAAAAAAGACGACAAGGCCTCGGCCAGCACCGTCGCCATTCCCATGGGGCACGGCTTCGCGAGCAACCGGAGCGCCGTCCAAAGCCTGTACCTGGAGACCAAAGGCGCTCCCCAACCCGCCGAGGCTCCCGAGGTTTATTACCGTTTCACGGCCAGGACCCTGGAGAGGCACGGCGGAGTGCCTTTAGATTCTTCCTATCACAAGGCGACCGTCGTCATGGACGGGGAGCGCTGGAGGGCGGATCTAAGGGGAGTCCGTTTTGGCACCATTGAGGTTTATTCCAAGTATAAGCTCGCGGACAAGGTCGTCTACAGCCAATACAATTTTCTGCATTTTCTGATGGACGAGGACTCCAAAGGCTTGGAGCCCGAGCCCGTCGCCCAAATGCCCGCCGATTGGCCTTCCTTTGAATTCCCGAAATCCTCGTACAACGACATGCCTTTCCGCGGAACCCAAACGGACACGGCCATTGATTTCGCGGTCCAAAGGGGCGGCGCGCCCGTGACGGCGGAAAGAGCCGTCCTCGCGGAAACCAAAGACGGGGCCTTCCCCCTTGAGGAGGTGAGCTTAGGCGACGGACTGGGCCGATACTCCTTAACCGCCGCGGACGATCCCACCTTAAAGGTCTCCAGCGGACCCATGGGCGGCCAAGGGGAGTCCAAGGTCATGGTCGCCCTCTTGAAGCTCCCCCGCGACGAGGTCATGACTTTTTCCTTTACCGTTACCCGCTCCAAGTGGAGTTACCGGAAACTCGGCCTGGGTCTCGTCATCGTGGCCGTGATCGCGCTGATGGTGGGAACCCTCACCGCCGAGAAACGGAAAAGGTTCAAATACAATGAGCGTGACTAGTCTTAGGGTAGTTATCCAGCATTTGGCCTTCATTATTCTGACGTATGGGGGCCTTCTGCGGATTCAGATAGGCATGTTCATCCCCTGCCTCTCCTGCCCTTTTGTCTACAGTTGTTCCGGGTACTGCTATCTGCTCATCTTTCAGCGCTCGGTGGGCGTGATCCTTTTGCCCTTAACCGCCGTGTATCAGGGAAGCGACCCCTACGGGGCCATTTGGTCCAATTTTCTCCTCTTTTTGGGGGGCCTGGGCGTTTTTTCGATCTTAGTCATTCTCCTGGGGAAGACCTGGTGCGGCTGGCTCTGCCCCTTCGGGCTTTTCCAGGAATGGATTACGAGGCTCCGGAAGGCTTTTAGGATCCGCGAGTCGGAAATCATCCTCAGGCACAAGCATATCCTTTCCAAGATCAAATACGTCCTCCTCGTCTACATGATCGTTTTCCCGCTACTCGTGTCCGTTGGGATCCTTCCGGTGGACTTTATTTTGGCCTTCTGCAACATCTGCCCCGCCAAAGCGCTCATGCCGCTCTTCATCGGGGACTTTCAGTACATGGCGCTCGACATGTCCACGGGAGTGGCCTTCGGCTTTTCCATTGCCCTTCTCGCCATCACCGCCGGCATGCTCATCGGGGCCTTTTTCAAGGACAAGTTTTTCTGCCTTTTCTGTCCCATGCTCGCCATCGTCAATCTCTACCGGGGCCTCTACCTGCTGAAGGTGGTCAAAGACCCTAAGGCCTGCCATGGCTGCGGCAACTGCCGTAGGACCTGCTCCATGGACAACGAGACCATCTATCGGGAAAGAGTCAAATCCAACGTCTACGACTCCGATTGCATGGCCTGCTTCAAATGCGCGGAAGGATGCGCGGCCGACAAATCTCTCTTCGTGAAGCTGGGGCCCTTTAAAATCTTTTCTTCTTCCCGCAGTTACGCTTCCAAGAGGTAAATAATGGGCGAAATCAGTCGGGAAGAAAAACTGCGGTCCATCGCCGCGAAACGCTATCTGGGCGAGACTAGCCAGGAAAGTCTCGCCCTTAAAAACAGGCCGGACCATTTTCCGGAGCTGGATTATTTCCTCTCCCTTCTGGAAGGGGACCTCTCTCCCCAAAGGGTGGCCGAAAGGGTCCAAAAACCCTTGGTGGCGCTCATGTGCCTCCAAGCCCCCTTGGAGCTTTTTCACGCCCTCGGGTTTCATCCCTTCAAGATCTTTGGGGGCAGCGTGGTGACCACCCGCCTCTCTTCCCCCGTTCTTCCCCCGGTGATGTGCCCCATGCTCCGGTCCGCCCTGGGCGCTTTGATGCTGGATAGGTCCGGGGAAGACGGGAACTCCCCCTGGAAGGCCTGGGTGGCCCCCACCACCTGCGATTGGGTCGTCAAGCTTGACGATCTTTTGGAACTCTGCGGGATCAAAAACGGCTGCCCCTCCCACCGCCTGGAGCTTCCCCATTTAAAGGACCGCCCGGAGAGCCAGGAGCGCTGGCTGGAGGAAATCTACGCCCTTAAGAAGTTTCTCCTGGGAGTCATCGGCCAAAAAAAGCTCGCGGCCAAAGACCTGCAGCGCTCCATGGAGGTCTATCAAAAGGCCTTTAAGGCCTTTTCGGCCCTCATCGACCTGAAAAGAGCCGGGAAGATCTCCCTCGCCTATTTTCTGGCCATCGCCAATTCCTTTTTCTTCGCGGGGATCGAGGAATGGACCGAGAACCTCAAAAAGATCCTCCCCAAACTCAAAGAAGAAAAACCCCGCCAAGGGCCCAAGGTCTTTTTGGCGGGCTCCCCCATCTTCTTTCCCAACCTCAAGATGCCCCATCTCCTGGAGGAGGCGGGCCTCGTGGTGGTCATGGACGATCTCTGCTCCTCGGAAAGACTTTTTCCCGGTGCCGCCTTCTTTGACGACCTCTCCGAGCACGGGCTCTTAAAAGCCCTGGCCCAGCGTTACCACCAGGGTTGCCTGTGCCCCACTTTCGCCGACAACGACCGCAGGGTCAACAACATTATCGCCCCGGCCCACAAGGATCTCTATTTGGGGGTGGTTTTCCACGTCCTCAAGGGCTGCCATCCCTTTGACCTGGAGAGCCTCTCCTTGGAGCCCAAGCTGAAAGACGAGGGCTTAAAGTTCATCAAGCTGGAAACCGACTACACCGCGGAGGACAGCGGAACCTTGCTCACCCGCCTGGAAGCCTTCCGCAGTTCCTTGGCCAATTAACTGTCGCGCGCCTTCGCCCCTCGCGGGCGGGGCGGCTTTCCCCTATCTCTCGCGTTTCTTGTTTTTAAATATTTTTCGTCTTTTTACGTTTTTTCGCCTTTTTACGTTTTACGTTTTTCGCCTTTTTACGTTTTTCGCTTTTTTCGCGCGTTTCCGCGCGCGCCTCGCGCTTCATTTTAAGTCGCGGGCGCGGGCGCTCGCGCCCCGAGCCTCGGGGGAGTTTTTCTCCCCTGGGCTCCCAAGCCCTTAGCCCCGCGCGGGCCGCGCCCGCGCGGGGGGATAAGGCGCGCGTCTCGGCGAGTCCCGACGCTTTCCGGAAAGGATTTTCCCCATGGGTTTTAAGATTGGACTGGATTTAGGAAGCACGGCCATCAAGATGGTCCTGGTGCAGAACGAGGCGATCGAGTGGAGCCGCCTGGTCGCCACCGCCCCGGGCCAGGAGGCCTTGGCCCTCGACCTGGTGAAAGGCGCTTTGGACGAGCGGGGCTTGGCCGAAGGCGACATCGACCACATCGTGGCCACGGGGTACGGCAAGAAACTCATGAGCCAGGCGGGCCAAACGGTGGACGAGATCTCGGCCAACGCCAGTGGGCTCTTCCATCTGAGCCAAGGGCGTTGCCGCACCATCATCAATATCGGGGGCCAGGACCTGAAGGTCATTAACCTAACCGACAACGGCAAAGTCTCCGACTTCAAGATGAACGACAAATGCGCGGCGGGGACGGGAAGATTTTTCGAGCAGGCCGCCCGCATCTTGGACACGCCCCTCGAGTCCTTTGGGGAAATGGCCAAGATGGCCGTGGACCCCATTGAGCTCAACAGCACCTGCGTGGTCTTCGCGGAAAGCGAGATTGTCTCGCTTCTGGCCAAGGGAGTTCCCAAAGAAAGCGTCATCAAGGGCCTCCACCACTCGGTGGCGCGCCGGGTCGCCAACTTACTGGGACGCCACAAAGCCATGGGCGACGGGGACGTCTACCTCGACGGCGGGCCTTCCCAGAACGCGGGACTTTTAGAAGCCTTGGAAGACGAACTCCTCATGGAAGTCAAAGTGCTTCCTAACCCTCAATACACCGTGGCCTTCGGCGCGGCTATCAGCGCCGCGCGCTAAGGGAAAAAATGTACGAGTACTTGGAAAGCGCGATCGTCAGGGCCACGCTCCTCAGCGCGTTCCTTCACGCGGGAGCGGTGACCATACTTTTACTCATGGGCAATGGGGAGCATGAGGCTCCCCAGCGGGAAGTCTTCATGACTCTCGCCCAATACGACCCCCTGTCCGGGGAGGCGGGCCTCATGGGCGGGGCCCCCGCGACGCCGCCGCCAAGCGCTCCCCCGGAATTTTCGCCCGACCCGGACTACGACATCCCCGACGAGACATTCGTGGACGATGACCTTCCCTCGTTAATCGAAAGTTTCGCCGGGGAAGAAATTCTCCTGCCCCAGCCCCCGGAAAAGCCCCCCGAGCCGGTTCCGCCCAAACCCAAGCCCAAGCCCAAACCCAAACCTAAGCCCCAAGCCAAGCCCAAGGAGCCTACTCCCCAAGTCGCGCGGGCCGAGTCCAACTCCAATAGCGCGAGCGCGGCGCCCATGGCCCCGGCAGCGGGCCAGTCCTCCGGCGACATCGGAAGCGGGGTAGGCGGCGAAGGCGGCTCTGGCCAAGGAAGCGCCCGGGCCTTAGACGCCTACGTGTCCAGGATCCGCCAAAAGATGGACCGCAATAAAAAATACCCCTCCCGCGCGGGGACTATCTCCGGGGTGGTGGAAGTCAATTTTACGGTTCTCTCCGACGGCCAGGTTACCGGCTCCAAGATAGTGGTGGGCTCGGGACACGAGGCCTTGGACGACGAAGTTTTAGCCCTCGTCCGCAGAGTCGCCCCCTTTACCCCCATCCCCCCGGAATTGCGGCGGGACCGCTTAAATCTAACGGTCCCGGTGGTCTTTTCCCGGAGATAAGCGCTCGCGCCGGGATTTAGGGCGCCTTCCGAGCGCGCCTTTCCGCGGGCGCGTTGGGGCCATGAAAGCCCTGCCTTAAGAAACGCGCCTCAAGCTTAAGCGAAACCTCCCCGCGCCCTCCAGGCGAGGCGGCGCCTTCAACGTTAAAAAGGACGAACGCGGCTCGCCCGCGCCGCGGGAAGGAAAATTTCGCCAAAATACGCGAAAGGGCGTTTCAGCGACGAGCGCTCGCGCGAAGTTCGCTCAAGGCGCCCCCTCTCCAAGCGAACCATTTCGCCACCATAAACGCCGCCATTTCAGATGGCTTGAGGCTTCTTGCGGAGGGCTTAAGACTTCTTTCCGGTAAGCCCGCCATAAGGCCTCCCCTTCGGAGCGGCCTTTGAGCCCCCAATTAACGCCTTTGAGGCCCCAATTTTTGCCATTGAGGCCTCAATTGACATCGGGTTTCCTGGCGCTAATTTGGGCCATTTTTGAGCTTGCTCTCAACTTGCTCTGGAAAGGACTTATTTTAGAGAAAAAAAATCTGTTTTTTCACGTACTTAGCTCCTATACCCCTGAGCTTGCTCAGTACTTGCTCTAAGGAAGAGTGATTTTGGCCTGAAAAGACGCCAAAATTTCCTCAATCCGATTGGTCGCGCCGCGAGCCCACCCTCTCCCAGCTCATAATTTTGACAAAAAAATTGTTTTTCATGGGATTAAGGTCATTTTCCCTCGCGCTTGCGCTTTTTCTTCTCTTCGGAGCGCCCTGAAAATTAAATATAAATATCTTGACCCATATACCCAAATAATCTTGACTTCATAAGGCACTTAAAATATAATTATATGACCTATTGGTCTCAATAGAATATATCAAGACGTAATGGCGTATGGAAGGATTGACAAAACAGCGGAGCAATGATGGTTATTATTGACAATGGCTTAATTTTTCAGAGAATATGGTAACTGAAGCGAAACAATATTTATCGCCGCTCTTAGTAATTTTACGAGAACTAGAACCTTACGCTCGCTTATAAATTTCAAATAACGAGGAGCAAGACGAGCGATGGAAAGGTAGGACTATTCATGATTAAAAATATAATCAGCGAATCTACCGAAGTTGAATTTAAATCATCTGTTGAAAAGAAACGTCCAAAAAGCTGGCTTAAAACCGTTAGCGCTTTCGCCAACGGAATCGGAGGTAAAATTTTTTTTGGAATTGACGACGACAAAATCACAATTGGCGTTGTTGATGTTAACAGTGATTGCGATTTTATCAGTAACGCCATAAAAGAAAAGATTACGCCTGTTCCAGATTTTAATTTAAACACTAAACAATATAGTGATGGAAAAAATATTATCATACTTAATGTTTCTAAAGGATTCAATACGCCATATTTTTACAAATCTGACGGTATTTGTCAGCCATTCATCAGAGTTGGAAACCAAAGTAACCCAGCGTCAGATGCCACTTTAAAAGAACTTTTACTAAAAGGAAATAACTTAACTTTTGACGGCTTACCGTCACGATACAATTATAACGATCTTTCCTTTACAGTTTTCGAGCAAGAATACAAAAAAATACGTAAAAAAATACCAACTCTAAAAGAATTCATTTCATTTGAAATGTGCGATTCCAATGGCATTATGACTTACGCTGGTCTTCTATTCGCTGATAACTGTCCGTTACGTCAAGCTAGGGTATTCTGTACCCATTGGGATGGACTCGAAAAAGGATCGTCAATCGAAAATGACGCGATTGACCACAATGAAATTAAAGGCGATATTCTCTCACTATTGAAACAAAGCCATAATTTTGTCAGAATGAACTCCAAAGTGCGTTTTAAAAAAATGGAGGACTATCGGATCAATAAACCTGATTATGCTTTTAGAGCTGTTTTCGAAGCGCTGGTCAATGCTATCATGCACCGTGATTGGTCCATCATTGGCAGTGAAATACATGTTGATATATATGATAATCGTCTTGACATATACTCTCCAGGTGGCATGCTTGGCGATAAAGCAATTCAGGATCTTAACATTGAGAATGTGCCTTCAAAAAGGCGCAATCCGATTTTAGCTGATATTTTATACAGACTTAACTATGTGGAGAGAGAAGGAATAGGGTTAAAATTAATTAGAGATGAAACACAAAATCTTTTTGGGTATAATGACAGTTTAGCGGCTCAATTTTTATCTAATGAATCAGATTTTCACGTAATTTTAATGAATATGAACTATCAAATAGCTCGTAATGGTCAAAACATTAGCTTTGCTGAAAATACGCAAGACGATGAATTAAAAAACAGAACTTTTTCTTTACTTGAATTTTGCTCCATCCCGAGAACAAGATCGGAAATGCAAACATTTGTGAAGATAAACGCTCGAGAATACTTCCGCAAAAACGTTTTAGTTCCACTACTCCAAACCGGGTTAATTAAAATGACTATACCTAATAACCCTAATGATCCAAAACAAAAATATGTTAAAGCGTAAACCGTAGTTCCCGGTCCAGCTTTATAACCACAAAATTATGAAAATCACTATATAGGGATCGTTATTGGGCAACTATAGCCAAATATCTTATAACAGTCATTGACCTTTTTAACAGGCTCACAAGTTATTACCTGGCTCTCATAAATTTTACATTTCTGGTTCCGTAAAATCATAAAGAGAGAAAGAGGCGTTATTTCGGTTTCATGTAATTGATTTTGTAACATTCTCATCACAACAGTGGCAATGAATGTCAGGAGCAAATGTCCGCGAAAAGTATCCTCATTATGGACCCGAAGAGGAAGCATGCCCGCATAATTTTTCCCGATATCAAATATCTGTTCAATATTTTGTCTTTGGTAATATAAAGGCATAACCTTGTTTCTAGCTAAGCGACGCGAAGAAAATAATACGAAAAGCCCTCCATTTTGCATGGCATCGAATGCTACTTTTGCATTTCTTTGTTTGTCCATTGATTTGAAAAATGATACTTTAGACTCTTTGTAGTTTCGATCATAATCAAAACCGATATACGCATATGCATTATATCCGTGTAATTTGCATTTAACGGTTTTTAAAAAAATAATTCTGCCAGGGTAATCTATCGCATTATCCCTGTTATATAAAATGGGACCATATTTAATTGCGAGGTCTTTATAAAGGGATCTATTCTCTGGCATCCTGGTAATAAACGATATTTTACTTTCAAATAATTCTTTGATGTTTGCATCAGTGTAATATCCAGCATCAAGAATGGCAAATTTAGTATTTACGCCTTGTTCTTTTAGTTCAGCAAGACAACGTATTAGCGTTGTTGCATCAATTACATTGCCAGGACAGTACCTAAAATAGATTGGAAGTCCAGTATTTTGTTGAACTGCATAAATCAACCTTACCTCGTCACTAATTTCACCATTGTGGTTTCTGATAGCTGTTAAAGGGAAACGGATGCTGTTATGTAGCCCTGAACTATCTATTAAAATATTTCCGGTATTAATTCCATTTGCGTCTAAGAGTTTAATGTATTTGTCAAAAAAAATCCGAAGCCGCGACTCGTCACCTATTGAGGATAAGAAATCACTAATCCGCTGGCTAGTGAGGTTGGCTTTTGGGTATAAAATATGGGCATAGCTGCCGCTCCACCAGTTTTCCGCATAGCAGTTTGCAGAGGAAGCAAGGCAATAGTAACTAATCATAGATTTCAGCGTATCCGGGTTTCCATAACCGAGTGAATCAATAGATTCGCACAGAACGCTATTGTTAATGAATTTATCAAGAAAATAAATATCGCCAAAATCAACAATTAATTTTTCTTTCCGGGAGTTATTCAAAGGGGGAACAAAGTCCTCAGGCGCTTTACCAAAGGAATTGGATTCGAGGTCATAAGTGAAAACGCCTCGCTCACGGCTCTGATAGATCCCATTGTCTTTGTCCAAAACTTTGCCAAGATGTTGATATTCTTTAATGACTTTTTGGCCATTTCTTACAGATATAGCAAGGTTAGCGTATAACCCGTTTGGCTTTTTATCATAAGAAATGAACACTATAAACCCTTCTGTGGTTATAAAGATTAATTATGTCTACATACTATCACAGGAAACTTTAAAATACAAGCCCAATTCTTAAATAAAGATGTATTTTCTATCGAATTTTGTCATTTGAGATCGTTATATACAAAATATGGTATGTTTTATAATTTCTCTTTTGATAT
>JAISCZ010000106.1 GCA_031265205.1 Deltaproteobacteria bacterium
TCTCAAAATATTCTTCGGGGCTTTCGCCACGCCGTTCGGGCGGCATAAAAGTTCTCCTCGCGAAAAAGATGGGGCTAAGGCGCTCCTCTGGAAGCCGACTCCTTTAAAGAGGAAGCGGAGAGGAACTCTTGGGAGGAAACGGAGCGGATCCGTTTAGGAGGAAACGGAGAGGATCCCTATAGAAGGAAACGGAGAGGATATCTTAGGAGGAAACGGAGAGGATCTCCGCGCCGTCGTCCGTGATCAGGATGGTGTGCTCGAACTGCGCCGAAAGGGTTCCGTCGCGGGTCAAAACCGTCCACCCGTCGGGGAGGATACGCACGTCGTAGGCGCCTTGGTTAATCATGGGCTCCACGGTGATGGTCATGTTTTTTTTGAGCTTGAAGCCGGTATCGGGTTTTCCGTAGTGGGGGACGTTGGGGAGCTCGTGAAACTCGACGCCCACCCCGTGCCCCACGAAGTCCCGCACGACGTTGAAACCCCGCGCCTCCGCGTGGGTTTGAATGGCGTGGCCGACATCGCCGAGCTTGGAGCCGGCCCGGGCGTTTTGGATCCCTAAAAGCATGGCCTCCCGACAGGTTTCCATCAGCGTTCGGGCTTCCGCGGAAATATTCCCCACGGCGAAGGTGCGGCAGGTGTCCCCGAAGAAGCCGTCGAGGATGGTCGTCACGTCCACTTTGACGAGATCCCCGTCCTTGATCACCCGCGGCCCGGGAATGCCGTGGACCACCTCCTCGTTGACGGAGACGCAGGAACTGGCGGGAAAGCCTTTGTAGCCGAGGGTGGCGGGGATGGCGCCGTGGCTCACGATAAAAGCGTTGATGAGCTTGTCCAACTCCCCGGTCGTCATGCCGGGCCTAAGGTTTTCTTCCGCGTAATCCAAGGTTTGGGAGGCTAAACGGGCGCTGAGGCGGATTTTCTCGATCTGGGCTGGTGACTTTATGTAAATCAAGAATTGTATCTCCAAAAGGCCAAAAACGGGAAAGAAGGCCCCGTCGCGGGGCCTTGGGGGGGAGGGGGAAGCCCTGGGCGCGCGCCCTAATAGGAGCGGGTCTGGGAGGAAACCGTCAGGCGGGTGCTGGTGACCCCGCTGTCGCGTTTAATCAGCGCCATAAACTCGAAGGTCCCTTTGCCGCCGGGGGGCAGGTAGGTGGGGGCGATAAAGCTCTCCCCGTAGGCGATGGGCGTCCCTTTTTGGTCGTGGAGGGTGGCGACCAGGCGGACGCTTTGGAGGGGTCCGCCCGTGTCGTTGATAACCGTCCCGCGCACCCGGGCGTGGCTTTTGCTGGCCAGATAGCTCCAAGAGTACTCCACGACGGGAACGTTGAGGCTGCCGGGGAGGAGTTCGGCGAGATCGATATTGGTCTCGGGGGCCTGGTCGCCGGGGACGGAGGCCACGCGCGGGCATCCCGCGAGGAAGAGGAGGGGGAAAGCGAGGGCGAGGAAAAGGGGAAAGGCGGAAAATTTGGCGTGGAATGTCCGCATGGGCGAGCCTCTGGCGCGCGGTGGCGAAATAGAGAGTTAAACAAAAGGAAAAGATTCGCCCCGAAGATGGCCGCGCGCGAGGCGTGGCCAAGCTTTACGTGGGGTCGGCGCGGCCGCTTGTGGGAGATGGGCCCGGAGGGATTCGCGAGGCCAGAGTAATCCTTTTTCATTATATCCAACGGAGCGCGATCCGTCAAAAAAGGAAAAAGGGAATAGGGAAGGCGGAAGGAGGGGAAAATCCCTTCCCTCAAGGGCTCTCCCATGGGGCGGCCTCGGAAGCGGCGCCGTGGGCCCTCCCTCTCTGGGAGAGGGGCCCGCCCCTGGCGCCGCGCGAACCCCCGAGAGCGAGAGCGGGGTGGGGGCTTGCGCGTCGGGAGAGGCGCGAGGCTCGCTTATGTCGCCCGCCGTCCGCTCGTCTTGGGCGGGGGGCCTCGGGCCCCGCCGCTATCGCCCGCGCGCGCCGCCGGACCGGGGCGAGCCCAAGTCTTCCTCCGCGGCTTGTTGGGGGGCTCCGCGAGGCCTTGGGGATAAGGCGATGGCCAACGCGAAGGCCAGCGCTTGGAATTTGTCGCCGCGCGCGAAATTATGGCGCGCGAGAATCGGCGGACTATAGGAGAGCGAGTTGACATCCCGCGCCATCCCTGCTAGATAAGGTTTTCCGCGCGCCACTATCCGCGCTCTAAAATAGCCAAGGCTCCGCCTTCGGGGTTCGCGGGCGTGAAACGGAACTGGCGCCGTGGCTTTCGGCGCGAAATCTGACGAATACTTAAATCGCCGCTTAATGTCGATGGTCTCCATGTTTTCGTGGTCGTCTGACGCCATTTGGGGCCGGATCAAGCTCCGGGGGATTCCTCGCGCGAAAAAGTTGAAGCCCGGCATTGGTCTTCGGTTGGCCGTCCCGACGCCCCGGACGTGAAAATCTTGGCCTGGGCTAAAGCCAACGAACGATTACGTGGTTCTGACTCATGACTTGGGCTTTTCGAACATTTTAGCGGCCACCGGCGGCGACAAGCCCAGTGAGGCTCAAATCCGCGCCGCAGCTGTCGGCCCAGGCGAAATCGGCCCGCCAGTAAGCGAATCTTTATGGAAAATGAGTCAGGAACTGGATACCGGCGCTCTTTTAACCATCAGCCCTCAGCCGCGTAAGGCTGAGGCGTCTTCCGCTGACTGCGCGCCAATGACTCCAAGTTTTCCGAGCCTTCAGCTTCGCCGATCGGCGCGCGACGCCCAAAATACACGCTTTGATGAGACTATTTTCGGGGACTTAAGGGAGCGGGGCGCGGAGACTTTAGAGCTCCCCCCGAAGATTTTCAAGGCGCGACGGGGGGGCTTGGCGTCCCGGAAGGCGGCGCTGGGCTCACGCTTGAGCTTGAGCTTGAAGGGTTCCCGCGCGGGTTCCCCCGGATTCCCCGTCGCGTCATTCCGAGCCTGGCTCCGGATCCCAGGGGCGCGAGGGAAAAGGACGCCGAGTCCAGAGCGTCGCGACCCGCGGGGGAGAATCCTTCCCTTCTCCACGGCGGGACCCGCAATCGCGAGCCGCCATGCGGCGGCGCCATAAAGCCGACGCTTGATGGCGCGAAAAAACCTGGGGCGCGCGAACGAAATTTTGAGGCCGGCGCCCTTGACTGAGGCGACGGCGACGCCTTTGGTCGCGGCTTTCAAGGGAAATAAGCCGCTATCCCCCGTTCCGGCAAAAATAATCCGCCAACAAATCGCGGGTTTTCCGCCGCGCTCCGGGAGCCGCTGACGCGCGTGGTTCCGGGACGCTTTCCTTCAAGCGGTTTCGCCTTTGACGGCATGGATAAGAGCGAGTCCCGCTTTGAAGGGCGAAAGCCCGCGGCCCTCAGGGTCTCCGGGAAAGACGGCCTCAAAGCTAACCGCGGCCGCCACCATCGCCGCCCAGCCTGAAGGAGAGCCCGTCAAAGGCGGAAATCCCAAAGCGAGTGGCGGCCCCGATCTTAAGAAGAAGGCGAGCGCCGCGCGCCGGGCGCGCCAGTCTACGCGCGCCTTAAAGAAATGGCGCGGAGCGGAAGCGGCGTCGCGCCCACAAGCGGTCGCCTGAAGCGGCGGCGCGGAATGGACGGCTTGGGGAGAGGCGGACTAAGGCGGTAAGGCTCGCGAGCGCGCTTATGATTCTGGGGATTAACATTTACGGGGCGAAGGCCTTTTTCGGGAAAAGAAAGCCACAAAAAGGGGAAAGCGCGCGCGATGAAGCGCGTTTTGGCGGAATTGGACCTCAAAAAAGGCGTTTGGGCGTCATGCCGAACAAATTATTGAGAAAATTCTCTATAAAATCAAAACAAGGCCAATTTTTCGGCGCGGCAACCGTCTCCTTTGAGTGGGGATCCGTCTTTTGGCCGGGGCTTTTCGCGCTTCCGTCAGCCTTCTTTTAAGGGCGCTCAAAGTTAGCCCCGGTCGCGGCGAGTCTGTCTCCGCCCCGGGGCGTTTTGGGGCGCGGGTACCCAAAAGGCGCTTGGGCTCGCCTTCGCCGCGCGGGGAGCCGCCGTCGCTCCGTTTCTCCGCCCAGCGACTTTCCATTTCCCATTATTATGGCTTTAGCGAAGCTCAAACGTTTTTGGGGCGTAAGCCTATCGCGAGCCTCCCGAGGAAGGCCTGGGGCGCTTGGGGCCTATCCCATTGGGGATGTCGCTTTAAGCGCGCGGCTTGAGGGATAAACTTGTCGGGGCGCGAAGGAGTTTGTTCGCCTGGGCGTTTTCTTTAAGCGCTTTCCCGCGCGACGCGAGCCGCCAGGCGGGTCAGGCGGGCCCTAGCCGAATGGCCGCGTTAACGTTAACGCCGCGCGCCGTAAAAATTTGGGCGGTTAAGGCCGCGAATTCGCGGTATTTCCGTTATATTTAGGGTTAATAGGCCTCGCATTCGGCGGATTGGATAATTTTGTCCCAATATCCGTATAAAATATTATACGGCGGCGCCGGGGGCTTTCGCAACTTTGGCAATCCGATTAAGTAAGTAATATTGATTTTGTCGCTATAACAGTTGTCGCTCGCGCCACCAGCCGTTTCCATATCCATAAATAAATCGTAAGGGGCGCCATTTATACTTAGCCACATAGACGTGACTTCGTCTTGTGAATACGAATCCAAGAAACTAACGTCGCGCCTCGAATAAGTCCAAGCGTAATTAAAAAAGGCGTGGAAATTATATTCAAGGCGAGCTTGAATATAAATTTTAAATCTGTCTAAAGGGGACATATCTCGAATTGTTTTGTACGTTTTCGGTATAGGCGCGTCTTCTTTCGAGCTAAATCTAAATAGATAAAACGACTCGTTGAATTTATGGTCTCCTTCGGTAATCGTGTATGTCGCGTGGACTTTCAAGTCCGGGCTCATTTTGATGACTCCATGGCTGGTTTTAAATCCTTTCGGCGAAACTGAATTATCTTTCAGCCATTGGTAATTCGGCAAAAAAATATCCAACATATTTCTGAATACCTGTTCTCGGTTTTCAAGCGGATAGGCGTAATTAATCCAATCGCGAATAGTCGCGCAACCGTCATCGAATAAGATGTCTATCGCGTAGTTTTTGAAATATCGGTCTTGGTAAACATCGCTTAAGGAATATTGAATAGAGCCGTCATCGGCGGAGTCCGCGAGTAAATTATCTACATTTGATATGAAAATATGTCTGCTATTATAGTTTTCGCAATGATCGCGCGAATCATATTCGGTTAAACTATAACCTTGACCCTGATAAGAAAAGGCGAGACTAAGTTGGCGAAAATTATTAAAAGAGGCGGGCAATTCAACGGAAATTGGCCCGATTCTAGTTCTTTTAAATTCCACGCCGGAATACTCCGGCGTCAATTCGACGTAAGTATAATGGTAAGAAATCAGAAAGTATAAAAAGATGGCAATGAAAATGACAAGAGCGCTTTTCAAGTATCATATAAAGGCGATACCGAATGATTTAAAGAATTCCGGCAGTGTTTGATCCCGTTTCATGTTGACAGCCTCTTTATGGCGGCGCGGCTTAAACGCCAATTCACGACTATTTTAGAGCGTTTGCCGCGACTCTTGACGAGCCAAAAGCGCGGCGACGATTCCAGATAAAAGCGAAAGAAAAGAGAAGCGCGATCGTTTTTGGCGTTTGAAACGCGTCCATCTAGCGCGCATTCGCGTCTCTTGGTAAGCAAGCGTACTCTTCAATGGGGCGCGCTGTCAATAGCCTCTGGCCATCAAAAGGCGTTTGAAGCCTTCGGAGCGTATTGGTCGCTTTTTCCCGCCGCGACGAGAGATTTATTTCTCGCGCGGGTTCCCGTCTTTCCTCGTTAAGATAGACGCCATGACGCGCGTGACGATTTAGCGTTCCCCGCGGACATTTCGGCGGCCGCCGCCATTCCAGGGATAGGAGTTTCCTCGCGTTTATCGGCGCTGGATCGCCGTTCTATTAAGTTCAAGGGTGGACGCGGCGCGCCAGTCATAGATTCCGTCCGCCATAGTGGATCCTTTAGCGTCGATTGAGTTATATTTTACGCTTGGATAAATCGCGAGCCCGACTTCGGGTTAGGCTCGCGATTATTCTTATTCAGGCGTATACACATTTTTTGGATATTTTCCGTGGTCATTCCGGATTGAGGCGCGACGCGGACAGGCGTGTTTCGTGGGGCCGGAGGAAAAATATCGGTATCGGCTAACCGATGCCCACGCTATATGGAAACCCTGAACCAGCGTCCGCGCCGCGCCATGGGGATTTCGCGTTTTTCACGCGCCAACGGGCGGTCGCAAAGTTGTCCAAAGGTTTGTTGACCTTCGTTATCGCCGCGACGCTATTCCGTTTACCCATCGCGCCGTTTATCAAACCCATCGCTGACAAGGCGCTCGCGCGCGCTCCCCAAAAGACAAGGCAGCGAATTCGCGGTATTTCCGTTAAATTTGGGGTTAATAGGCCTCGCATTCGGCGGATTGGATAATTTTTTCCCAATATCCGTATAAAATATTATACGGCGGCGCCGGTGGCTTTCGCAACTTTGGCAATCCGATTAAGTAAGAAATATTGATTTTATCGCTATAACAGTTGTCGCTCGCGCCACCAGCCGTTTCCATATCCATAAATAAATCGTAAGGAACGCCATTTATACCTAGCCACATAGACGTGACTTCGTCTTGTGAATACGAATCCAAGAAACTAACGTCGCGCCTAGAATAAGTCCAAGCGTAATTAAAAAAGGCATGGAAATTATATTCAAGGCGAGTTTGAATATAAATCTTAAATCTGTCTAAAGGGGACATATCTCGAATTGTATTGTATGTTTCCAGTATAGGCGCGTCTTCTTTCGATCTAAATCCAAATAGATAATACGACTTGTTGTAGCTACTGTCTCCTTCGGTAATCGTATAAGCCGCGTGGACTTTTAAGTCCGGGCTCATTTTGATGACGCCATGGCTT
Source organism: Deltaproteobacteria bacterium (assembly GCA_031265205.1). Classification (GTDB taxonomy): domain Bacteria; phylum Desulfobacterota; class Desulfarculia; order Adiutricales; family Adiutricaceae; genus JAISCZ01. The sequence goes on from JAISCZ010000106.1 coordinate 6,892, forward strand.
GTTTTAAATCCTTTCGCCGAAACTGAATTATCTTTCAGCCATTGGTAATTCGGCAAAAAAATATTCAACATATTTCTGAATACCTGTTCTCGGTTTTCAAGCGAATAGGCGTTACTCTCGATATCGCTAATAGTAGCTCAACCATCTTCGAATAAAAGGTCTATCGCGTAGTTGTTGAAAAAACGTATTTGGTAAATACCACTTAAGGAATATTGAATAGAACCGTCCCCGGCGGAGTCCGCGAGTAAATTATCTACATTGGATATGAAAATATGTCCGCCAGAGTTTTCGCAATGATCGCGCGAATCAAATTCGTTTAAACTATAACCTTGACCCTGATAAAAAAAGGCGAGACTGAATTGGCGAAAGTTATTAACACTGCTTGGTAACTTATGAATGGGCTCATTTTAGTGAAAGTGAGCATGGTACAACTTTGGAAGCATCAATAGAAAAGCTTAAATACTATAGTATCCATTCACCTGCACCCGATTA
>JAISCZ010000117.1 GCA_031265205.1 Deltaproteobacteria bacterium
ATATGGCGGAAATCGAGTTTAGTGATCTTATCAATAACGGATTGAAACAACGAATCCCCACGATAGAACAGTTAAACGCTGAAGCGAAGGCTTGGGAAAGGCGAAAAAATACAGCCCGCGGCAAAATTAAGTGGACTTTTACTACCGCGAAAGCCAGGGAAAAAATGCCAAAGACTTACCCACAAATACAAAATTGACACGGTACTAGTATTCAGTCAAGAATGAAAATGTTACTAAATATACCATGATTGATTCTTAATGATACAAAGTATAGCCATAATTACCTACCTAAAATATCTCTCGCGTTTTACTTGACATATTTAGAAAAAAAACTAACTTGACCCATAATTATTGCTCTTTAGTTGGATAGAAAAGATACTTACCGCAACCCTCCAAGCCTCGCTTGGAGGTCTCTGACTCAGATAAATCGTTTCCGCTAAATTTTAGGATAAAAAATTGTGCTTTCCGCCGGCCTCCAAGCCTCGCTTGAGGTTCATTCTCCAAAAGAAGTCCCAACGGGATCAGTTTAGAGTAGATAATGATACTTTCCGCCGCCCTCCAGCGCCTCGCTTGAAGGTCTTTGTCCCAAAAGCCCTCCGCTCCGCGGACACCATCGGGCCCGCGCCCAAGCTCCTCCGAGAAAACACGCGTGGGGAATCGCGGAACGCCGTCTCCGCGTCTCCCAGTTTAGCTCACGGAGTCAAGATTTGTTCCCGCCATTGAAGGCGCCCGCGAAAACGAGCCGCGCTACTCGCCGTGACGCTCTCGCGTCAAGCGGCCCAAGACAATCTTAGCTTTAGGGAAAACAACCCTTCCTCACGTCGACCAACATCCAGCGGGAGCCCCCGAAAAATCGCCAATCCCAACGCCTCGCTCTTCAAGCGCCAAACCTTTAGCGCGGGGAAGATTCCCCCACCAGGCGCCTTTCGCTCAAAGCGCGCGCCCCCGCGCCAGAGGTTTTTAGCCACGTAAGGCTTTCTCCGCCCTCCAAGGCAACGGCGGGTCGTTCCACGTCGCCTTCGCCGGTCGCGGGGAAAGATCGCTCGCGCGGCCTGGGAAACGCCAGATAAAAAGAAATCGCCTCTGCCCTGAAAACGCTCCGCCAAGGGCGACCGAGCGACTAAACTCCAAGAGGCCGGCATCCCACGCGGCTCCCTTAAGGCTTCAGTGGGCTTCCATGAGGTCCCGAGACTCTTGTCGCGAGCGCCTTCTCTTCAAGCTCGACTCGAGCTAAATTTAAGCGACTGGGGCAGGCGCGGGCCTCGCGGCGGCGCCCTACGCGCGCGAGGCGTCTGCCAACGCGACTTCTTTTCCCCAAAAGCTATATTATGGCGGCGCCAAGTCAATTTGCCCGTTTTCAATGAGTTTTGAGCCGGAAACCCTTCTCAAGAAGCGATCCCATCGCTATGGCGCATGACGTCGCCTGGACCTATTTTTTTGGGGGGGGGACGAACGCCACTCGCTTTAATAGTCATCTAGCCGTGACGCTAAAATTGTCAAAAATATTTTACGGATACTGGATACTTTCGCGGTTTGACAAAAATTCTTAAATCATGTTATATTTTTTTATCGTAAAAATCTATCGCGCGACACAAGTCTCAGTCCATTTTTCTCTTTTCACTTTTCTCTTCAAGCTAATAGTCTTATCCCCGTTTGGGTTACGAAAACCCGAAGAAACGCTTTGCCCCGTTTCTTATAGCGGCATATCTTAGGATAGCTATAGCGCGCGCCGCGCCAGCTTTCAAGTTCTGGAAAAATTTAATTAAGCGATAACGGTTACGAAGACCGTCCCATAAAGCGGAAACGCTTTGGGGCGGTCTTTTTTTTTGCTTAAGCCCAGCGCCTTTAGCGCGCGCGAGAGGTATTTTCCGTGGGCTAATAAAAATACATTCGCGGTAACGGATTATCGCGCGATTATCCAGGACCGCGTATACCCCGTTTCCGGGGCGAGGAGCGGAACTTATTTTCCGCCAATTTTTAGAAACTTACTTTTCGAGGTCAATTTAAATTAATGGCCTCAGTCGCCGAAACAAGGAGCGTTTATGTTGGCGTATCGCGAGATTTTCGTGACATTATTGTTCATTCTATTGATTTTTTTAACCGCGTCGGAGTGGGGGAACCCACTATTGGCGCGGGACGTCACCCTTTCCGATTTTGGCAATTTAGGCGTAATTGAGGTTAAAAGCGTCAATCGTCGGGAAGAACTCCAGAGCACTAGCGCGATCGTCCTAGATAACCGGGACATCCGCGACCGGGTTTACCACACCCCAGTTTACATGCTTTTACAGGCCCCGGGAGTCAAGATATCCGAATTTAACGAACAGGGAGTCGTCTCTACCATTCAATTTAGGGGTTTTAGCGGAGGCCATGCCGGGGATATTGGTTTTTATTTGGACGGTATCCCTCTCAACGACGGGGGCCACTCGGATAACTACGCGGACACAACCATCCTGATACCGTTGGAAATCGAGTCCGTGGAAATCATCAAAGGTCCGGTATCAGCGCTATACGGCAAAGGAAATGGGGCGGGCACGGCGGCTTTCCAAGGAATTAAAAAAGGCGATTTTACGCGCCTGTCGTTACGCTACGGAACTTACAACACTATCAACGCGACGGGAATTATCGCTAAAGCGGACGGCGATTTATGGCATGTTTACGCCTTTGACGCTTACCATACGGACAGTTGGAGGGAAGATTCCAAGTGGAATAGAATTAATCTTTCCGGTCGCTGGACTTACGATCCGTCGGACGATTTAGAGGTGAGCTTAAACGTCAGAGCCGCTTTTTCGAAATGGGCGGCGGTCCGGCACGCGGCTAGCTGGCTTTCGCCGGAAACGGCCGTGGACGACGGCTCGGGGGAAGGAAACAAAACTGGAGGGCGTCGGGACCGTTTAGACGCGAGACTTTGGGCCAACTATTTTGTCAGTCCTCAAAGCCAACTGAGTTTTTACGCTTTCGCCACCAGTTTGGAAAATAACATGGCGGAGTTGGAGTGGACCGGGCATTTAGGGCCAAACCATCCATATAGCTACGGAGATATTTCCGGAGAAGATCAGACCGGAAAAAGGACGGCCTTCGGAATCGGCGCTTCATACAATCATCGTGGAACAATTTTCGGGAACCATGATTTTTCCGTTACGTTCGGCGCCGATTACCTTTGGGAGAAACAGAAAAGGGAAATATTTAACCTTCGATGGGGATCGGGCGCCGCCCACCACGAACAAACCTGGGACGCCACCCATACTTTAAACACGGTGTCCCTCTATGGCGAGGTAAACTATCAAATCGTCCCAACCCTAAAGCTTAGGATTGGCGGACGGTACGACAATATGTGGGGCGATTTCGAGAGGGGATCGCGCGACCCAAACTATCCTGAGCGATACAAGTCAAACCACAAGTCTATTTTTAGCCCTAAGGCGGGTATTCTATTTACCCCCCTGGATTTCTTGGAGATCTATTCCAGTTATGGGCGAGGGTTTAATTTGCCAGCGTTGAGCGGCGCGGTATTTTACAATGACCCATCTCTGAAACCAACTATCAGGGATCAGGTTGAGTTAGGTTTCCGGGCCGCGCCACGCGATTTTATCGAGTTTGGCTCAGTCGTTTATCTGGCTGAGACATCCGATGATATCCAGAACAATACCGTGACGCAACGCTTAGAGAATGTCGGCAAAACGCGGCGGCAAGGCGTTGAAAATTATGTTAAGCTCTTTCCGCTTGAATTTCTGACTATTTCGGCTGACTATACCTATCAGGATGTCCGCTATGTCACTAACGCCGCTTCCCCACATCTTAACGGGCGACGTTACGCTTCGACTCCAAGGCATATTTTTAACTTTGAAGTCAGATATGAGCCCCCTTTAGGCCCTGGAGGCCGAGTCAGTCTAAACTGGAACGCGGATCTAACTCTTCGCGACGATCCCAGGCCCAACGTAATTCATAATTACTATCCTGGGCATAACCTTTGCAATTTGGATCTCCAACTTTTCTACGGGATTAACGAGAAATACCGCGTCATTTTTGACGTCACGAACGTCATGAACTATAGGCCTCAAAACGGCGTTCCAGACGCGGAAGGGTACTATACATACAGCCCGGTATCGCCAACTTCGGCGTATTTGACCATGGAGTTTACTTTTTAGTATTTAAGATAGGTTCTTCCAGACCAATTCGCCGGAGTTTCGCGCGCGCCTCTTTCCGCGGTCAATCACCGGAAAGAGGCGTTTTATTTCGCCCCTTAAAATATCGCGCTTATAGGCGCGTCTCGCCGACCATTTGGCTTGGGGCGGATACCCCCTGAAAAGGCCCACGCCGCGCGCGGCTTTTCGCGCGCGGCTCCGCCCTAACGCGCTTTAACGGCGCTGTCCGTTAAGGCGGACGCCTCCCTTCGCGAAGAATCCTCCGAACGGCGTCGTCGCGCGCGTTTCGCGCTTAAAGGATAGTATCCCGGCCAGAACGGAGATGGCGCGAGATTACCACGCGCGCGCGTAAAGAAACAACGGCGTTATTCGCTTGCGTAACGCGAAAAACAGCGTGGGCTTTTCCAACCGAGAAAGCCAGGGGAAAACCGCCAAAGATTTATCCATAAGCTCAAAATCGACGCTACGCTAGCGCTCTCTAAAACGTCTCGCGGCGTCCGGCGTTAGCGCGACGCTAACGCCGGACGAGGTCGCCAACGCCGGGAAAAGCCCCTCAAGGCGCGCTCGCGGCTTTTTCCCGTCAAGGCTCCGCGCTCGTCTTTCGCGAAATACGAGGGGGCGAGCGCGTCGCCTCCGGCGAAAGGCGCGCGCCGTCGCGGCTCTCCGTGGCTATTTTTACGGGGGCGCCTCGCGCCCTTCCTTCCAGCGGCGTCAATTTTTGCTATAATTTTGACCGTCGCCCCTCCCGCGTCCCGGGCCGCCTCTCCGCCGGAAGCTTTTTTAAGCCCCCGCGGCCTCGCGGCCCGACCGCCCCAGAGGGGCCGCCCCTTAAGTATCGGAAGACCCCACGCGCGTCATTTCGGAGAAAGCCATGCTCAAACTTATCGCGACCGCCGTCCTCGCTTTCACTTTCGCCTTTTTCCAGGGCCCCGCCGACCACCGCGCCCTGGCCCAAGACCAGATTAAACTCCCGCCCGTCGTCAAAAGCGGGGGCACGCCCCTCATGGACGCCTTAAACGGGCGCCACAGCGAGCGCGGCTTTAAAAGCGACCCCCTCTCGGAAAGACAGCTCTCCGAGATCCTCTGGGCCGCCGCGGGCGTTAACCGGGACGACGGCCGACTCACCATTCCCACGGCCCGCGACCGCAAGGAAATCGCGGTCTACGCCGTTCTCCCCACTGGGGTCTACAAATACGACGCCGCCCAAAACGCCCTGAACCTCGCCCTCGCCGGGGACTTCACCCAAGAGTACGCGGCCTCCCCGCTGACCTTGCTCTTCGCGGCCCCCAATAATTCGATGGGCGCGCTCCACGTGGGCTCGGCCTACCAATCCGCGGGGCTCTACTGCGCCTCCGCTGATTTGGCCAACGTGGTCAAGCTCACGGGGATTGACGTCCTGAAGGGCAAACTCGCCCTCGACGACGGTTTTGAGGTCCTGGCCGTGCAGTCCGTGGGACTCCCCAGCGAATAAAGGCGCTCCGCGCCTCTCTTAAACCCCGCGCGGGGAGGCCCGTCGCGCGCTCGCGCGCGCGACGGGCGGGGGCGTTTCACCCTCCCCCGCCGGGATTTCTGGGGAAAACTCCCGGCGAGGCTTTCCCAACCCCCGCTTTCCGCGGGCGCCCCGGCCTCAAAGGCGAGAGGGGCGGGCCCGGGGAGGGCCTTCTAGTAATCGTCGTCGTCTCCTTCGTCATCCTCTTCCGCGAATTCTTCCTCGTCCGCCTCCTCTTCGTCCAAATCGTCGTCGTAGACTTCGGAGACGTAGTCCTCGTACTCCTCGCGGGTCAAAAGCTCGTCAAGCTCCTCGGGGGCCTGGATTAAGAGGCGCACCAACCACCCCTCCTCATAATTGTCCTCAATCAAAACCTCGGTGGCGTCCTCAATGTCGTCGTTGATAGCCAGAATTTCGCCGGACAGAGGGGCCACGAGGGGAAAAAGCGTTTTTTTGTTTTCCAGGATGCTCCCGAAAATCTCGTCCTTGGAGACCTCGTCGCCCTCCTCGGGAAATTTGATCCGGTTAAAATCCTGGATGAGCTTCAAAGGCTCCTCGGTCAAGCCGAGCAAAGCGCAGTTGTCCTCTTCAAGTTTCACCCAGATATGATCCGGCGAAAATTTCAAATTGTCTTCCACGAAGACCCCTCCTAAAGGTTATCTTAAAAATCCGGTCGGCGGCCCCCCTCGCGGGGGCTCTGATGGGCCCCGCCAGAGGCTCGCGCCCGCGGGGGCCTTAAAGACCGGGGCGCCCCCACAATAGAAAAAAGGAAAGGAGCCCGCAAGGGCTCCCGCGGGGCCTCCCCCCGCGCGGACGGAACCGCCGCAATTTTTTTACAGAAATAGCCGCTCTATTTCAAGAATTTTTATCGCTAAAAAATCCCCCGCCGCTCCCTCGCGGGGAGACGCGCGCGCTTCTATGGGCGTAAAAACGGGCGACGGCCGCGCGGGGGCCATCCCAAAAGCGCGCCGCGCCCTGGCGCGTTTTTTGGGGCGTTTGGGCCCCGCGCGGCCAACCCTCGCCAATACGGCCCAGCGCTTGGGCTCTCTTTTTCCGGGCGGCTAAATTTGCTATATTCCCTTTTTGGCCGGCGCGGACCCTTTCTCGGGGGTTAGCCCCGGCTTTTAGGGAAGGAAGCCCCCTCGCGCGTGCGAACGATTCGGCAAATACTAAACGTCACGGCCTTTATGACCATTTTGCCCCTGGGCCATGACGAGCGCTTGACCCCCGACGATTTCGGGCGTTTTCCCGCTTTTTATCCCCTGGTGGGCCTGACGCTTGGGGCCATTCTCTTTTTGGCCCGTTTCGTCTTGGACTTTTGCGGCTTTCCCCCGGCCACGGAAGCCGTCGCGCTGGTCGCGCTCCTCGTTATCCTCACCCGGGGCTTCCATTTGGACGGAATCGCGGACACGATGGACGCCCTCCTTTCCCACCGCTCCCTGGAAGAGAAACTCGCGATTTTAAAGGATCCCCATCAGGGCACCTTCGGAGTCCTCTCCATCGTTCTGGATATCGCCCTCAAGGCCTCCCTGATCCACGCCTGCCTCTCCCATCCCCTGGGAGTGACGGCCTTAATCCTCTTTCCGGCCTGGGGCCGCCTTTCCACCTCGGTGGTGGCGGTTTTCTGCCGCTACGCCCGCCCCAGCGGGGGCTTAGGCTATTACATGGTGGAGCGCTCGGGCGCGCGCGAGCTTTTTCTCGCCCTGGCCCTCGCCTTCCTCATGAGCGTCTGGGGCGGCTGGCCGGCCCTTTTTTCCCTCCTCGCCGCCGTGGCCTGGGGAGTCGCCCTCATCTTCGTCTGGAACAAAACCTTAGGCGGGGTCACGGGAGATCTCTTGGGGTCCACCACCGAAATCTCCGAAATCCTCACCCTGCTCTTCTTTGTCCTCGTTTTTTAACGTCCGAATTTTTTAGCTTTTCCCCTTTTTTTTCCCTTTCCCCCCACGCCAACCCCCGGAGAGCGGGCCTTCCCCCGCGCGCGCCAAAAATCCCATGCCCCACCCCGACGCCACCCCGAAGCCACCCGCCGCCGCGCCCCCCTTTATCCCCCTCCTGGAGGGAGACGGGGTGGGCCCGGAACTCTGCGCGGCCGTTATTCCCATTTTGACGAAAGCGGCCGCCCGCGACTCGCGCTCTTTGACCTTCAAAACCTTCCCCGCCGGGGAAAAAGCCCTCCGGGAGACGGGGGCCTCGCTGCCCCCGGAAACCATGAAGGCCCTCGCGACCGCGCGGGCGAGCCTCAAAGGTCCCCTCGCGACCCCCGTGGGCGGCGGGATCCGCAGCCTCAACGTCGCCATCCGCCAGGCTTTGGAGCTCTACGCCTGCGTGCGACCCATCTCCCATATCCCCGGCGTTCCCAGCCCCGTTAAAAGCCCGGAAAAAATCAACGCCATAATTTTCCGGGAAAACACCGAAGACGTTTACGCGGGGCTCGAATGGCCCGCGGCGAGCCCGGAAGCGGAAGCCCTCCAAGCCTTTCTCCAAGAGCGCCTTGGCGTCTCCCTTAAAGAGCGGACCGCCCTGGGCCTCAAGCCCATGACCGAAATGGCCTCCAAACGCCTCGTGAAAATGGCCATCGCCTGGGCCTTAAGGGAAAAGCTCCCCTCGCTGACCCTCGTCCACAAGGGCAATATCATGAAATACACCGAAGGGGCCTTCCGCGCCTGGGGCTACGAGGTGGCCCGCGACGATTTTCCCGGGCTAACCGTCCCCGAAAGCGAGGCCCAAGAAGGCGACGCCCGCCTCGTCATTAAGGACCGCATCGCCGACAACATGTTTATGCAGACCCTCCTGCGCCCCAGCGAATACTCGGCCATCGCCACCCCCAACCTTAACGGGGATTACCTTTCCGACTGCCTCGCCGCCCAAATCGGCGGCCTGGGGGTCGCCCCCGGGGCCAATATCGGCGACAGCGCCGCCGTCTTCGAGGCCACTCACGGCACGGCGCCCAAATACGCCGGCAAAGACGTCGCCAATCCCTCGTCCCTCCTTTTGTCGGGGGCCTTAATGTTCGACTATCTCTCCTGGGAAGACAGCGCGCGAAGGGTTCGCGACGCCTTGGCCCAGACCGTCGCCGCGGGCTTTCTCACCCAAGACCTCGCCCGCCAAATTCCGGGAGCCCCCAGTTCCTCCACCTCCGCCTTCGCCCGCCAGATCCTGGAGCGCGTTTAGTTTTACCCCGCCCCCCCAGGACGGCCCCATTTGCGTGACATGCCCCTTACCCTTACGGAAAAAATCATCCAAGCCCACCTCGCGGACGGAGAAATGACGCCCGGCCAGGAAATCGGAATCCGCGTGGATCAGACCCTGGTCCACGACGCCACCGGCCAAATGGCCACGCTGCAGTTCGAGGCCCTCGGCAAGGCGCGGGTTTCCACCAAACGCTCCGTGATCTACGCGGATCACAATATCCTCCAGGTCACCAGCCACAACGCCGACGATCACGCCTTTCTGCGGACCGCGGCCCGCAAGTTCGGCCTCTATTTCTCCAAGGTCGGCAACGGCATCTGCCACCAGCTCAACCTGGAACGCTTCAGCGTCCCCGGGGATACCCTTTTGGGGGCCGACAGCCACACCACCACGGGAGGCGCCGTGGGGGAACTGGCCATCGGCGCGGGCGGCCTGGACGTGGCCGTGGCCATGGGGGGGGCCCCGTTCTATTTCAGGATGCCCCAAATCAAAAGAATTCTCCTGACGGGAAGCCTCCCGCCCTGGACCGCGGCCAAGGACGCGGCCCTCGAAATTTTAAGGCGCCTTTCCGTTTCCGGAGGGCGGGGTTATATCCTGGAGTTTCAGGGCCCCGGGGTCCAAGAGCTCTCCGTGACCCAAAGGGCCACCATTAGCAACATGAGCATTGAGACCGGGGCCATTACCTCCATCTTCCCGTCCGACGAGCGGACCCGGGAATTTTTCGCCCTCCAACGGAGGGAGGGGGACTATCGCCCCTTGAGCGCCGACCCCGACGCCCGCTACGAGTCCACTTTGGAAATTGACCTTTCCTCCCTCGAGCCCATGGTCGCCCTGCCCCACAGCCCCGACAACGCGCGGCCCGTCCGCGCGGCCCAAGGCGTGAAAGTCGCCCAGGTGGCCATCGGCTCCTGCACCAATTCCTCCTACCAGGACCTGATGACCGCGGCGCGAATCCTCAAAGGAAGGCGCGTTCCCCCGCAAATCAGCCTGATCGTGGCCCCCGGGTCCCGCCAAGTCTTCTTGGAGCTCGCGGATTCCGGGGCTCTCGCGGATCTAATCCGCGCGGGGGCGCGGATCATGGAAGTGGCCTGCGGCTTCTGCAACGGCGTGGGGCAGGCTCCCCACTCGGGCGGGGTCTCTTTGCGCACCGCCAACCGCAACTTCCCGGGCCGTAGCGGGACCCCCTCGGCCGCGCTCTACTTGGTGAGCCCCGAGACCGCGGCCGTCAGCGCCCTGAAAGGGGAGCTGACCGATCCCCGCGAGTTCGGCGCGCCCATCGTCGTGCGGGCCCCAGCCGCCTTTCAAGTGGACGACTCGCTCTTTTTGGCTCCGGCCCCTCCCGGGGAAGAGACGGAAATTATCCGCGGGCCCTCCATCGCGCCCCTCCCCCGCTTCGCGCCCCTTCCCGAGGCCTTGGCGGCCCCGGTCACCCTCGTTTTGGGAGACAACGTCACGACCGACGACATCCTCCCCGCGGGGGCCCACATCCTCGCCCTCCGCGCCAACATCCCGGCCATCTCGCGCTATATCTTCTCAAACGTCGACCCCGACTACGTCGAGCGCCAAAAAGCTTCCGCGGGAGGCTTCGTGGTGGCGGGCGCCAACTACGGCCAAGGCTCCAGCCGCGAACACGCGGCCTTGGCCCCCAGGTATCTGGGGCTTTCCGGGGTAATCGCGGAAAGCTTCGCGCGCATCCATCAGGCCAACCTCTGCAACTTCGGGCTTTTGCCCCTTCTCTTCAAAAATCCCGCCGACCGGGCCAAAATCCGCGCCGGAAGCGTCCTTAGCGTCGACGATATCCGCGCGAAAGTCGCCTCCGGGAAAGATTTCGCGCTCCACGACGAAAGCGCGGGAGCGGAAATCGCGGTACGGCTGGACGCTTCCCCCCGGCAGATTCGCGTGCTCTTGGCGGGAGGCCTTTTGGCCTTGGCCTCTTCCGCCAAGGACGCTTAAAAAAAGCGCCCGCCCCTTTCCCCGCGCCGCGCGCCGTTAGTTTCCCCCGCTCCGCGCGAAAAGCCCTAAACGGAACGGAAGCAAAAAATAATTATCTTTTCGCGCCCGCGGCGCGACGCGTTTCGCCGTTATCCGCGCGTCGCGCCGCGCGCCAGAAAGAAAAGCGCCTCAAGCTTTTTTTGTGGAAAAATAAGGATTAGCCGCGCCCGCCCCTTTCGAAAAAAACTTGAGGGGAGCCAAGACGCGCCCAAGCCCCAAGGCGAAGAGCGACTATTTATCGCCCTTATGAGCGCCCAGCCATTCCTCGCGGTTGAGCAGCCATTTCACGCTCGTCTCTTTAAACGGCTCGATATTCTTGAAGGGAAGCCCATAGCGGACCCGGTCGATCATGTTTTTGAGGCTCTCCGCGAACTCGCCCTTAAGCGTTCCCGACAGGTTTCCGAAGGCCAGGCGACTGTCCAAAAGCAGAGCCACCTTGTCGCGGTACCGATAGTTAAAGGAACGGGTGTGGGCGCCGCTGAAAAATTCCTCATTCGCGTCATTATCCTTCAAGGCGGCCACGCCCCCCGCCGCCGCCTCGTCAAAGCCGTCCCGCCCCTCTTCCAAGTATATCCTGTCTATCGCCTCGTTCTTTTGGGCCTCGTCGGCGGGGACGAAACGGTTTTTGCGGAAGGCGCTCAGTTTCTCGACGATGCTTTTGACGGAGTCTCCCCCGATCCACATCAGGAGCGACAGTTCCACCCCCACCAGCTGCCGCGTCAAAGCGTCCCTGACGGTCGCGAAAATCGCCGCGTCGCCCGCGACGCGCCGGAAATTTTCGCCGATGTGTTTTTTGACCAGAAAAGAAACGAGCCCGTAAAGGCGCGCGGCCATCTTCCAGGCCAAATCGAAGCTCACCCCTTCCTTTTCCATTAACGTTTCCGCGAGCGGCGCGAATTCCCTTTTCCAATAGGCCAAGGCTTCCCCTTTGCCCAGCCGCGCTTTTTTGAGCTCGACTTCCGCAAGGCTCCGGGGGTCGGCGAAAACCCGCAAAAAATGGCCCCGATTCTCGGAAAGAAGCGGCGTTAAAAGAAGAGTCTTGAGCCCGTGGAGAGCCGCGTCATTCCAGGGGGAAGCGGGGGAAAAACCCTCCTGGAAGAAGCTAAGTTCCTTGAGGCTCATGGGGTTAGTGCCATTGCGGGCCAAATTTAAGGCGAGCTCGCGCGGCGCGTAGGTTTCGGGGGCGTCTTTCCCGTATTCGACGGTCACCAGTAGATCCCCGAAATTTTCGGCCAAATGCCGGTAATAGGCCCGCAGGTTCGTGGCGAGGATCTTGCCCCGCCCCGCTTTGCCGCTTTCCGCGAAACTTCTGATCAGATAGGTGTTTTCCAAAAAATTAGCGATGGCCCCGAGGGTCACCGGCCGCTTTTGGGCGATGGCGTGGGCGTGCAGAAGCGCCAAAAGGTAAAAGCGCCCCAAGGGGCCCGGATATTCCTCGAGTCGCCGGCGCGGGCCGCTTAAAAGGGAGCGCTTTATGTCCTCGCAGTCAATCCTCAAAGTGGGCGTCGACGAGCTGACGTTGGCCAGCTCCTCCCTTTTGCGGCGGAAGGAATTCTGGTCCTTTAAGGCTTTTCCCAAAGGAAAATTGATAATTACGGTGGGAATGAGCCCCGGCCGGATGTGACCGTGGCGCCCCACCCGGCCCACGAGGTTCCGAAACTCGTTGGTGGTGAGGGCCTCGATGGAAAAACTGTTGTCGAAGCGGTTCCGGGGCCAGCTCACGTTTTCCAGAAAAAGGGCGTCCGCCGGCAGGTTCACGCCGTAAGAAATGGTTTCCGTGGCGCAGAGGATAAAAGGCTCATAGGGCGCCGGGCGGAAACGGCGGTATCCTTCCGCCATCAGCCGGCGGGTCTCCCGCCCGAGGCCGCTGTAGTGGAAAAAGATCCCTTTCTGGGCGCAGGAGAGGAAAAACTCCATGTTGCCCTCTTCCACCCCGTAGCGGACCAGGCTGCGCCGCAGCTCTTCCAGCCAGTGGCCGTCCTGGGCCATTTCCGGGACCCGCTGGCGCCCAAAGGAGAGAACCCTTTGGGCGAAGGCCACGAGCGCGGCGCCGTCGTAGGACGCGTAAATGACTTTTTCGTGCCCCGGGAGCCAACCGTCCAGCGCGTGAATGAACTTGGCGCCCCGGCCGACGTCCAGGACAAAATCCGCCGGGGTCAGCGCGGGGTCCGCCAGCCTCCCCACGTGGAAGGCCCGGCAGCGCAGGGACGGGGAGGTGGGCTGGATATAGATTAAGAGCCTCTGGGGGCGCTCGTTGACCGATAGCGACAGGGGCGCCTCCTGGCCCGGGCCCTCCAGAAGTTCCCTTAAGGTCTTGTCCTCCGCCATGGCCCCCGTGGAAAGGCAGATGAGCCTTAAAGGGGTGGCGCCGGCCCGCGCGCGGGCGGCCGACTCGATAATGACCCGCCCCAAGGTCGCGTCGAGGGCGCCGCCCCGGTTGCGGTCCCCCAGCATGTGCAGCTCGTCCACCAAGGCCATGGAAAGGCTTTGGAGCAAATCCGAGCCTAGGAAAAAATTGCTGACTTTCTCGTAGACGACGAAGGCCACGCGAAAATCGCCGCGCGCGATCCGCGCGTCATTGGCGAAGGCCTCCCCCGTGGACACTAAAATATCGTCCCGGGGTATCAGATCCCTCTGGCCCACCTCCTTTTCCACGGCCCCCAGAATGCGCGTAAACTCCAAAGCCGCGTCTTCCACCAACATGCGGGTTGGCCCCAGGTAAACCACGGGCCGACCGCGCTCCAGACACTCGTTCATGAGCGCGAAGGTGCCTAAAAGGGTCTTGCCCGTCCCCGTGGGCCCGCAGATCATCGCGTGGCGCCGGGGCGCGTCTTTCCCGTCCCTCGCCAAAAAGAAATCGCCCTTGAGCGAGCCCAAGACGTTGTCCAAAAGGGAGCCCGACAGAACCGGGACCGGAAAAAGCCCTTCCGCCGGGCCCTCGACCTTCTGGGAAGGGGCCACGGCCCTCAGGACGTCGCCCCAGGTCGCCGACGAGGGCGAGCCCTGGAAAAAACTCCCCGCGGCGGACCACTTGAGGGGAAGCATGCCCAGCAGTTCCGCCGTGCGCCTCATCCAAGAAGCGGAAGGGAGGGCGAAGACCGTTTTTTCCAGCGGGTATGGGAGATTTCGCCTCTCCCGCAGCCAGGAAAAAACGCGCCAGAGCGAAAGGGAAGGGCCCGAGGACCCCAAAAATTCCCCGCCGAGGCCCGGCCAGGGTTTCCCCGGGGGAAAGCCGGGCCGGCCTTGGGTAAAAAAGCGCGCCTCTTCCTCGTGGAAGAGCCCCAGAACGGGGTTCGCGCCCAAAAACTCGCGGAGGGCCTCCCGGCGCGCGTCAGTCAAGCCCAAGGGGGTATGGCCCGTGTCCGTGACCCCGAAGGCTAAAAGGACCGTGGGCTCGTCTATTTCCAAGGGGGGACGGAAGCGCGAGAGCAGTTTGAGGGAAGCCGCGAAGGGGGCCTGGTCCCCCATGAGTTTGACCAAAAGGTCGTCACTTTGGCCCGGAGCGGGAAAGGCCCAATCCAGGCGCAATATTCGCCCCAAGGTCCCCAGCTCGACGGCCTTGCTCCAAAAATTGAGACCCACGAGCTCGAAAGGGGGCCCGTCTTCCAGCCAAAACTCTTTTTCCCCCACCGCCGCCCGGGGAGGGCCCTTCAGGAGAGGCGTAGTCCAGGAGCTTACGATAAACAGTCTGTCGCCCCAAAAAACGGGATTGTAAAAACGCATGCGATATTCTTTTTTCCGTCCCTTTCCGCGCGGGGAAAAACGAGATAAGGACAAGGAGGGCTAGCGGAGGCCTTAATCCCTAAGCTCGCCCCTCGCCTACGCTTGTCGCGGAAAGCTTAAAAATTTACAAAATTTTAAAACAAAAAAGCCCGCGTGACAAGATTAGCCGTACTTTGCAGGAGACGCTCCCCCGCGGCGACGCGCGAGCGGGCCGGAGAGCGGAAGCCTTCCCCGGTCCCGCGCTCCGGGCCCTTCCGCGAGGGGCCTTCTCGCCCCGCGCCTATCCCCCCCTCCCCGCGCCCACTTAAGGCGCGCGCGGCTTTTGGCGCGCCGCGCTTCCGGGCCTCGCCCCGGCCTTGTCTTTTTGGGAATCGCGATGGCGGAGGCGCCGCGCGCGAAAGGCGAAACAGGGATCCGCGCCCCGGGCCGCGCGCCGCGCCTCCTTTGGCGGCGCCGAACATATTGTGGATTTTTTTCAAAGCGAAAAAGCCTCTCGCGCTCACGGAAAAAAAACGGGCGAACCCGCGAGAGCGCCTTTGAGGCCTTCGCCTCGCGCGCGAATAAGGCGCGCCGCGCGATTTTTTTCCGCCTTCATATTATCCCCCATGGAGGCGCGCCGCTTCCCCTAAGCGCGGAACGCCTCTTACGCTCGCGATCCCTTAAGGGGTAACGCCGAAAGTCGCGCGGCGAAAACGCGCCGCCAATATTTTGGGGGAGGCGCGCCCGCGGCGCGTTCTTCCAGGCGCCTCTGGCGCGGGAAGAAAAGCGAAGCTTCAACCAAGACCGCCACGGCGGCCTTGGGGAACGGCCAAATGGAGAAGCTTTTCGCGCGCGGGTTTACGCGCGAGAAAAAAAATTCGTGGAAGCTTCGCGCGGCGATTTCCGCGCCCTTTTTTTCCCCAAGCGAAAATATTGGCTCGCGCGCGTCGCGCGCGCCTAACCTTCAAAGCCCCCCGGGAAATCTTCCCTCGCGCGCCCTCTTCATTTTCGCGCGTCGCTTAGCGCCGCGCGCCGCGAGGCTCGCGAAAAGATTTCCGGGGCGCTCCCCTTTCTCCCTCGGGCGCGCTCGCTTGGAGGGGGCCGCGCGCGGCCCCTCGCGGGCGCGGGAGACGGCGGCGGCCTTCGCGAGGAAAAATCCTCCCGCGCGAAACGTCTTGGGAGGGCGGGAAAGTCGCGCGCCCTCCCCCCCCCTCGCGAATCGCGGACCCGTCCGCTTCGCCTCCGCCTTCAACGCGCCTCCCTCTCGCGGCGGGTCCCGGGACGGCGCTTCCTCCTCGCGCGGGGGCGGCCCCCAAGCCCCCAGTTTCCCTCGCCAGAGCCCGGAAGAGGCCCCCCTGGAGCGTCCCCGGCGCGGGCCCGCGAGCGGCGCCCTTCGCTCTTTTTGCCTCGCGAAACGCGATCGGGTAAAGTACGCTTTAAGAGAGTGGCAAGGCTTTGGAGGGGCGAATCTCCGTAAGGGCCTTTTTCCTTGCCCCCAAAGGATTCCGCATGACCCACACCGCTTTTATCTTTCCGGGCCAGGGTGGCCAATACGTCGGCCAAGGCAAGGCTTGGGCCGAAAGCCGCCCCGAGATCCTCGATCTCTTCCGCCTGGCCGACGAGGCGACCCGCCGCCCCATCTCCCATCTCTCCTTTTGGGGACCCATCGAGGAACTCACCCTGACCATCAATCTCCAGCCCGCCGTCCTCGCCGTCAGCCTGGCCGCGGCCCGGATCTTCCTGAGCCAGGGTTTTACCCCCCAATACGCGGCGGGCCATTCTCTGGGAGAATTCGCGGCCCTCTGCCTGGCGGGAGTCCTCACGGAAAGGGAAGTCCTCGCTTTGGTGGCCCAGCGGGCCGCCCTCATGCAGAAAGCCGCCATGAGCGCCCCCGGCGCCATGGCCGCGATTTTAAATCTCCAGGGCGAGGAGGTCGAGGGGATCTGCGAGCTCGCCCGCGCCGAAGGCCCGGTGGTGGCCGCCAATTTCAACGCCCCGACCCAGACGGTTATCTCCGGAACCTCCCGGGCCGTGGCCGCCGCCGCGCGCCTGGCCCAGGCCAAGGGCGGGCGCTCCCTTTCCCTGCCGGTCTCCGGGGCCTTCCACTCGCCCCTCATGGCCGAGTCCGCCCTCCAGTTCGCGGACGTCTTGCGGGAAGTGGATTTTAGGCCGCCCAAATTCCCGGTCGTCCCCAACGCTCTGGGAACGCCAGTGAGCGATCCCGACGAGCTCAAAAACCTTTTGACCCAACAGATGACCTCCCCCGTGCGCTGGGTGGACACCATCCGCGGCCTGGCGGCGGGCGGGGTCAATACTTTTTTGGAATGCTGGCCCCGGCCCTATTTAGCGAGCATGGTCAAAAAATGCCTCCCCCCGGGGAGCGAGGCCACCGTCCAATGCCCCGCCTAAAAAAGGCGCGCGCCAAAGCGGCGCGACCCGCCAAAGCTCCCCGCCCGCTCTCCAAAAGGCTCCGCGCCTACGCCCTCCGGGGCGCCTTGGCCTTTATCCTCCTTGCCGCGCTCGGGTATCTCGCCCTGGGCCTGGCCCCCGATCCCCTGGCCACCGGGGGCTCCTGGGACTGGAGCGTGCGGGTCACGGACCGCCGGGGGGAAACTTTGCGGGAATTTATCTCGCCCAGCCTTTCCCGTCGCGATCTTTTAAAACTTTCCGAGTTCAGCCCCCTTTTAGTGTCCGCCATTGTCAGCGCGGAGGACAAAAGGTTCTGGAGCCATCCGGGGGTTGACCCCCTCGCCATCGCCCGGGCCGCCTTCCAGGACGTCCGGGCCCGCTCCATCAAAAGCGGCGGCTCCACCATCACCATGCAGCTGGCCCGCCTGACCCTGGGTCTTTCCCCCGGGCCAAGGACCTTTCGGCGCAAGCTGAAGGAAACCTTCGTGGCCCTTTTAATCGAAAGGCTCCACTCCAAAGAGGAAATCCTGGAGGCCTACCTCAACCTGGCCCCCACCGGCAGCCTCGCCGTGGGTTTCGAGGCGGCCTCCCGCCAGTATTTCGGGAAAAAAGCCGCCGTTTTAAGCCCGGCGGAGGCCGCCCTTTTAGCCGCCCTCCCGGCCTCCCCCAGCGCCTTCAACCCCCTCCGGCGCCCCGCGCGGGCCCTCTCGCGACGCGCCTGGATCCTCCAACGCATGGCCTCCCTGGGCTACTTGGACGAGGGCCAGGCCGAGCGCGCCGCGGCGGAGCCTTTGCGCCTCAACCACAATCCCCCGCCCTACCTCGCGCCCCACTACGTCGCCTACCTCCGCCAATTCTTTCCCGAAAAGCCGCCGGAAACCATCCGCGGCGCCCTGGACCTGGAGATCCAAAGGGAGATCGAGATAATGGCCCAAGACGTCGTCAACCGCTACCGTCCCTTCGGCATGGAGCAGGTCAGCGTGGTCGTCTTCAGCCTTCCCGAGCGCGAGATTTTAGCCTGGGTGGGCTCGGGGGACTTTTACAATCCCAAAGACGGCCAGGTGGACGGGGTCCTGGCCCCCCGCCAGCCGGGCTCCGCCTTAAAGCCCTTCATCTACGCCATGGCCCTGGAGAAAGGGCTCATCACCCCGGCGAGCCTCCTTTCCGACGAGCCCGCCGACTTCGTGGGAAGCGACGCCGTCTTTTCCCCCCGCAACTATTCCGGGAACTTTCTGGGTCCGGTCCCCGCGCGCCAGGCCCTCGCGAGTTCCTTAAACGTCCCCGCGGTCAATCTCTCCCAGGAACTGGGCCTGGAAAACGTTCTGGCGCGCTTCCAAGAACTCGGGCTCAACTCCCTGGACCGCGACTACGACTATTACGGCCTCGCCCTCTCCTTGGGGGGCGGCGAGGTGAGCCTCCTGGAACTGACGCGCGCCTACGCCGCCCTTGCCGACGGGGGCCTTCTGAAGGACCCCGTCCTCTTCCGGGTCAGCCCCTTCGCGGAGCCGCTCTCTCCCCCGCGGGCGAAAAGGGTCTTCGCGCCCGGCGTGGCCTGGCTCGTCTCCGACATTCTCGCCGACGATTTCGCGCGGGCCGAGGGTTTCGGGACCTACGGGATCCTGCGGACCCCTTACCCCTCCTCGGTCAAAACCGGCACCAGCACCAATTTTAAGGACAACTGGTGCCTGGGCTTTACCGACCGCTTCGTGGTGGGCGTCTGGGCCGGCAACTTTCAGGCCCAGCCCATGAGCCATATCTCCGGGGTCATGGGGGCGGGGCAGCTCTGGCGCTCCGTCTCCGACCTGCTCGCCGCCAAATTCACGGTCTCCCGCGCCCCGCGCCCGAAAGAGGTTTTAAGCGGGCGTTTCTGCCCCATCTCCGGGCTCCCCGCGGGGCCCGACTGCCCCAACGCGGTCAGCGAGTATTACCTGGCGGACAAGCCCCTCCCAGCTCCCTGCGACCACTCCCAGATGGAAGCCCAAGGGGGCCTGAGGGCCCTGGGGCGCGAGGAGGGTTTCCGACTCCTCGCCCCAAGGGGCGGGGAGATCTACGCCTTTGACCCGGGCCTCCCGCCGGACCAGCACCAACTCAAGGCCTATTCCCAGAGCGTCCCCGCGGTGGACGAGCTCGTCTGGCTCTTAAACGGCGAGGAAATCTCCCGCGCGCGGGTGGAGGGCCACGCGCGCTCCTCCATTCTCCTCCCCCTCCAGAGGGGCGAATGGCTCTTGGAACTCGTGGGCCTCCGGGAAAACATGCCGCCTTTGCGCGCCCAGGCCCGTTATCTAGTAAAATAGGCGCCCCAGGCCCTGGGGGGACTTTCCGCTTTTTCCCTTTTTTCCCTTTTTCCCCCTTTTTCCCGTCCTTTTCCCCCCTTTCCCCCCCCCGCGGCGCGCATGTTTCCCTGGCCCAACCATCCCCCCTTCAATACCCCCCTCGCGCGGATGCCGGGAATTTCCGCGTCCCTGACGCGCTATCTCGCCCAGCGCGGCTACCACGCCTTCGGGGACTTTCTGACCATTATCCCCAACGGCTATCAGGACCGGCGGGAGTCGCGGCCCCTTTCCGAGGCCAAGGACGGGGAAGCCCTCTTTTTCAAGGCCACGGTCGCGGAACGGGAACTTTTAAGCAGCAAAAAGGGCGCGCGCTATCTAAAGGCGCGGGTGGAAGACCTCTCCGGCCGGGGCGCCGTCGGCTTTCTCTTCTTTTTCCACGTCCTCCCTTACTTCCAGAAGCTGCTCGCGCCGGGACGGACGGTGGCGGTCTACGGGACGGCCGTTTTCCCCCCCTACCCCTCCCAATCCGGCGGGCGCCGCTACCCGGGCGCCCCCACCTTCACTCACCCGGAGGTCACCGCCCTGCGGCCGAGCTGGGACGGGGAGGACGACGGGGAAGAAGCCTTAAGGGGAATCTGGCCCGTCTACGGGCCCATGAAAGGCCTCTCCCCCTCCAAGCACCTCGCCTTCGCGCGCCACGCCCTGGAGGGCGCGGACGGCGCCCCTCCCCTTTTTCCCCCCTCCCTTCTGGCTAAATGGAACCTCAAGGACCCGACGGAACTGATTCGGATCGTCCACGCCCCCCCTAACCTCCCGGGCCGCCTCCCGCGCCCCAGGGAATCTCGGGCCTTCCGCTCCCTGGTCCTTTTGGAAATGGCCCTCTGGCGGACGCTCATTCTCCTCGCCAAGGAAAAGCGCCAGGAAACGGCCCTCCCCCGCCCCCCGGAGCGGGAGCCCTTGAAGGAGCGCTTTCTCGCGAGCCTCCCCTTTTCTCTCTCCGCCGAGCAGGCGAGGGTCTTGGAGACCCTTTCCCAAAGCCTCGCGCTCCCTTTCCCCCAGAACGCCCTCCTCCAGGGGGAGGTGGGCTCGGGCAAGACCGCGGTAATCTCCGCCCTCCTTTTCCAGGCGGCGGGCCAGGGCCGCCAGGGGGCCCTCATCGCCCCCACGGAACTTTTGGCGCGTCAGCATTTCGCCTTTCTGCGGGACCGCGCTCAAAACCTGGGGGTCAATATCGCTTTCCTCGCGGGCTCCGTCCCCGCGGCGGAAAAAAAGAAAGTTATCGCCAATCTGGCCTCGGGGGCCGTCTCCTTGGCGGTGGGAACCCAGGCCCTTTTTTTCCCGAAAGTTATCTTCCGCGACCTGGCCCTGGCCGTCATCGACGAGCAGCATCGCTTCGGGGTGAGCCAGAGGCTCCTTTTGCGGGAAAAAAACCCGCTCGCGGACGTCGTCTCCCTCTCCGCCACCCCCATTCCCCGCTCCCTGGCCCAGGCCCTCTACGGGGACATGGATATCGTCTCCCTCAAAGGGACCCTCCCGGGCCGCGCGACGGCCCAAACCCTCCTGTTTGGGCCGGCCCAAAAAGAAGAGGCCTACGCCCTCTTCGTTTCCCTCCTCGCCAAAGGGGAACGGGGCTTTTTAATCTCCCCGCGCGTCGGGGAGGAGGACGGGGACGGGGAGGACGGGGACGGCTTGGGCCCGGCGCCGCCGGAGGAGGATGGCGCCCCTTCCCCCAGGGGGCCCTCGCTCTCCCAAATGGAAAAAACCCTCGCCCGCCACGGCCCCGACCTGCGCGTCGGCGTCATCCACGGCCGCCAGGAAAACGCGCTCCGCTCCGCGACCATGGACGCCTTCCGCGCGGGGGACTTGGACGCGCTCCTCTCCACCACCATCGTGGAGGTGGGGGTGGATATCCCCGAGGCCAACGTCATGATGGTGGAGGGCGCGGAAAACATGGGCCTAGCCCAGCTCCACCAGTTGCGGGGCCGCGTGGGCCGCGGCGGCGGGGCGGCCACGCTCATCCTCCTGGCCCACGGCGAGCCCACCCCCTTCGCCGTCTCCCGCTTTGAGGCCCTCCAGAGCGGGGCCGACGGCTACGCCCTCTCCGAATTGGATCTTAAGCTGCGGGGCCCGGGGGAAGAACTCGGGTTCCGGCAGTCGGGGTGGCCCAAATTTTCCTTCGTGAAACTCCCCCGCGACCTCCAGTATTTAGACAAGGCCCGCGCGCTGGCCCAGGAACTCCTCTCCGACCGCGCGTCCTTCCCCCCGGCGCTGTGGGAGGCCTTAAGCGCCTTGTCCCAAAGTCTCTCCTCCGCGGCCCTGGGGATCTAGGGGGGCCGCTTTCCCCAAAAGGAGCGCGGGCGCGCGCTTTTTTTAGCGAAAAGCCATCTTTTTTTTAATTCCGGCAAAAAAAAGCCCGCGGCGACCCGGCGCGGACGACTTTTCTTGTCACTCGCGCCTTGGACAAGTAAAATATCTTAACTTTCCCCTCTAGGGGATATTTGGGCCGCGGCGCGCGGGGCCTCTCGCCCCCCAGCCGCGCTTTTTTGGCGAAAGAGTTTGGGGGGCCCTTTGGCGTTTGGCGGCCAAAGGGCCCCCAAGAGCGAAAAACCGCGGCCCCAAGCGCCGCGGCGGGCCCCAAGGCCGCGCGTTTTGTAATAATCCAGAGGGTCCTTTGGGGAACGGCATAACCGGGGGCCAAAATTTCGGAGGTAATGCGCCAATGACTAAAAATTTGCCGCGCGGTGGCTACGACAAAGCTGACGCGCCCATGGCCCAGGTAAGGGAAATCCTCTTCGGGGCCCAACTCAAAGACATGGAAATGCGGTTCCGCCGCCAGGAGGAGCGTTTCCTAAGGGAGATTGGCGAAGTTAGGGAATCCCTGCGCGGCCGTCTGGACTCTTTGGAAAACTTCATGAAAAGCGAGGTGTCCTCCCTCTTAAACCGCCTCAAGGAGGAGAAGGACGAGCGCGAAAACGCCCTGCGCGCGGAGGAACGGGACCGCCACGAGGAGGTCCGCAAGGAGGCCCAGGAGCGGGAAACCCAGCACGACGCCTTAAAGCGCGATCTCCAGGACGCCCTCGCCCGCGAGAGCCACGACCGCGCCGACTCCGTCTCCCGCCTCCAGGCCGAGCTTAACGCCACCAACGAGAGCTTCGAGCGCCGCGCGACCAAACTCGCCCAGAGCCTCGACTCCACCGAGAGATCCCTGCGCGAGCTTTTTATGCGGGAGCTCGCCGCCCTTTCGGACAAGATCGACGAGAAGTACAACGAGCTCTTAAGCGTCCTCGGAAAAACTTCCTCCCAGATCCGCTCCGACATGGTTTACCGCACCGCCCTTTCCACCATGCTGACGGAAATGGTGGCCTCCCTCTCCAAACCCTGGAACCTCGACATTGAGGACGCGGAAGACGGCTCCGACGAGGTCTACGAGGCCGAAAGCGAGGAGGCCCGCCAGGGCGAGACGGCCTCCGATTCCGAGTCCGGCGGCGGCTGGGACGGCGGTCAGTCTTAATTCAATAATAAAGGCTTCCGGAGACTCGCCCGGCGCGGCGCGCCGGGCCGGTCCTCCGGCGCCCCAACCCCCCCCCCAAGCGCCCATGGGTTTCGCGCGAGCGGCCGCCCACGCGCCTTCGAGAGCGGGGAAAGCGTAACTATTATCCTTATGGGTTTTTTTGATTTCCTTTCCCGCAAAAAGAATCACTCCCCCCCGGAATTACCGGACCCGGCGCCGGAGGAGTTCCCCCCGGAGGAAAACTTAGCGGCCCCGGAAAATCCCGACGCGGATTTCCCTTCCGCCCCGAAAGGGGCCGCGGGGGAAGATTCCGCGCCCGCCACGCCGCCTTCCCCGGAAGGGACGGAGAGCGACGCCGCGCCGGGGGTCTCTTCCCCGGAGGGATCGTCCAGCGCCGGCGCGCCGGACGATCCTCGCGCGGAAAGGATAGAGAGCGACGCGCCGCCGGAGGATTCTTCCCCGGAAGAGCCGAAAAGCGCCGCCGCGCCGAAGGACTCTTCCCCGGAAGGCGCGACGGAAAAGACGGAAGCCTTGAAGCCGGACGGCGCGGCGCCGGAGAACCCGGACGCCCCGGACGCCCCGGACGTCCCGGACGCCTTAGAAGCCTTCGAAGCCTTCCAGGGGCCCAGCGTCATGGACCCCCAGGAGAGGGCGGCCAAGGTCAAAGAAACCGAAGACAAGCTTTTAAGCGAACTGGACTCTTTTTTCCCGGACGAGGGCGCCGCGCCGCCTTCCGCGCCGGGGCCGCGACCGCCCGCCGCCGCCTTCGACTCCCGCCCCGCCGGGGAGCCGCAAGCCCCTTTTCCCGTCCTGGACCCCAATTATCAGGCCCTCTCCTCCCTTTTTAACTTGGAGGAAAGCCTTCCGCCCCTCCCCGATCCCCAAAGCGAGATGGGGCGGCTTAGGGCCCTTCTCATTGAGCGGGAACTGAAGCAAATACGCCACCTCACCCAGGTGGTGGACGATCCCCAGGCCCTGGCCCAGACCCTTTCCAGCGTCATTACCGAGGCCATCCTCATCAGGGAGAGCAAGGACGACAAGCTCAACACGGTCCTCGCCCCCACCGTGGAAAAGATTTTCACCTCCGCGGTCCGCCGCAACCCCGAAAACCTCGCGAACCAAATCTTCCCGGTCATCGGCCCGGCCATCCGCCGCTCCATTTCCGACACCTTTCTCTCCATGCTCCAGAGCCTGAACCAAACCCTGGAGATGAGCCTCTCCCTGAAGGGACTCAAGTGGCGGCTGGAGGCCTGGCGCGTCCACAAGCCCTTCAGCGAGATCGTGCTTTTGCACACCCTCCTTTACCACGTGGAGGAAATCTACCTCATCCACGCCGATTCCGGGCTCATCCTCGACCACCTGGTCTACGAGGGCGGGGAGGCCCGCGACGCGGAACTGGTCGCGGCGATGTTCACGGCCATCCGCGATTTTATCCGGGACAGCTTCTCCGTGGGCCAGAAAGAAAACCTCGACAACCTCCGCTTCGGGGAGAGAACCATCTATCTCCAGCGGGCGGACAAGATCTTCATGGCCTGCGTCGTCCGGGGCAATCCCCCGGCCTCCCTGACCCGAGACCTGCAGGACGCCTTGGAGCTCATGGTGGTCAGCTCGGCGGACGAGTTGGAAAAATTCACCGGCGACCCCACGCCCTTCAAGAAGAACCGGCGCTTTTTCCAGCCCTTCCTGGAGGCCCAGTACGAGGACAAGCCGCGCCAGCTGCCCTTCCTCGTGCGGATGGTCCCGGCCCTGGCCCTTATTTTTCTCTGCCTTTTCGGGGTCCAGCGCCTTTACAACCGCTCCGCGGACCAGGAGATCCAAAGCCGCGAGGCCTCCCTGGCCCAGGTCCACCGCGCGGGCCAGAACTTTTCCCAGGCCGTCTTCAACGCCAAATTCGAGGCCGCCATTAGCCTTTTAAACGAGGAGCCGGGCCTGGCCGTGGGGAACGTGACCCTTTCCCCCACGGGGGAAATGGAAGTGGTCTGCTTCCGCGACGAGCTGGCGGCCGACCCGGCGCTGATCCTCACCCGGAAGGGGGGGCTCTCCCCGGGCCAGTTCCGCTTGCTCATTAAGCCCTACGCCTCCCTCGACGCCCCCATCGTCCGGGAGAGGGTCTCCCGGATTATCAATCCCTCCCCGCGGGTCACCGTCACCTACGACGAGGCGAACAAAACGATCCGACTACGCGGGGAAGCCAAATTGGGCTGGATCAACGACGCCAAGGAAAAGGCCCTGGCCACCCTGGGGGTGGACAGCGTGGACACGAGCGAGATTAAAGACCCCGACCACGAGCGCATGTTGGATCTTAAGGACCAAATCGACGCTACGGTCATCCATTTTCCCTTAAACGGCGCCAATCCCGTCCCCGAGGACGCCTTAAAGCTTGAGGAAGCCGTCGACAAGCTCACGAGCCTCGAAAAACTCGCCGGCGACATGGGAGTCTCCGTCAGCCTGATCATCTACGGGCACGCCGACTCCACGGGTTCGGATCTTTTCAACTACAATCTTTCTATGGATCGCACCAAGACCGTGGCGGCCCTCCTCTACGCCAAGGGCTCGACCATGCCCATCCGCAATTACGGCATGGGCGCGCAGTTCAGCCCCAAGGGCGAGGACGGAGCGCCCCTGGACAGCCAGGACAGCCGCAAAATAGAGCTGCGGGCCGTCATCGGCAATTAAAGGCGGCCTCGCGCGGGCTTTCCCCCAAAAGCGCGGGAGAGGGCCCCCGGACGCGCTTTCCATCTTCCCCGCCGTCTTCTATAATAGCTTTCCCGCCTTTTCCCTCGGCCCCCCCCCCCGCGGGGGAGCTTGAAGGGAAACGCGCGCCTTGGGCCGCCCCGCCGCGAGGCCGCGCGGCGGGGCTTTCCAAAAAAACGGCGTCTGGGCTATAATGTTTTGCTTTTATCCTTACCTCCCCTCGCGGAGGCCGCGGCGGGCGCCCCCGGAGGCGCCCGCCTGGCCCGGATCGGTTTATGATTAATAAGAAGATTTGCATGCTCGGGGCCTTTTGCGTCGGCAAAACGGCTCTCGTGCGCCAATACGTCAGCTCCATCTTTTCTGACAATTACCTCTCCACCGTCGGGGTCAAAATCAGCAAAAAGGTGGTCCCCCAGGCCCTGGGCGAAGACGAGGTCGCCTTGGTGCTCTGGGACATGGAAGGCCAGGACAATTACAGCACCGTCAACCTCTCCTACCTCAGGGGGGCCAACGGGCTCCTCTTCGTGGTGGACGGCACCCGGGGGGAATCGCTCTCCGTGGCCCTGAAACTGCGCGCCGAAGCCCTGAAGATCCTGGGCCAGGGAGTCCCTGGCTATTTTCTCATCAATAAAGCCGATTTAGAGCCGGAATGGGAAATTTCCGAAAAGGTTTTAAACTCCCTGGAGTCCAAGGGGGTTAAAATCATTAAGACCAGCGCCAAAACCGGCCTTAACGTGGAAAAAACCTTCAGCGATCTAACTTTTGCCATGATGGAGAAAGCGTGACCGACCCCTCCCCCGCCATTGTCCGTTCCGAGGATCAGGGCGCCCTCGCGATGGAGTTCCTCTCCGTTCTGGAGTACGCGCTCCTCCGCCGCGTCAGGCCCTTGGTCTACGAGTTTTACGGACGGGCCCCCAGCTTCTACCCCCAGCTCTTCCCGCCCCCCGCCGAGGACGCGGTCTGCCATAACCCCTGGAACTATTCTTTCATGCTGGAATACTTCCTCCTGGACGCGGAAGATTTCTTCGAGTCCAACCCTAAGGCCGGCGCCAAAATAAATTCCGGCATCTGGCTCGAGACCATCGAGGGGACCGGGGAAGAAATCCCCCTCATCGCCAAGGCCTGGCAAATCGGGGGCTATCAGCTCATCTCCATCCAAGTCATCCACGAGGAATACGCCGAGCGCCTGCGCATCCTCCGCAAGGCGCGCTTGGAGCTCATGGAGCGCCGCAAGATCTCGGACGCCCTCAATTCCTTCAAAAAGAAGGCCCTCTTCGACTCCATGACTAAGCTCTACAACAAAGGGAGCTTCATGGACATCCTCCAGGAGCAGGTCGACAAATTTCGGGCCTATACCCCCACCATGGCCCTCTTTTTCATTGACGTGGACCATTTCAAGACGGTTAACGACACCCTGGGACACCTGGCCGGGGACTCGGTCATCACCCAAGTGGCGGATCTCCTCAAGAGTTCTTTGCGCAAAAACGACTTTCCGGCCCGCTACGGGGGCGACGAGTTCGCGGTCATCGCCCCGGACACCAACACGGAACAGTCCCACAAGCTCGCGGAAAAGCTCCGGGGCCGGGTGGAGGCCTTTGACTTCAACTCCGGGACCCTCCACATTACCATCAGCGTGGGCTACACCATTTTCCGGCCCGGGGAGACCTTGGAAAACTTTATCCGCCGGGCGGACAAGGCCCTCTACGACGCCAAGCAACTGGGCCGCAACATGGCCTGCTTCCGCGACCCCTGGCTCTTGGACGACGAGGAGCTCAATCCCCAAGCCGCGACTGTCCCCGAGCCGCTCTCCCCCATCCCCACCAAATCCTTGGCCCCGCCGCCCCCGCGCGGGGGCGCCCTCTACCTGGACTCGGATCTGGCCACCGGCGAGGAGGACAGCGATCCCCTCGCCGAGGATCTTTTCCGCGACCGCGACTAAAACCCGCGCTGGACGTCGCCTGGGCCCCTTAAACGCCCCTGTCCCCCACGGCGCCGAGCCAGAGGCTTTTCCCATGAGCGCTCTCCCAAGCTACCCCTTAAAGCTCGCCCTGACCATCGCCAGTTCCGACTCGGGCGGCGGCGCGGGAATCCAGGCCGACCTCAAGACCTTCGCGGCCCTGGGGGTCTACGGGCTCACGGCCATCGCGGCGGCGACGGCCCAAAACACCGTGGAAGTCCAAGCCCTGGAGACCCTCTCCCCGGATATGGTCCGCGCCCAGCTCGAGGCCGTTTTTAGCGATTTTCCGGTTTCCGCCGTCAAAATAGGCCTTTTGGGCGACGCCGCCAACGCGCGCGTCACGGCCCGCTTCTTGGAAAGCCTCTCCCCCAAGGTCCCCATCGTTCTGGACCCGGTCATGGCCAGCGCCGCGGGGCACGTCTTTTTACGCCCAGAGGCCCAGGAGGCCCTCGCCGAGCTCTTTCCCCTCGTTGACCTCATTACCCCCAACATGGGCGAGGCCGCGGCCCTCACGGGCCTCAAGGTCCAAAACCCGGAGGACTTCGCGCCCGCCGCCCGCGCGCTCCTCCAAAAAGGCCCGCGCGCCGTTCTCCTGAAGGGCGGACACCTGGCCTTTACCCAGGAGCTGTCGGATTCGCTCGTTATCGAGGATCTCTATCTGGCCCAAGACGGGGAAACGGCCGTCTTCCGCGGCCCCTTCATTAAGACCCAAGCGGACCACGGCACTGGGTGCTCCCTCTCCGCGGCCATCGCCGCCTTCCTGGCCCAGGGCGCCACCCTCCCGGAGGCCTGCCGGGACGCGAAGGCCTACGTGGCGCGCGCCATGCGCGACGGCCTTCCCTTGGGGCGCGGCCATGGGCCCCTCCACCATTTTCACGAGTTCTATAGCTTTCGCTAAACGTCTCCCTCGGATCACGGTCACGGTCATCTACCCCGCCAACGCCAAGAGGCTCCCGAACCCGAACTTTCCCAAACAAGAAACTTCAAAACGACAAACGCCCGCGGCTCGAGCTTATTCAAATTCGCCTCAAGGACGAGAGCGACTTTCAGAAGCTCATCCGTGAACTCCAGGCAAGGATCGACGCCCACAAGCCGGGCGAGGATAAATTTTCCCTGACGGAGCGCGAGCTCGTTTAAGTTTTTTCTCGCCCCTCTCGCGGCGAGCCCGCGCGAACCGGAGTCTCTTATCGAGGATTATCTCGAGTTGGCGGTCAAACTCTCGCGAATTACCGAGAACCCGAAGATAATTCAAAACGCGCTCATGGGCGCCCAGACGCGCCCAAAAGCCCTCGCTCCGGAAACGGTCGAAAAATACTTTAAAGTGGGTGTGGAAATGGATCCCTTCTTTGTTACCGCGTTTGATATAGCTACAGGCGGCCAATATACGAAAGACCTGAAAAAAATCAAGGCCCAGGAAAAGACGATAAAGGCCATGAGGGAGGAGGCTAAGGCCAAGGAGAAGGCCATGAGGGAGGAGGCTAAGGCCAAGGAGAAGGAGGCTAAGGCCAAGGA
Source organism: Deltaproteobacteria bacterium (assembly GCA_031265205.1). Lineage (GTDB taxonomy): Bacteria > Desulfobacterota > Desulfarculia > Adiutricales > Adiutricaceae > JAISCZ01. The sequence goes on from JAISCZ010000117.1 coordinate 28,868, forward strand.
CGCTGAATACGAGCGCTTGAAAAGCGGAGCCGT
>JAISCZ010000128.1 GCA_031265205.1 Deltaproteobacteria bacterium
CCTCTTGCCCCACATCCGCCCTGCTTCCTCGTCTCCCAGGCCTCCCAGGCCTCTTGCCACACCCAGCCCTCCTTGGCCCAATGGCCCGGCTGTTCTCTATTTATGGGTATCATAACAACGGCCATATCGCCATGTCAAGGCTTTTTTATAAAAAATGTTATGGGTACAATATTTTTTAAAAAACTAGCAATTACAGGTACTTATCCTCAAAACTGAGGTAAGTTCAGACTAGATCGGGGCGCTAGCGACGCGCGCCATGACCCAAGCCTCGCCTCACGCGCGGCTAAAGCTCCTTCGCGCTCGCGGAGCCGCGCGTCAGAACCCCATAAAGCGATGTCTCGGGGCGCCGACGCGTCGCTGGATGGGGGTTTCAGCGCCATCGCGTGGAAAACCTTGGAACGCGACCGCCGCGCGTCGTAAGTTCCCGGCGAGGCGCCTTAAGGCGGCTCGATAGGCGGCCATTACCGACCCCAAAACTATTTAGAGCGCTCGTTGGAGCGCAAAAAACATCGACAGCCAAGCTTTGTCTAAGGGAAACGCGCCCCCGTTTCCCTTAGAAAAGCTTGCCCAAGAACGCCAAAGCTTTACGCCTCTCCCACGGGCGAGGCGAAGGCGAGGAGTTTGGCTCCCGCGCCGCTCTCGACGTGGCCCTTGGCCTCCCGCATCCTCTCTTTGACGTCTCCCCCGCTTAAAAGGTAGAGGGCCAGGCCCACGTTAAAGGCCAGCATGTCCCGCATGGCCTGGGACCCTTTTCCGTTTAAGATCTCGGTTAAGACCCGCGCGCCTTCGCCCGGATCTTTGATGGCCAGCTCCTCGGGGGTGGTCGGCGCGAAACCGAAGTCAAGAGGATCCAGGACCATCTTTTCCACGCTTTTCCCGCGCACCAGCCGCACTTGGGCGGGGCCGATGGGGGTGAGCTCGTCGTAGCCCCCGGCCCCGTGGGCGACGGCGGATATGGTTCCGCCCAGCTCGCTTAAGGCGCCAGCCATCAGATCCAAGAGATCCTCGTGGTAGACCCCAATCAGGCGATGGGTGGGCTCCGCGGGATTGACCAGGGGACCTAGGATATTGAAGAGGGTGCGCACCCCCAACTCCCGACGGATGGGCATGATGTGCTTAAAGGAGGGATGGTAGTGGGGCGCGAAGAGGAAAACGAAATTGCTTTTGGCGAGTTCTTGGGGAATCTTGTCCGCGGGGACCTCGATATCGAAACCCAAGCGCTCCAGAACGTCCGCGCTGCCCGAGCGGGAACTCACCGAGCGGTTCCCGTGCTTTAAGACCTTGTGGCCCAGGGACGCCAAGGTGAGGGCCGTGGCCGTGGAGCAGTTGAAAGAAAAGCGGTTGTCGCCCCCCGTCCCCACCACGTCCAAAACGGGGCCCTCCACCCGGGGAATCTTTGCCGCCCTTTTAAGGATGGCGCTGGCCGCCGCGGCCACCTCCACGGCCGTTTCGCCTTTGACCCGCAAGCTTAAGAGGAGAGCCCCGGCCTGGGCCGGGGAGAGTTCCCCGTCCATGAGCCTCTCGAAGATCTGGTAAGCCATCTCCTCGCTTAAATTCTCCCCAAGCCCGATATTCTCGAAAATAGAGGGCAGCGGAAACGGAGTCTCCGGCGGCGGCGCCAAGCTTTCCCCGGCGCTCCCTAAAATAAAATTGGCGAGCAGATCCCGTCCCTGGGGCGTTAAGACCGACTCGGGGTGGAACTGGACCCCGTCCCAGGGCAGATTTTTATAGGAGAGCGCCATGATCTCGCCTTCCGGGGTCCGCGCGGTCACCCGGAAGGGGCGTTTGAGATTGTCCGGGGGATCGCTCACCAATAAGGAGTGGTAGCGTCCCACCAAAACGCCCTGGGGAAGGCCCCGGAAAAGCCCTTCCCCCGAGTGCGCGATGGGGCTGGTCTTGCCGTGCGTGACCCTTTTGGCCACTTTGACTTCCGCCCCGGCGAACTCGCCCAAGACCTGATGCCCCAGGCAGACCCCCAAAACGGGAACGGGTTTCTCCCGCCGCTCGAGCCGCTCCAAAAATTCCCGACAGAGCCCCGCGTCCCTGGGGCGCCCGGGCCCGGGGGAGATACAGACCTTTTCCAGGTCCGCGCGATCCGCCAGTTCCAAAAGGCCCGGCGCGTCGTTGCGCGCGACCATGGGGTCTTGGCCCAGGGACTGGAAGGCTTGGGCCAGGTTATAGGTAAAGGAATCGTAATTATCAATTAGAAGCAGCATTTTGGGAGACCTCCAAAGCGCGGTGTTCGTCCAGGGCCTGCGTCAGGGCGGCGAGTTTCGCGAGACATTCCTTCCATTCGGACAGGGGATCCGAGTCAAAGACAATCCCCGCGCCCGCGCGGCAATGGACCCTCCCCTCGCGGATCCAGGCGGATCTGATGGTGATCCCGAAATCCAAATCCACGGAGCCCTTGTCGAGCCCGAACCAGCCCACCCCGCCGGCGTAAGGTCCCCGGGGGCTTGTCTCCATCCGGGAAATAAGCTCCAAGGCGCGGATCTTCGGGGCCCCGGAAACCGTTCCCGCGGGGAAAGTGGCCTTTAAAACGTCAATGGCGTCGAGACCCGGCTTTAAAGTGGCCTTCAGGTGGGAGGTTAGGTGCATCACGTGAGAAAAACGCTCCACGTCCATAAACCTTTCCACTTCCACGCTGGAGGGCGTGGCGACTTTTCCCAAGTCGTTGCGGCCCAGGTCCACCAGCATGACGTGCTCGGCCCGTTCTTTTTCGTTTTGGACGAGTTCCGCCTCAAAAAGATTGTCCTCCGCGGAGGTGTCCCCCCGGGGCCGGGTCCCGGCGATGGGGCAAAGCTTTAGGCCGTCGCCCGCGGAAGATACCAGCACCTCCGGGGAAGAGACCACCAGCGCGAGTTCCGGAAGCTGCATGTGAAACATATAGGGCGAGGGGTTTAAGCGCCGCAGGGCCCGGTAGAGATTGAGGGGCGCGCCCGCGAAGGGCTCGTCCAAGGCGACGGACAGCACCAGCTGGATGAGTTCCCCTTCCCCGATGAGGTCCCGGGCCTGGCGGACGAGTTCCATGTACTCCTCGCGCGAGGGGCTCGTCTGGCGCCCTCCCCCCTTGGCCTCCAATGGGAGCGGCTCCAGCTTGAGGGGTTCCCCCGGGAGTTTTAGCTCGGTAAGTTTTCCAAAGGCGTGATCAAAGAGAAACACGGAGGCGGGGAGGATAAAGGCGGACTCCGCCCGCGCGGGGGGAAGATAGGGGATTAAGCTTTCTTCCGCCAGGGAGACCGCGTCGTGCCCCAGGTAGCCGTAAAGGGCCCGCGTGATCGTGGGGAGATTTGGCGCCGCGGGGTCAGGGCGCACGGTCAGGGACGCCAAAACCTTTTGGAGCCCCGTTAAATAGGGAAGCCCCGCGAATTTTTTTAAAGGCGCGAGGGATTCCGCGGCGGTCTCCACTTCCAAGAGCCCCGCGCGGACGGACAGTTTCAAGAGGACGCCAGCGGCGATAACGCTGTGGCGGCCCCAGCGGCCTCCCACCTCCGCGCTTTCGAGCAAAACGCCGGAACCCCGCGGCCCGACTTTCTCGAGAAAGACGCTGATGGGAGTCGCGAGATCGTTGGAAAGAGGCGCCGCTTTTTGAGTCAGAACAATCATAAAAGCCTCCGCAATTTAAAAAATCGGCCCAGGGGCCGGGCCAAGGCGCCCTTGGGGCCAAAGCCCCAAGGGGAAAATTACGCCCCCAAACAAAAAAACCACGATCCCCAAAAGGAACGTGGTTAAACCAATCGACCGGCCTTAAAATTTTTAAACGGAAAACAAGCCGGCTTTAAGCGAAACCACGATTAGAGCCACGCCAGCGCCAAGCCTCGTTTACGGCGAATAAGAAGCTATTGGGTTGACGGATGGCCAAAATCATGGTTTTGCTGCGGGAAATTCCCAGCGGCCCGGCGGGCCGAACTCATTCGCGAGGCGAGCGCCTCGGCGATTGAAAAATTGAAAAAGAAAAAAGACGCGCGAAACTTTTAGAACCTATAACCGAAAAATTTTATTTTGGCAAGAAAAAAAAGCGTCGCCCCTCAAGCGCCAGCGGGATCCCGGCGGGCCCGCGCGACGCGAGCTAAATAATTAACGTCACGTTTATAAACAATTAATAGTTATTGCAAATAAAAAATAATAAATTCGCGCTAAATAAACGTCAGCCGCTCACGGAAAGCGCCGTCGGCCAAGCCGCCGCGCCCTCCCGGCCCTCCGCCCCAGGTCGCGCGCGAAAGGCCTGGGGGGAGCAAAGCCGGCCAAGAACTAGTTGACGGCCACGACCCTTTTAATGTCGGGCACGGCTTCCTTCAAGGCCCTTTCGACGCCTTGGCGGAGGGTCATCTCGGACATGGGGCAGTGGCCGCAGGCGCCGGTCAGGCGGACTTCCACGATTCCGTCTTTCACGTCGACCAACTCAATGTCGCCGCCGTCCGCTAAAAGGAAGGGCCGGACTTTTCCCAAAGCTTCTTCTACTTGTTCTTTCATCAGGAACTCCTTGAGCTTAACGTTTCAAAATATCAAAAATTCTAATCAGGCTGAAACTAAAACGCCTAAGGCCACGGCGACCCTCCGGGCCGGAACTTGAGCCCGGGCCCCATAGCGACCGGCGGCCTTCTCCCTTCGCCAAGGAATAAGGAACCTCAATCTCCAACGCGAGCCCCAAGGCCTCGCGCTGGTTCAGCGGGGCCGCTCCAAGAACGGAGGGGAACCGACGTTACTTTGGGTATACACCGGATTGGGGGAAAAGGCAAGCTACAATTCTCGCGAGTCTCGTCCCCGGGCGACCCCGGTCGGCGCCTTTAACCCATAAAAAACGTGGGGCTCCTCCGCTCGCGCGCGCGCGGCGAACCGGGCCAAGCCCATTATAGTTTTTCTCCCCAAAAAACGGGCGGCGTTATCAATATCGCGCGCCTGGGTCCCCCCCTAAACCCCTAAGGCTCACTCTTCCACCCTCAAAGAGCGCGCCGACGCCCCCCAAGCCCCCGTCAACGCGGGCGCTCCTCCCCGAAGCTCCGCCGCGGCGCGTCCGCGCTAATGGGAAAAAAACTCAAAATAGGCGTGGCGCCTAGCAATTGGGTTAAATAGAGACCATTTAGACAATTTTTCGCGAAAATAGTCCTTGACAGCAAAATTAAAACATATTAAAACTCAATATGTAAAATTTGTTTCCTTTTCATCCCCAAAGGACCACAGAGGGACCTCCCGCGGAGCCCCTCGCGCCCCGGCGGAGAACCCGGCGCCCTCGCGCGCGCCATCCGCGGGAAACCGTTTCTGGAGAAAAAAGATGTCCGGACGCCTTCTGACTATCGTCTTCGCCCTCCTCTTTCTCGCGGGCTCCAGCGCCCTCGCTTTGGCCCAAATTGACGACTACGGCAGTTGGGTTGGCACTCCCATCGAGGGGTCCATCGGGATTGGCGCGGTCTACGCGCCGGATTACGACGGAGCGGACTCTTCCGGCTACCACGCCCTGCCTATTTTAAACCTCCGCTACGGCCCCGTCTTCCTCTCCTCCGACAAGGGCTTGGGCGTTAGCTTCGCTTTTTTTGACGGGGCCTTGGAACTCTCCCCGGCGGTGGGCTACCGCTTCAGGCGCGATGAGGACGACAGTCCCGTCCTCAACGGGATGGGCGACGCGAGCGGCCAGGTGACCTTGGGAGGCTCGGCCCTTTATCATTTTACCGATACCGTTTCCTTCGGCGCGAAAGCCTTCCAGGGCCTTTCCTCCGACAAGGGCTTCGCCATGGATTTACGGGCGGCCTACCAAAATCGGGCTTACGAGAGGCTAACCTGGTCCGTCGCGGCCACCACTTCCTTGGCCGACCAAAAATACCACCAAACCTACTTCGGGGTGACCCCCACGCAGTCCGCCCGCTCCGGCCATAAGGTCTACTCCCCCAGCGCCGGCTTTAAAGACGTGGGCCTTGGCGGATCCGTGGACTTTTTTCTAACTCCCTCCTTTTCCGTGGACGTCTTCGCGCGTTACCGCTACCTCATCGGCGACGCGGGCGACTCGCCTTTGGTCAAAGCCGGTTCCCAAAACCAATTCTCCACGGGTCTCCTCTTCTTCTTTCACATAGGTGGCTATTAAAACGTGGCGAGGTCACGCGCCGCCCGGCAACCTTAAACGCCGCCACCCCGCTCCCCGCGGCCCATTTTTTTCAAGAGGCGCGCCTTGGCCACGGCGCGCCTCTTCGCGTTGGGGGGACTCCTCGGCCCAAGCGCGCGCCCTCTTCCCCCGCGAGGCGCGACCGCGACCGCGCGCTTAACCGGCGCCGCTCTCCCGCGCGCGAGACTTTAGGCGAGGCCCGGAGTTCCCGCGGCGCTCCAAGCCAAGCGCTCGCCCACGCGCCTTGACGCGGACGCCGGACGCGCGGCGCAAAATTTACGCGCCCCCAAAAAGCCGCGAGCCCGCGCTCCCTTTCTGGAAGACGTCGCCCCCGGGCTTTATTCCGCGCGAATTCCCGCGAGCGCTCCGGCCCCCAAAGCCCTCGCGAGACGAGAACGCGCCTCCTCTTTTCGGGAAGGCGCGCGTAAGAAAATCGCGGCGCGGCCCTGGCGACTGGAGCGCCTCTCGCGCGGAAGCGGCGAGAACCTCCCCTTTCCCTTTTCGCGCGCCTTCAAAAAAGCGCTCCCAGCCGCGGCGCGCCTTTCGAACGAGCGGAAAAAAATTTTTGGCGCTCCCGCGCTTTGGCGCCTTCAGCGGGAAACGCCAGCGCGCGCGACGCGTCACGCGATAAGAGTCGCTCCTCATGGCGAGACGAAGTCAAACGATAATTTTCCCGTCACGCCGAAAAAAGATTTTTGCGTTTATTTTTCGTAAATAACGTTAACGAAATTTCTCCTTAAAATAGCGTAAAACTCAAACATCTATTATATAAGGAAATGAAGCGGATAATTGTACGCTAAAAAAAAGCAAAAATAATTTTGCGCAAAAAACGAAAAACAAAATTTGCTTTTTTTCGCCATAAATTACGCGAATACTGTCTAAAATAAAAAAACTGAAAAGCGTACTACAAAAAGCTTACACATTATAATTTGAACTTTACGGCGCTTTTTTATAGAGAGTATGATTCCTCAATAGTCTTTATATATTAGGCGTTTAGATAAATTTAAACAATCTTTGTTTTAAGATATAAAAATAAAATAATCAAATTGAATATCGCCTTTACATTCAATAAATCACTGGGGTATACTCCTTTTACGGTCAACGGCTCATGACGCGAATATCTTATCCTCAACCATAAAAACGCGATACTTCCTCTGAAGCTTTTGGCGCTAACCCCCTTGGGCCTTATCGGAATATTTCCTAAAATTTCCTTTGGGACGCTCTTTACGGACGCTTTATGACAAAAATCTCTTACCCTCCCAACCATAAAAGCTTGATATCGCCCCTTGAGCTGTTGGTTCTGAGCCCCCTGGACTGTATCGCGATTTTTGATAAATTTCCTTTGGGCGTTATCTTTACGGACACTTACGGAAAAATTATCTATTGCAATAACGCGCAGGGAGAGATTGACGACGTCAATCCCGAAGAGATCGTAAACCGTTTTCTGACTGAGGCGCTGGAGCCGACCGATGGGCCCGATATCCTCTTTCTCGCCAAACAGCTCGTCAAACCTCTCGCGCGGCATCCTTACGCGTATAACGGGCTCAAAGGACGGGAGATAAAATCATTCTGTTGGTCCTATCCCATCCTTAAGGATTACCGGCTTAAGGGCTATATCATTATCGTTGAAGCGAAAACCCCGCCCGAGGCGAGCGAGGAGACCCTTTCAGCCGCCCTGGAACCCGAGCCCCTAGAGCCCGTGGAAATCATCGGCCAGAACGCTGGCCTTTTGAGAGTTATGGGGAGCGCTAACGCCTATTGCGACAGCCCTCTTCCGATCCTCTTAAGCGGCCCGGAAGGCGCGGGCAAACGGTTATTGGCGAAAAAAATCCATTTGAGTTCCCAACGAAAGGACAAGCCTTTTTTGGCCCTCAACTGCGCGACCCTCCCCCGGGGAGTCATCGAGACGATTCTTTTCGGAGAAACGGATAAGGCCATCGGGCCCTGCCCCAATTACCCGGGCGTCCTCGCGAGCGCCAAGGGCGGCACCATCTATCTGGCCAACCTGGAAGGCCTCCCTTTGGATAACCAGGCCCAGCTTCTCTCGGCCCTTGAGGAAAAACGGGTCTACCGCGACGCCGCGCGCCCCCCGATCGGCGTGGACGCGAAAATCATCGCCTCCCTCAACCTCGACCCCAAGGAAGCCCTTGTCTCGGGGAAACTGAGCAAAAGCCTTTTCTACAGTTTGGGCCGCGTCCATATTTCCCTGCCGCCCCTTTCCGAGCGCGTGGACGACCTCTACAGTCTCTCCGTCCATTTATTGCGGAAACACAGCGCTATCCTCGAAAGGCGGGTTCCGGAATTGGACCCGAGTCTCCTTTGGCAGATGGAAAAATACCAATGGCCCGGAAACGTTGACGAACTGGAACACCTTTTGGTGAGCGGTCTTATTAACAGCCATAACGATTCACTCGTGAGCCTGCGGCACCTTACTCCCTACTACGCTGACGCCTTAACCCAGGGTACAGGGTCTTTTCCCTATCGCCCCAGTAGAATCAGCAAAAAAGGGGAATTTCCTTTCTGGATTCCCGATCCGCCCCGCAAAGATCCCGAAATTGACGAAGATTCCGGATATTTGTCGAAAGTCCGCGACGAGGCGCGAACCCTTAAAACGCATCTTTACGAGAACCAGGGAAACGTCACCAAGGCCGCCGAAAAAATGGGCATCTCCCGCCAGCTCTTAAGCTATAGGCTCAAAAAATTCGGCATAAACGCCGGCAATTACCGCTAACCCCCTCGCGCCGCGCGACTCTGGAATTGAGGCCGCGTCTTAAGGCGTCACGCCGTCCGCGCCCCCAGCGCCTCCCTCTGGGGCTTTATCCCGCGCGTCGGGATAATAGCGCTCAACCCTACCGCTGAAGGCGCGGTGAACCTTATGGCCGCTCGGAGAGCTTTCCACGCTGGTCCCTAAAACTCCGCTCGCCGCGTTGCGGTGAACGTCGACCCGGCGCCCATCCGGGGTCACGGTCTCATAGGAGCCCATAAAAAAAGAGCTGTCGGCCGAGGGCGTCCGAACCGGATACGCGCCCCCTTCCCGGGGAAGCGGTCGCGCGGGGTCGGCTTGCTCGCCGCGCGAGAGTTCCTGGGGGGTTCTCCGGAAGGCCTCCCTCTCGCCAGAGGGCGCCGCGGGAGGGGTCAATAAACTCTGGCGCGGGGTTGGGGCGCCGCTCGCGAATCGCTCGCCGGCCCTTTCGAGGGCCAGAGTTCCCCCGTCGGAGGAAGCGAACTCCGTCGCCGCGCCCGACGATGGGAGCGTCCCCATCTCCTCTCCCGCCGTGGCGGGGGAAAGAGACGCGCCCGCGGGAGCGCTGGGAACCTCCAGGCTCGGGACGCTTGTTTCGGGAAGGCTCGGGACCGAATCCGCCGCCGGGGCGAGTTCGCTTTCCTGGATCCCGGTTTTCGAGGCGCCGCTCGAGCCCAGATAAGCGCCCGCGGCCAAACCGCCGCCGGCGGCGAGGGCGAGCGGGGCCGCGGAAGACGAGGAAGCGGAGTCCGGGGAACCCGCGGCGGGGGGAGACGCCACCGCCCGCCCCGCGGGGCCGTCCTCCTCCACGCGCTGGGCGGCGTCGTTAATCATCCGAATAATTTCGTCGCGGGCGACCTTGGCGCGGATAAGTTTCATGATCTCGTCCCGGCCCAGGGGAGAGGCTTCAAGGTGGCCGGTTAAGTCGTCAAGGCGCAGGTAAGCGCCGGTTAAATCGTTCCCGCCGTATTGGGCCATCGCGACGATAAAATCGGCGTCAAGGGGCGGACGGGCCCGGGGCTTCAAAGAGACGACGATGAGCTCCTCAATGGTCGTGGGGCTTAAGCCCAAATCCCTCAATTCCGCGATATCAAGCACGTTGGGCCGAGCGTCGGCCAGCGCGGATCCCCATAAAAGAAAAGCTCCCAAGGCGAGCGCGCCGAAGAGAGCCTTGGCCCAAGAAAAAGCGGTGGGGTTGGGAGCGTTCGCCGTCTGGGCTTCGTAATAATAATTGGCTGACATCGCGCTTAAGGGTCTCCTTGCTTTGGAGGGTGGGCCGGGAATCTGTCTTGGGGGATCAAATCCCCAAAGGAGCGGCCTTTGTGGCGTAAATTTGCATATTTAGTGCCAACAATTCACATTGTCGCGTGGAGCGTAATTCACGCGGGAAAAAGCTTTTATTTAAGCTTTTGAAAATTTTTACGAACGCTTCTTTTCCACGCTTATTTCAAGGTTCTCAAACTCCGCTGAAAAGCGCGGAAAAGGCGCCAAAAGCGCCCTCGCTGGGCGCGAGAAAAAAAATGAAAGCGCCGCTTCTTCTAAACTTGTGGAATCTCGCTTCCGCGCGGGCCAAGTGGCTACCCGCGCCAACTAATTGGCTTAAAAACGCTTATATTCACGCGACTTCCGTTTACGGGAGGGTGGCGACTGGTTGACTAGGGCCCTCAGAACCCGAGAAATTTTTAAATTTTTGGCTCGTCAGGACAGGCTGAGGCAATAATATAAAATTCAATTCACTTCAGCCTCCCTCGCGCCCCTTCGGCGCCCTCCGTTGTCGGCCTCCAGGATAGAGCGCGTTCTCAATCTCCAGAGGCGTTCCCGCTAATGGAAACAATCCCCGTCTTCACCCCCTCAGAGTCTCTTCCTCGCGGCCCGGACCCTAAAATATAATCGTCAGCTTCGCCTTCAGGTTCTCAACGCCCGCGCGGCGGCGCGGAGCCGAGCGTCTCCCGGCCCACGCCGGCGGAGACGCGCGAGCCGACAAGGAGTCGGGACGAAAACCTTTTCGCCATCCTGGCCACGTTCTCCGACAACGCCAGCTTCTCAAACAACGCCGCCGCGAGCCGACTATCCCACAAACGGAGTTTGCCCATGAAGTCCGCGATCGCCGTTCTAATTTTTCCGCTTTCCGTTTCCGTCGTCGCGGACGTGGGCGGACCTGAGCGTATCCGCGACGCGCGGTACGCGCCGGCGTCGGAGTTTGGCGCTCTTTGTTCGCTTGGCTATACCGCCGAACGCGCTGGGCGGCTCATCGGCCGCGAAGCGTCGGCCCCTGGGGGCGTCGATCGGAGAGGACGCCGCTCTCGCCACAATGGGGCACGCGGATGTTTAGGTGACCGCGCGCGATGTCGCGATGGCGCTTTATCGCCAACGCGCCCGCGCGATTGACGATCTCCGTTCAGACTTATTTTGGGCGGCGTTCTTCGCCAATCCCCAAATCCCGCTGGCCTCGCCGCTCGGTCGCGTGGCGATGACGCCAGATATTTCCTCTTAAGCGTTTAACGTCTCCATTTACGGGATAACTTAGGCGAACGGAGGCTATGTCGGCGCGGAGCGCCACCAGCTTGACCCGCCGATCCTGGCCGCTAGCGACAATCTAAAATCCTGGCCTCAGGATTACCCGCTTAACCGGGGGTGGGCTATGGCTGGCTCGCGGGGAAGGCGCCAAACCCAACCACCCTGAAAGACAAAAGTTTCCGCTCGCGGATGAGGATTGGCTTAAGCGATAAGCGGACTGGGCGGACGGAAGGCCTGGAGCCATTCCTTCCGACGAGCGAGTTCCCAAGACATGCCGTTTCCTTCTCTTTTGCCCCCCCCTGGCCTGGTGGCGAACGCCGCGTCGCGAGTATAGGCGCGCGGAATCTCGGCGGCTCTATTGGATTGAGCGTTGGCCTTAGGGAAGCGCGCGAGCGCGCGCTATTAACGTCTTGCGCCGCGAACGAAATATTGGCGTACTATTTTCACAAAATCTTTCAGCCCCGCGGCTCGCTTCCACGCGCCGCGCCAGACGCCCGCCTTAACGTAGGCCGCTCCGTCGGCCAGCTAAGACGGGAGAAATTTGGAGGTCAGCCTCGCGAGCCCCGCCACTTATGGCGCTGACGTTGGCGTTAGCGCTCGCGGCCCCGCTGGGTCGCTTGGGGCCTGACCCCGTCCCCGTCAAGCCCATCATCATTGAGGCCTATCGCCTTCCGGTTAGGCGTGGCGTCTTCGTCTTTGGCTCCACCACCCAGGACGAAGCGAAAGCCGCTATCGGGTCTCCCAGCTCGATTAAGGCCGTGGCCGACGGACAGGAAGTTTGGCTCTATTACCCACGCCGGACCGAAATCGTCCACCAAATTACTTTTATGGCTCCAAAGGGAGGTTCGGCGAGTCTAAAATTCGCCCCGAGCGACGGCGAGACCCTGTCTCTTCTTTTTAACAAGGGGAAACTCGTGGGCTTGTAGTCGGCGCTGACCCATAGCCGCGGGCTTAGGCTGGCGGAGGAAAAAAACATGTTTAAATTTATAGCCCTAACCCTGGCCCTCGCCGCTCTCGCCGCGCTCGCGCCGCCGGCCCAGGCCCAGTTCGTCCTATCCGGCGATATGTTCGATGGCTACATCGAAGGGAGGGAGGCCGCCATCCGCGCCAACCAGCGCGACGCGCTGGCGCTGGCGCTGGCGCTCGCGAACCGGCGAACAATCGCCAACGACATCTCCGCCTTCAATCTCTCTGGGGACTGGCGGCACCTCCGCCACGCGCTTTCGCTGGGCTCAATAGACGCGGAAAGACACCTGTTCGATAACGACACGCGCCGCCGTTTCTATCAGGAATAGCCGCCCCAAGGGCCCTTCCGACGCGCCCAACCCAGGGCGCCCTGACGCGCTCTCTCGCGCCCCGCGAGAAAGAGACAAACATTTCGCGCGCGAGGCGCTTCCGCGAAAGGCCTGGCTAACCCTTTCGTTTGAGGCGACCGGCGGGAAACCCCGCGCCTCTTGCCCGCGCTAAGCGCCAACGCGAATTCTTTCCTTTAAATCCCGTAGCGGCGCGAAAATATCTTGTCCCTGGGCCGCGCCTCTCTCGCGCGGAAAGGCCTTCAAGCTTTCGCGCCCCCTAGCTTTTAGAGGCCTTAAGGGGCCTTTTGGGCCTTAGAGTCCCGTCGGGACTCAAATCGCCCAAGTCGTCCTCGCCCTTACTCCTGTCAAGGCTCCGGGTCTCCTCGTCATAGACCTCCAGGGCCTCCCTCCCGATCTTCAAAGGCCGCTTCCAGAGCTGATAGATGAGGACCAAAACCAGGATGGCCATGAGGGGGATGAGGATCGCCTCTTTGAGGCCCCAGGGGGTCATGCGCCGATGAATCCTTAAATAGCGCACCACGGGCCAGGCCGATAGGCCGATGATCAGCAAGAGGGAAAGGCTGGAGGACACCATAAAGATGAGTCCCCCGTAGCCCGTGGGCACCTGGGCCAAATTCTCCGTCTCAAAACGCGGAAAGCGCGAGCCCAAGCCCACCCCCAAAGCGCAAAGCCCCGGCGTTAAAAGAAGCGTCAGGACAAAGGCCGTAATGGCCATAAAGGGCGCCGCGTCCAAAAATAAATTGGTGAGATACGTCAGGACGAGGGCCACCAGAAGGATGGGGACCATCCAGAAAAAGAGTTTTTCCTGGATAAAATCCCGCGCCGATAGGGGCGAGGAGCGGATAATCCAGTAGGAATAGCCTTCGGCGGAAATCGACGGAAAGGCGAAGCGCAGGGAAAGGGTCGCCGAGACCAGGCCCACGAGACCCACGTTCAAAAAAGCGAGGGTGTTTTCCAGGTAAAAGGCCTGAAGCGGATAGCGCTTTAAATTCAAAACGGAAAAATTGTAAAGGTAGATGATCATCAGGGCGCCCAGGAGAAAGAGCTGGGACCACTGGGTATGATCGCGGAAAAAGATCTTGAAATCCTTAATCGCCAAGGCCCGGTATTCCGGGCGGCGGATAAAGCGGAAAAGGCTCGCCCCCAAGTTCAGAAGGCCTCCGGCCTTTTGCCGCCCGGCCCCTTCCTGGCTCTTGTTATAGCCGGCCCAGTAAAAAAAATGGGCGGCGTAGGAGGAGACTATCCCCATGGAAATGGCCATCACCCATATCAGCGCGAGATAGATAAACTTAAATTCCCCGGGGTTTCCGCCCAAAAGGGGCCAAAGCAAATCCGTCGCCCAGGTGGTGGGAAGCATGGGGGACGCCGGGGTTTGGAGAGAGGCCAGATAACCGGCCACGGTCCGGAAACTGTCGGGATTAACGAGCTGCTCGGGCCGCAGCAGGCGAAAAACCAAATACAGCCCGATAAAACCCAAAAGCCCCATCAGGCTGAAAATATCCCGGGTGCGGCGGGCCGGCAAGACGTTGACGAGCAGAATGACCACGGTCTGGCTCAAGAAACCCGCGATCAGAACCAGCGGCAGGGAGGTGGGAATCAGAAGCGCGTAATAGAGGGCCGAGGCCTTGAAGTTATAGCCGAAGGCGATAAAAACCGGCAGCAGAAAGGCCACGGGCATCCAGGCGGAGGCCAAGAGGCTCTGGGTGGAGCGGGCCCAGAAGACGCTTTCGCGGTCGACCGGGGCGGCCATTAAGAGGGAAAGATCCCGCGCGAGATAGAAACTGGACAGCGACGTGATAAAGGCGGAAAAAATCAATAGCGCCGAGCCCGAAAGCCACAAGAGGCCAAAGGTTTTGAGGGACAGGATATCCCCAAAGCCTTCCACGCTATAGAAGGAGCGCAGCATCCGGATGGAAAGCAAAAAGAGGGCCGCCCACAGGGCCAGGGTAAAGACCCCCAAAGAAATCAGCTTCACGCGCCCGCCGGGGCCCGGATCTTTGACGTAATTCTTAAACCCCAAGCGGGCGGGTTTCAGCAAAGTGAAATACTCGGACATTTCGGCCCCCATCTTGCTTTTGGGACTTAGCGGGCGGGGACGCCTCGCGCTGGCAAAGCTTTCCCCGAAGCCTCAAGCGCGAAGCCTCGGGGAAAACTTTATTTCAGGCCTTGGGGCTCGTCTTCCAGGACGCGCCCTTCGGGCGGGGCGTCCGGCTTGGTCGTGAGCTCCAAAAAGAGATCCTCCAAATCCTGGGCGTCGACTCCGGAATTATTTTTGAGCTCTTCCTCCGTTCCCTCGGCGGTGAGCCTGCCCTGGGAGATAATCCCTATGCGGTCGCAGAGCCTTGAGGCGAGGGACATGGTGTGCGTGGAAATAAAAATGGCCACGTTCCGCAGGCGGGCGAGATCCTTGAAGATGTCCAAAACGAGCTTGGCGCCCCTAGGATCCAGGCCCACCATGGGCTCGTCCACCACGATCACCTTGGGATCCGGAAGGAGGGCCCCCGCCATGATGAGCCGCTGCTTCATGCCGTGGGAGTAATTTTCAATAAGTTCGTCGCGCCAGTCCCAGAGCTCAAAAAGCTCCAGGAGATGTTGGCTCTTGCGCGCCGCCCGCTCCCGCGGCTCCCGGTAGAGGTCCGCGGTGAAACTCAAGAACTCGTAACCAGAGAGCTTTTCGTAGAGAAAAGGCCTGTCCGGGATGTAACCCAAGAGGGATTTGGCCTCTTTGGGATGGGACGCGAGATCGTGCCCCCCGAGGACAATTCTCCCGGAAGTGGGGGCCAAGGCGCCGGCCACCATGCGGATGGTGGTGGTTTTCCCGGCCCCGTTGGGGCCCAAAAAACCGTAGATCTCCCCGGCGGGCACGCTCAAGGTGAGGTCCGCGACGGCCTGATGCCTACGATAGGCCTTAGAGACGTTTATTAATCTAATCATGCTTTTTTTTGAGCGTCACTCCTCCACCAAGTCGGGGCTGGGAAAATACGTGGAAATAAGCCCGGGAAGGCTGTTTACGAGGGCCGGGGGCACGGCCAGAAGGTCGGAGCCGGCGACGGCCATGGCGTTTTCCGCCGCGGCCCGCGCGCCCTCGTCGCCGATGGACGTCAGGTTGGCGTCCAGGCGCGCCAGTTCCAAGCGCGTCAGGTGGCCCAGGGAATCCATCCACTCGGAACTCTCCTGGCCGCCCACGCGCGCCGTGACCTTATAGGTCTCAATCTCTTCCGAGGCCGCGGTCTCATCGGTAATGACGACCTCCACCGTCTGGAAGCTCATGTTCACGGGATCCAAAATCCGCGTCAAAAGAACCTTCCCCAGGGGCAACTCCCTCTGGCGGGAAAGCCAGGGGACCAGGCCCGAGAGCAGAATGGGGCCTTCCGGGGGAACGCGCAGCGTAAACTCGCGGCGCGAGGTCCCCAACTCCAAAGAATAGATCAGAAAGCCCCCTCTCACCCGGGCCGCAATCTTGGCGGGCGAGAGATTGGGGCTCGTGAAGGTCGCCTCGATGACGCGCCCGTCCGGGCCGTAGAGGGAATGGGAATGGAGGAGCGCGTTTCCCTTGAGGCCCGGAAGATCCAGGGAGATAGCGGTGTCCTCGACGATGGCGAAATTGTCCTCCGGCGCGCCCACCAGGGCGACGCGGCGGGTATGCCCCAGATTCTGGGAGCCCAGGGAAAAATTGTAGTAAAAAACCCCGGGACTCAGGTGGAACAGGGAGCCCGGGGAAAAAATGAAGTTCCCCCACCAGCCCCACCAAAAGAGAAAGAGGAGCCCCGCGAGGAGAGCGGCGATTTTGACGATATGCCTCAATTTGGGCCTTTGCGTATCTTGGCGAAAAGCTCGCGCCCGTTGGCCTGGGCCGCCAGGTATTCTTCGTCGGAAAGGCCCGCGCCCAGGGCGACCTTCCGCTGCCATTCCGGGGTTAAAAGATCCTCCGGGGCGTGGGCGTCGGAATTGACTAAGAGCGGCGCCTGGGCCTTGCGGGCCGCGTTGGCCACGAAGCCATTCGTGAGGCTATGCCCGGCGCGCGCGGAGATCTCCAGATAAATCCCTTTTTCCGCGGCGAGTTTCGCGTCGTGCCCAGAAATAAAGCCCGGGTGCGCCAAAATGTCGCAGCCGCCCTTGAGGGCCGCCAGGTTCGTGCCCGGCTCCACTGGCTCCGCGGGGGTCTCCCCGTGGACCACGACCAAGGCCGCGCCCAGGACCCTGGCCTCCCGGATCAGATCCGGCAGTTGGCGGGGAGGCGCGTGGGTGAGTTCCACCCCCGGCAGGACCGTAAAGCCGGGGTAGGCCTCCGTCAGGGCCGCGGCGGCCCTCAGGGCCCCGCTCACGCAGTGGGCCAAGTTGGAGGAGTCGGCGTGATCCGTTATCCCCAAAACCTCGTAGCCGTTCCGGCGGGCTCTTTGGGCCAGCTCCGCGGGCCCCAGGACCCCGTCGGAAAAAAAGGTGTGGGAATGGAAATCGTAGACCTTGTTCAAAAGCGGCATAAAAGCCTCTCCCGAAAAGCGTGGTGGCCCCTTAAGAGCTGACCTTCATGATCAGGGTTCTGGTCCCGCTCTCGAAGTTCACGACGATCTTGTTGGGCGGGATCACCTTAACGACAAAGCCCATGCCGAAGGTCGCGTGGTTGATGGCCTGATCCCGGTCGAAGGAGCCCGTGACGTCGTACGCGGGAATCTTCGCGAGATCCAGGCGCTCGCTCTTGTCCCGCCACTCCTTTTGGAGGGAGTCCTTTTCGTCCTCTTTGCGCCGCAGCTCCTTGGCCTCTTTGGTATTTTTGGCGACCCTTGGGGCCTTGGGCTCCTTGGGAGCTTTGGGGGCCTTGGGGGCTTTGACGGCCTTGGGTTTGGCCGCCTTGGCGCCCTTTTTGGCGACCGCCGGGGCGTCCCCGTCCAAAATCTCGTCAAAGGGATCGCCTACGCCCGCCCCCAATTCCTCGTCGAGGGAGGAGAGATCCGCGGCGAGCCCCGCGTCCTCGCCCACGGCCGCGGCGGCGGCGGCGGCGACCGCGCTTTTTTTGACAGGGGACTTTTTGACCGCGACCTTCTTCACCTTCACCGGGGCGGCCTCCTGGCCCTCGTCGGGGGGCTTCCGGAAAAGGTGCTGGCCGCCGCAGGACAGGCAGCTCACGGTCTTGGGTTTGTCGTCCTTCATGGAGACCACGCGGTGAGTGGTGGTTCGGCGGCACTTGGTGCAGTAAGACTCGATCTCCCCCCCCACCCTTATCTCGTCATTGGGTCTCACGATATTCATATAATCCTCCGCTCCCGCTTGGGGCCGACGCGGCCCCTCCCGGCGCGTCGCGCGCCCTGGGGCCAAAGCTCTAGGCCAAAAAGGGCCCCGCGCTGGCGGCGGGGCCCAAAAATCAGTCGCTCAGTTACGCAAGCTGTGGATGGGCGCGGGAACGCGCCCGCCCAAAGCGATAAAGGCCTCGGCCTCAGCCCAATCCGGGACGGCCATAACGGTCGCCCGGCCTAAAAGGCCCCCGTAGCTAACCTCGTCCCCGGCCTTTTTGCCGGGCGCGGGGAGGAGCCTCGCGGCCGTGGTTTTATGGTTGGTGACCCCGATGGCCATTTCATCGGCGATAATGGCGGCGATGGTGGCGGCCCGGGTGTCCCCGGGGATCGCGACCATGTCGAGGCCCACCGAACAGACCGAGGTCAGCGCCTCCAGGACGCCGAGCCCCAAATGGCCCTCGAGGGCGGCCTGGCCGATCCCCAAGTCCTCGGAGACGGGGATAAAGGCCCCGGAAAGCCCTCCCACGTGGCTGGAGGCGAAGGCCCCGCCCTTTTTGACGGCGTCGTTAATAAGCGATAGGAGGGCCACGCTCCCCGGAACGCCGATGGCCTTCAGGCCAAAAGACTGAAAAATCTCCCCCACGCTGTCCCCCACCTGGGGGGACGGGGCCAAAGAAAGATCCACCACCCCAAAAGGCGCGCCCAAAAGCTCGGCCACCTCGCGCCCCAGAATCTCGCCGACCCGGGTCACCTTAAAGGCCACGCGCTTGATGGTCTCGCTTAAATCCCCCAAACTGGGCTTGCGGGGGCCTTCCATGGCTCGGTCCACGGCTTTTTTGACCACCCCGGGCCCGGAAACGCCCACGTTGACGACCGCGTCGGGCTCGCCCAGGCCATGGTAGGCCCCGGCCATAAAGGGCGTGTCCGGGGGAATGTTGGCGAAGGCCACGAGTTTGGCGCAGGCGAGCCCGTCCGTCTCCCGGGAAAGCCAGGCCGTCTCTTTAATGACGGAGCCCAGCAAGGCTATCGCGTCCATGTTGACGCCGTCGCGGCTCGAGGCCACGCTCACGGACGAGCAGACCCTTTCCGTGGAGCTTAAGGACTCCGGAAGGCTTTGAATGAGGGCCAAATCCCCCTGGGCCAGGCCCTTTTCCACGAGGGCCCCGAAGCCTCCCACGAAGTCCACCCCCACCTCGCGGGCGGCCTCGTCCAAGGCCTTGGCGACTTTGGGGATGTCTTGGGGCCCAAAGGGGGCGCAAAGGGGGGCGATGGGGGACACGGCCAGGCGTTTGTGGACCACGGGGATCCCGTATTTTTCGGCGACGGAATCGCAGGCGGAGACGAGCGTCGCGGCTTTGCGGCGGATTTTATCCGAAATCTTATCCACGAGCCGGGAAATGTCGTCGGAGGCGCAGTCCCAGAGGGAAAGCCCCAAAGTGATGGCCCGCACGTCCAAGCGCTCATTTTTCAGCATCGCCAAGGTGGCGGAGACTTCCCGATCCGTTAGCATAGTATAGGCGCGATATCCATCGTAAAAGCCGCTCGCGGCGAGGCTCTGGGCGGGGAATAAGGGCGGGGGTTAGGGCGGGAAAAAGGGCCCCCAAAAAAGAAAACACCCTCAAAATCCAGTCTCGTTTTCCCGGGGAGGTCTCTTTCGCCGCTCGCGAAACCCAGAGGAGGGCCGCGAAAAAGGACCGGGTGGCGTAAAGGGCGCGCTCAAGGCCTCGGGGACTGAAGCGGAGGGTCGATCATCCAAACATTATAGTTTGTTTAAAAGGTTAGCGTCAAGATCCGCCTTGGTCGCCTGGTCGCCGCGGATCGCCCACGACCGCGCCCCAAAACCCCAATCCCGCTCCAGAGAAGACGTGGCGCTCCCCTATTCCCTAAGCCGCCGTGGGGAACGCCACGGCCGGAGGGCGCTTCGGCGCGGCGCCGCGCCCGGCTCTCTCCCCGCCTGGGCCAGGGGCGCGCCGAGCGCGGGCCCCGCGCGGGGAAAGAGATCCACCGGGAGTATGGGGCGTTGGCTCGGATCGAGATTTGGGCGCGAAGAGGGGGACCCTCAAGGACCCAGCGGCTAGAGGGGGAGGTTCCAAGAGCCAGGGGGGGAACCGCTCGCGCCCGCGCGCGGCGAGGCCCCCGCCGCCGGGGAGCGCCAAAGCGGAAAGGCCGCCTCGCGGCGGAACGCCTTAAGCTCGCGCGGGCGCGATCGTCCGCCCCTGGGCGGGCGCCAGTCTCGCGGGACGCGACCGCGGCCCAAGCTCCCCCGCGGCGCTTCTCGGTCGCGGCGCTCCGCCTCGGGAGCCTGGAACCGCGTCCATAGGGAGGCGCCCGCGGCGGGGAGGCGTCTCGTGGGGCGTGGCCTGGAAGGCGACACGCGTTCTAAGCCGGGCCGGGAGTCGGCGAGCGGGCCCCGCCCTGGAGGCGGGCCTGGCCGGGACGGGCGGGCTATACGGGGGAAGCCTCAGGCCGGCGCCTTCGCGAACGCGCGTTTCAGTGGGGAGGCGGCCGGGACCTTTGGGGGCGCGGAGATGGCCGCCTCCGCCACGGGCGACGTCATGGATACGCCGGGAGCGGCGAGGGAGGGCGCCGCTGGACCCGCGACCGACTCCTGGCGGAAGAAGACGTTGAAGTCCTCTTTCAGCCGCGAGCGCGCGTTCATGTCTTGCCCGCCGTCATCGAGGACCCGGTCGCTCTCCTCCGCCAAGACGATCATGGGAGACTCTGGTCAGCCTGGAGCCTCGCGGAGACGAGCCCGGGCGAGGCGTCCGGGCGGTTCCCCTCCGCCGTAAAGGACGGCGACCACTAGCTTGACGATGACGCCTCCGGTCCGGGGAAGGGAACGTTTCGCGCGGGCCGAAGCCGTGGAAGCCCTTGGTTAAGGTCGCGGAGAAGGCAACCGGCTTGGCTGGCCGACCGAAGCTCGCCCCGCGCCCGTCGCGACCGCCGACCGGGGCCAACAGGCCGCGCCGGAGAAGTAAGCGCCAAAAGGCGACAAGCGGCCCGGACATTCGCCGTGGCGCTGGGGAAGGCCGCGGGAGGATATCTGGCGCCAGGGCGCGTGCCGTCAGGCGCCCTTGCCGGGAGCTTCCGCCCCAGAGGCAATGTCCCGTGACCTTTTCTCCCGTTTGTCTTTCCCTCGCCGACGCCAGTACGGCCCCTCCAAACTTGCCACCTCAGCCCGCAAAAGCGAATATGACTCGAAAAGGTTGTCAATTCTGCTGTTTGTAGCGGTTATACTTGTTTTAACCTCATTTACGCTCTCTTTGACATCAGCTTTGACCTTATTTATGCTCTCTTTTACCTCATTTATGCTCTCTTTTACCTCATTTATGCTCTCTTTGACATCAATTTTGACATCATTTATGCTCTCTTTGACATCAATTTTGAAATCATTTATGCTGGCTTTGATATCAGCCTTGAACTCTTTGAAATCAGCCTTTAACTCTTTGAAATTAGCGATATTGTCGCTTCTTAAAATGTTTATGTTGTTGAACGTGGTATCGGCTTGATTCACGAGAAACGCTACGACAGCAGTCACGACAATGCCGAAAGCCATAATGATTACGCCGATTCCCCATTGGAGAACGGCGGAGTCATTGGACGCGGGTATCAGGCTATGGGTGTTATTAGTGAAAAATATCGCGCCAAGCGCCGAGAGAACTACGCCGACAAAGACAATGACGACCATCTTGAAGAAAGAGGATTTGCCGTACGCCGCCGCCGGGGCGCGGACAACGGTCACGGTTTCGAGTGGCGGGCCATGGGTGACGGTATTGCCATCGGGCATCGTATTCTATCCTCCTGACATGTGACTTTATCATAAAAAACTTTGCCGCGCGATATCCCTCCCGGCCTCACGACCGCCGAAACCGCTGGCCCGGCGCGGGAGGAGCGTTTCCGAACGACCGGGCCGATTCTTCGGCGTCGGGATTCAGGGTTCAAGTCCGAACCACGTCGCGCTAAATCCTAAATTCCACTCAATTTAGAGTATACGGCCAAATTAGAGTATACGGCCATATTACGTAATAGCTCACCCCTATTTGTAATCCAAGAGGATATGGGCGCGGGGCAATAAGGACTCCAAGGCGTGACGGTCGCCGACCACCGCCGTGTCCAACCAGAGATAGAGGAGATTGGGCAAGTTAGCTAAGGGCTCAAAGCTCTCGGGGGCGTTGGATTTCAAAGAGAGGCTCTCGAGGCGCAGAAGGGAAGAGAGGGGCCCGAGGTCGCGCACCCGATTGTAGTTGAGACGCAGGAGGATTAAAGATTTCAAAGAGGCGATGGGCCCCAGGTCCTGAATAAGATTATCGCTGAGGCATAAGGTCTCAAGCTTATGGAGATTGCTTAAGGGGCCCAGGTCCCTGACTCCCACGGAATTGAGCTCCAATTCCCTTAATTCGGAAAGGTTAGCGAGGGCTTTGAGGTTGCGGGGGCGGTTGTTGTCCAGGGACAGGGAGACGATGGACTTAAGGTTTTGGAGGGGCCGCAGATCCTCAATAAAATTGTTGGAAAGGACGAGATTTTGGAGGGCCGCGAGGCCCTCGAGGGGCCTTATGTCAGCGATCTGATTGGAATCCAAGGAGAGTTTGACCAAGTTTTTGAGGTCCGCGAGGGGCCAGATATCCTCAAGACGGTTGGAATCCAAGTCGAGACACTCGGCGCGCGCCAAAGCGGAAAGGGGGCTGAGGTCGAAGATGGCGTTTTTCCGCAAATTTAAGCTTTTCAAGACCGTCAGGCCGCGCAAAGGCGCGAGATCCACTAAGGCGTTTTCGGCCAGCGAAAGCTCCTTTAATACCCAAAAATCCTTTAAGGGCGAAAGGTCCTCGATTAAGTTCCCGTTCAGATTGAGGGTCTGAATCAGGGTCAGCCGCGAGAGCGGAGTTAAATCGCTCACCTCGTTAAACCTTAGCGAAAGTTTTTTAAGTTTCCGCAATTTGGCGAGGGGCGCGAGATCCCGCGTCTTATTGTGATCGAAGGTGAGGACTTCCAAGGCGGTTAAACCCTTAAGAGGCGCGAGATCGCGGATCCTGTTGCGGTCCAGGCTCAAATTCGCGAGGGTGGCTTTCCCCTCCAGGGGGCTTAAGTCCTCCACCCTATTGTTGCGCAGCTCCAAGATCCTCAGATTTTTCAGATCCCTTAAGGGCGAAATGTCCTCAATATGGTTTTTCTCCAAAACCAGCTCTCTGAGGTTAACGAGCGTCGCCAAGGGCCCCAAGTCCGCGACGCCGTTTTCGCTTAAGACCAAGCTCTCCAGCGCGGCGAGTCCCCCCAAGGGGGCGAGGCTGGGCTCGCGTGGGCTCTCCGTGGCCCCGGCGCTGAAGGGGGTTCCGGAAAGGGGCTCCAGGGGCCGGCTCTGGTGGAGATTTAAGGTCTTAAGCTTCGCCAAAGAGGCCAACGGGGCCAAAGACTCAATCCTGTTGCCGTTTAAAATCAGATCCTCCAACTCCGTCAGGCCCGCGAGGGGCGAAAGGTCGGAGACGAGGTTATTCATGAGGTTAAGGGTCTTGAGTTTCGAAAGCGAGGCGAGGGGCGAGAGATCCTCAATCTGATTGCCGTAGAGAAGAAGCTCCTCAAGGTTGACTAAAGGGGAAAGGGGACTTAAATCAGCGATGAAGCCGTAGGCCAACTGCAGCGTGACGAGCCCCGTCAGCTGGCCGAGGGGCGCGATGTCCCCCGGAAAAAAGTTGGCCAGGCGCAGCTCTTTGAGTTCCGCGAGAGAGACGAAGTCCTTGAGGTTAAAAAGGCGGTTGTAATTGAGTCCCAACTTCTGGATGCCGGGAAAAGAGGCGAGAAAAGGCAGGGCCGTCAACTCGTTGTTGTTTAGATACAGTTCCCTCAGAGCGGGGAGGTTGGCCAGTTCCAAAGTCGTCAGGCCGCAGCCCGAGAGGGAAAGCTCCCTTAAGGTGGGGATAGCCTCTATTTTGACGGGCCCCCTAAAAAAGCAGCCGTCCAGATAGAGGCCCACCAGGGCCCCGTTTTGGACCATGGCGTTGTCCGCTGGAAGCGTCGCCTGGCCCGAAGCGGAAAAATCCCAGGAAAGGGCCCCTGGAGCCGCCAATTTAAACAGTTTCGCCAAAGCTTCCACCGCCGGGGGCGAGGCGACGATTTGGCCGTTAGGGTTAATTGCCATGGGGAAGAACTTCCGGAACGCGCGCGATTTTTGAAATTTCCCCCGGAGCGGTTAGCGCCGCGCCGGAGGACGGTAATTTTTCTTGAGCCTGAGGGTCCCCGGGGGAGGGAACCTTTGGCCTTAGCCGTGGAATCGGAGAGCGGGGCTCTCCCGGAGTTGGGGGCCCGCGGCGAGCGTCAATTAAAATAACGAAAAAAAAGACCCTTTTATTAAGGATAAAAAGATAGGGCGCGGGAAGGCGGGGCGCTCGGGCGAGCGCCCCGCCTTCCCAGAGGGGATCCTCGAAGGGCCGACGCGTTTCCGCCGCGCCGGGAGAGGCGAAGGACAATCAAAATCGCGGAAGATCGCCATATAATCTTTCAATATAAGATAAATATTTTATTATTACAAGACGCGATTTCGCCCACCTTTCCCCTCTCGCGCGTCTTCGCGCCGCTGGGAGCGGGCCTGAGGCTTCGCGAAAATATTTTGGGAAAAGACGATTCGTTTCGGCGCGGACCCGCCATCGAAAAATGACATATAAGCGACGTTGTATTAAACTTCGTGAATTATAGCGTTGTATTATATGAACTATAACTATATCGCGACGTTTAGCCCAAAACTTGGATATCCCGCGCGCGCGGGGCCCGCGGGCGGGCGGGGCTCGGCCTGGCCCAGATCGCCGGATCAAGAGCGCGTCCAGGCCCGGCTCCGCGCTCCTCGCCATTCCGTCCCGCGCGGAAACGCCGCCTTGGAGCCTTTTTCCCCGGCGGCGCTTGGCTCTCGCCTCCCCGGAGGCGTAAGCCAAGCGCCAAGCGCGCGGCCTTCGGGAAAGCGCGCGAAATCCTCTATAATATCCTTAACCCCAACCCCAAACTTCGACGCGAGAGAGTTTTTCTTCCCCCCGGCGCGGGAGCCGTTCGCCAACCGCGCTTTTACTTTGAGGAGGACGCCATGCCCCAATTTAACTGGACCCCCCAGACGCTTTTTTCCCTCACCCATGAAACCTGGAAAGCCTCAGCGGTCCAGGCCGGGCTCTCTTTAGGGCTCTTTGGGGCGATCGCGGCCTTAGGCGCGGGAGCCACCGCGGCCAAAGTGGCCCAAAAGGCTAAAACCGACCCCCGGGCCACGGCCGCGCTGCTCACGGCCCTCGTCGCGCTGGAACTCGTGGAGCGGGCCGGGGAGACCTTTAGTCTCCCGGAATTTTCCCTGGCCTATCTCGTTGAGGAGTCTCCCGACTACTTCGGGCATATTCTCCTCCATACGGGACACCTGGCCCCCGCCTGGGCCAATCTGGCCCAAACGGTCAAAAGCGGGAAAAAACACGAGCCCCCCGTCCTCGCGGACGCGGCCGCCCGCGAGGCTTGGGAAAAAAAGCGTTTTCGCTCTTTCCTGATGGGCATGTACAACGTCGCGAGCCTGCAGGCCCCGCTCTTGGCCCAAGCCGTGGATCTCGCGGGCGCCCAAAGCCTCTTGGACCTCGGCGGGGGCCCCGGGACCTACGCCGCCGCCTTCTGCGCCGCTAACCCCAACCTTAAGGCCGTGGTCTTCGATCGGCCCGGCTCCGCGGAATTGGCCCAAGAAGTCCTCGCCAAATATCAGGTCGCCGATAGGGTCAGTTTCGTGGGTGGCGATTTTCTGGAAAGCCCGCTTCCCCAAGGCTTTGACGCCGTCTGGCTCAGCCAGGTTCTCCACGGCGAGTCGGCGGCCAACGCCTTAAAGCTCGTCCAGAGGGCCGCGGAGACCCTCAAGGCCGGGGGCAAGCTCTTCATCCAGGAATTTGTCCTGGACGACGACCGCCGGGGTCCCTTGGGCCCCGCCCTCTTCGCCCTCAACATGCTCCTGCAAACGGACGGCGGCGCGGCTTACGCCTACGGCGAAATCCGCGAAATGATGGAGAAGGCCAATATCGCGAGCGTGCGGGAGATCAGCGCGCCATTGCCGCCGGGCAACCGCGTTCTCTGGGGCGTCCGCGCGGCTTAAGAGCCCGCGAGCCCCGCTCCGGCCCTCGGCGCGATTCTGGAGGCCCCTTTTAGACCCGGTTGATAGCCTCAAAGATATCGCGGTGCTGGAGGCTGATCTCGACGCCCAAACTTTCCGCCGTCTGGGCCAAGGCCTGGCGGAAAGCCTTTTGGGAAACGGAGCGGGGCACGGAGATCTCCAGGGCGATAATCAAAGGCGCGGCCATGGGGGGCTCGGCGCCGCCGGAGAGGGAAATAGCCCTCAGGTTATCAATGTTGGCGTTAAAAGAGGCTATAGTCCCGGTGACGGCGGGAATCAGGGATGGGCTGTCCGGCCCGCCGATCGACAGAACGTAAGGCTCCCCTTCGTCTTGGGTCGCCGGGGCCTCCCCCTTAATGGGGGTAATCCAGGCGAAAAGGCCTGTCTCCCTTAAAGCGCCGTTTAATTCCGCCGCCAATTTATCCAGCGCCAAAGAGGCGGGGGCGGCGGCGGAAAAGATCCCGGCGAATTGGCCCAAAAGGGTGGTTTGGCTCAGCTCGGCCATCGCGCAGCCAAAATCATGAAGGATAGAGGACACCGCGCGCACGACGCCGGGGCGGTCCCCTCCTACGACGGTCACGAGAATATTGGGGATAACTTGCGGCATTCGGTTTCTTTCCGATTTATATTTTAATGAAAGGGCTGATTTTAGGCTCAAAAAGCCCTTGCTTGATAACTCGCGCGGCGCGCGTCTCCTCGCCAAGAGGCCCCGCCCCCCCGAAAAACGCCTAAATCCTTAAAACCGTCCGCCGTCTGGGGAGCCGGAGGCCAAACGCTAGCCAAAGACGCGGCGTAAAAAAGCCAGCGCGGGGCGAGGGGCGATTAATATAAAAAGAAATCCCCCCAAGATCCAGCGAACCCCCAAGAAAAGACGAGGGGGATCTTTCCCTCCAAGAGAGAAAAAAAAGCGAACGCCCGCCGCGCCCCCAAGGACTCCGCCCCCTTATTAATAAAATAAGGCCTCTGGAGCCTAAGCCGCCCCAGAGGCCAAACTATTTTATAAGGAGAATACGCTTAACTATACCACGGAAAAACCCTTTAAAGCAAGCGCCAAATCATTTTAAAAAAAGGACTATTAAAGGATTATTGACTATCAGGCGTTTTGAGATACGGGCGATACTAGGATTGATTCCTCATTTATCTGGAGCTTTCTCGTGACAGGGAAAAAAATTCGCGTTAAAAGAAATCAATAGACCAATTTTTCGCTCAAGTCGCGAAATTAAGCGTTATTATTGAGGAAAAATTTAAATCAAAGCTAAAAAATAAATTTTAAGATTGTTATATCAACGATATTGAACAATTATATCAAAAAGATAACAATGATACGACAATTACTATTTTTCAATTTTTGGGGGGATTGTAACGATATTTACCTGAAAAAAAATTTTCCGGATATCCTAACTCCACGCGCTGACGGCGCCTGAAGGACAAGCGCGGAGCGCCGCGTAATTTTTAAATTATTTTTATGTTATAAAAATTTTTTACCGGCGCGACGACATCGCCAAACCATTTTCCGCTTTCCATTTTTGCCCTCAAAAAAACCATGTTTCGCGCGTGACTTAGGTTCCAACGCGTCCCCGGTCGCTTCACGTCACGCTGAAGAAATATTTTATTCGCGCTTTCTATTGGATCGCCGTCTATATCAAGTCCGTCTTCGAGGTATTTCGCGTAATCAATATTCATGATATTGTTTGAAATATAATCAGATAATTTATTCGTCACGATATTTTTTTCTTTTTCTTTCTCTATCGCGTCTTTGACAACTGTTTTACTCTCGCTCTTCATTAATTGTTCGCAGGTTGTTTTTGCCCACTTAGTATACGCGGGAATAACTCCGCTGAAATATAACTTCCCAAAATCCCAAACGCGCTCGCGCAAACGGTAGAAATCCAATATCCACCGCGCGTCGGGAAACAGATTTTCCTTCATATCGCGAATCCAATCCACTCCATCGCCAATTAACGCGGTTCGCGCGTATTCGCCATACCCATTCCTGATTGCGCAAGCGAACAATAATTTTTGAAACGTTTCAAGCGATCCAACATATGAAACGCAATCTTTCACAAAAATTTCGCGCCCTTCCGCCGCGATTCCGCGGCGCGTCATTTCGCCTGACGCGCGCGCGCTATAGGAGTTATACACTATTCCTAATCTAATTTCTTCGCGTCCAGAATTAGCGCTTTCGTCTTCTTCTCGGATATTGACCGTCGCGCTTTCAACTTGAATATACAAAACTCCTTCTTTTTTCTTTTCCGGAAAAGCCAGTTTGACTCGCCGCGGCCGCGCGTAAATTTCATCGGCTCTGTTCATCTCGTTTTGAAGAGCAATCTCGCCTATATGATTCGTGACGCTCATAATAGTTTTAGGATCGAGTTTAATTCCAAAATCATTTCGCAGTCGCGAGGAAGCGCTTATAAACGAGCTTGAGCCCTGAGCGATTTCCGCGACTTTAAGCATGGCTCCCACCGTCATTTTAATCGGGAGAGCCGCTATTCCCAAGAAAATGTCGACCGGAACAATATTTTTTACGCCTTCTCGCGCCAATAAGTTATCGGCGTCGCTTTTACTGATAGGAGATAGCGAATATCTGTTAATTGTTAACTTTTGATGTAATGTTTGAATAGTAATTGGCGCGCGTCTATTAGTTTTAAGGTTAATATTATTATTTTTGTATTCTTCTCGAATTTTAGCTATTAAAAATTTTTCATTAATTCCCTTAAACAAATTATCTATCCAAATTTCATAGTTTTCTTTTAACTCATTATCTAATTTGATAAAATATTGCTCAATTTTATTAATTGACAATAAATTTGGAGTTTTACTAAGTTCCATATCAATATCTTCAATAAAAGATAAAAATAATAGCTTAATATTCGCTAAATAATCTACATATCCTTCGTATATATCCGCCATGCTTTACCTCAAATTAACTTACGCGAACGGAACGCGCCATTTAGGCTCTTTTCTTAACCCAGGTTAAACGGGACGAGCGTGGCGAATCAATATAAATTCCAATAATTTTGACTCGCGCGCGTCTTTTTTCCCACCCAAGAGCTCCCAGGCCTCGGCGAAAGGCCCGAATAAGCTCTTCCCCGGGTGGCGAGGGGTCCCCCTATTTGTTCTCGGGCGGCTCCGCGGCCTCCTTAAGGGCCTCCAAGGCTTGGGCGGGGTCGTCGGGATAGAGCGCGAGCGTTTCCGCGACCTTCTGGTGCCCGAGGGTCGGCGCGAAGGAGGCGGCGAAGGCGAAAGAGCCCTCCAAAAGTTCCCGGCAGCGCGCGGGATTCGCTTTGAGGGTTTCCACGGCTTTTTCCCGAAAATATTGGACGGCCACCTTGGAGAGGCCCAGGCTCTCCAAAAGGGATTCGGCGATTAAAGGCAAAAAGGCGTTCAACTCAAACTCGCCCCGGCTCGCGGCGAGGCCGATCGTCAAGTCCAGGCCCATGATCTTTTGGGAGACGGCCATTACCCACTCGGGAATCACGGGATTGAACTTGCCGGGCATAAAAGTGCTCCCCAGCTGCATCGGCGCGAGGGCAATTTCGCCCAAGCCGCCGCGCGGCCCCGAATTCATGAGCCTGAAATCGTTGGCGATTTTGGCCAGGTTGACGCTTAAGGCCTTCAGAAGCCCCGATACCTCCACGAAAACGTCGTTGTTCTGCGTCACGTCCATGGGATACTCGCTCGCGGCGAGGCCCACGCCCGTGATTTCCCTTAAGCGCTCCAAAACCCCGAAACGGTATTTTTTAGCGCTTAAGGGGGAAAGCCCCACGGCCGTTCCCCCTAAATTGATTTGCCGCAGTCTCTCCTCGATCTTGTAAAGCCGCCAGCGGTCCCGGGCGATAGCCTGGGCGTAGGCCCCGAACTCTTCCCCCAAGGTGATGGGGACGGCGTCCATCAGTTCCGTCCTCCCCAGCTTCGCGACGTCCTTAAACTCGTTTTCTTTGATCTGGAGGGCCTCCTGGAGTTTGGCGGCCTCCTCGGAGAGTTCCCGCAAAAGCTCAATGGCCGCGATTCTTAAGGCAGTGGGATAGACGTCATTGGTGGACTGGCCCCGGTTGACGTCGTCCAAGGGATGAATCAGCTCGTACGCGCCGGGTTTCTCCCCCAGGATCTTTAAAGCCAGGTTCGCGAGCGTCTCGTTGACGTTCATGTTGGCGGAGGTCCCGGCCCCGCCCTGGAGGGCGGGAACGATAAACATGGAGCGGTGCTCGCCGCGCAAAAAGGCGTCCGCCGCTTCCGCGACGGCCCCGTAGATCCTCGCCTTCGCGGGGATGAGCCGGGCGTGGGTGAGGGCCGCGGCCTTTTTAATCTTGACGAGGGCCAAAAGGAGCCGATGGCAGGTCGCGGGGCTCTCCGGGAAACCGAAATTGTCCCTGGCCCGGACGCTCTGAATCCCGTAAAGGGCGTCTCGGGGAATTTTAACCGCGCCGAGCGCGTCCGCCTCCTCGCGCATTAAGCGTCCTCCTCGATCAGGGCCTCGATATGGGGAAATACGGAAAGGCTCCGCCTGAGAATCCCCTGCGTGTGGGCGATAAGGGTCCCGAAATTGGTCATGGGGACATTTTGGTCTTGGGCCTGTTTTTGCCGAAAGAGGGTTTCCCGATCGTTTAGCATGCAGGCCCCGCAGTGGACCACGAGGGCGAAGGGGGAGAGATCCTCCGGGAAGTCTCCCCCCGAGCAAAAGGAAAATTCCAGCGCTTTACCGACGTAGTTGCGGATCCAGCGCGGGAGCTTAACGGTTCCGATGTCGTCGCACTGTCGGTGATGGGTGCAGCCCTCGGCGACAAGGATCCTGTCCCCGTCCTTTAAAGAGTCCAGCTTCAGGGCCCCCAAGGCCGACGTCTCCAAAAGGCCTTTGAGGCGCGCGAAGAGAATCGAAAACGAGGTGAGGGGAATGTCGGGGGGCACGTCCGCGGAAACTTTGGCGAAGACCTGGCTGTCGGTGACGACGAGGCGCGGTTTTTTAGCCAAAGAACCGAGGATTTCCCTCAGCTCGAATTCCTTGACCACCACCGCCGCCGCGTCCGCCTCCAGGATATCCCGAATGGTCTGCTGCTGCGGCAGAATGAGCCGCCCCTTGGGGGCGGCCTTGTCGATGGGGATCACCAAGAGCGCGAAATCGCCGGGGCTTAAAAGATCGCCCACGAGCCGCAGCTTGGGCTCCGCCGTGACCGCGAGAGCGGCGACGGTCTCCTTGAGGCGTTTGACGCCCGTCCCCAATTCCGCGCTCACGTAAATCTCCCCAGGCCCTTCAGGGGGGATCTCCCCTAAAAGATCGCGTTTGTTCAGGGCCACGACGTAGGGGATCTTTTTCGCGCGAAAAATATCCAAGAGTTCTTTTTCGGGTTCCCCCACCCCCGCCAAGGCGTCCACCACCAACACGGCCACGTCGGTTTTATTGAGGATGGAACGGGCCTTTTTGACCCGCTTGGCCCCTAAGGAGCCCACGTCGTCCAGGCCCGGGGTGTCGATAATGACCACGGGCCCCAAAGGGAGCAACTCCATGGCCTTCCAGACGGGGTCCGTGGTGGTCCCTTTCACCTCCGAGACCACGGCCAGATCCTGGCCAGTGACGGCGTTCACCAAGCTGGATTTGCCGGCGTTGCGCCTCCCGAAAAAACCGATATGAACCCGCGAGGCGGTGGGGGCGTCGTTAAGGCCCATGCTGTTTTCCTCCCGGCCAAGGCCTCCCGGGAAAGCCATATCTTTCCAGGGTTACCTCAGCGTACCTTTTCCCGGCCGGGAAATAAAGGAGCGCGCCCCACAAAATTAACCCCCGCGCCCGACGCGCCGCCGCTCGCGGGGGTTAAAAAAATTAAGAAAGGGGAAAAGGCTAGAGGCCCGAGGGCATGTCTTTGAGGAAGGCCGCTATCAGCTTTTCCTGCCAGTCGCCGATGGGTTTGAGGCGACCCAGGAAAAAGCGAAGGGTTTGGGGCTCGTCGGAGAAGGTCAGTCCCCCGATCAGATCGCGGCGCTCGTAAAGCCAGCTCACCCGGTCGGCCACGAATTTGAGCTGCGAAAGGGTAAAAACCCTTTTGGGGACCGCGAGCCGCAAAAGCTCCATGTTGGAAAGGCGCTCCGAGCCGTCGGGGTTCCGCTGCTCGCTTAAGGTGCCCCTTTCCATGCCCCGGATCCCGCCCACCAGATAAACCGCGGAACCGAGGGCCCCGGCGGGGTAGTGTTCCTGCGGCACGTGGGGGATAAAGGACGACGCGTCCAAATGTAAGCCCAGGCCCCCGAAGGGGGTGACCACGGGCACGCCTTTTTCGACCAACAGCTCTCCCAAGGCCTCGACGAAGAGCGGGGTCTGGCTGATCACGTCGATATCCAAGGTCTCCCGCAGGCCCACGGCCATGGCCTCCATTTCCCGCACCGACATGCCGCCGTAGGTCAGAAAACCCTCGAAGAGGGGCACGAAATCCCGCAGGAGGCGGTAATCCGCCTCGTCGTTTAAGCAAATCCCCCCACCCCGCGCGCAGCCTAGCTTGCGACCGGAGAAGTAAATAATGTCCACCAGGGAGGCCAGCTCCCGGACGATGGAGGCCAACGATTTACGCGCCAGCGCTTTTTCCCGGACCTTCAGAAAGTAGAGATTGTCGGCCAAGAGAGAGGCGTCCAGGATCAGCTTGAGGCCTTTTTCCCGGCAGTATTGGGAGACCTCGCGAATATTGGCCAAGGAGATCGGCTGGCCGCCGATAAGGTTGGTCCCGAGCTCGATCCGCGCGAAGGCGATCTTGTCCGTCCCCGTTTTTTCCACGAAGGCGCGGAACTTCCCCATGTCGTAATTCCCCTTAAAGGGGTTGTCGCTCTTGGTCTTCGCCGCGTCGTCGGCCACGGTCTCGAAGACGAGTCCTCCCAGGCGGGTAATATGGGCCTTGGTGGTGGTGAAATGGTAATTGGTGATAACGTAAGAGCCTGGTTTCACGTAAGCCGTGGCCAGGATATTTTCGCAGGCCCGCCCCTGGTGGGCCGGCAGGAAATACTTGGTCCCGAAGAACTCGCGCGTCGCGCTTTCCAGGCGGTAGAAGGTCTCGGAGCCGGCGTAGCTGTCGTCGGCCATGAACATGGCCGCGTACTGGGCCTCGCTCATGGCGTTGACCCCGCTGTCGGTCAGCATGTCCAGAAACACGTCCCTGTTGGGAAGGAGAAAGGTGTTGTTGCCGGTTTCCGCGAGAACCTTATGCCTATCCAGGATATGCCGCAGGTAGATCCGCTGCACCATCCGGACTTTATGGGTTTCCAGGGGGACGTTTTCGCCGGAAAAGAAACGGACCCTGCTGTAAGCGTTGTTTGACATGTGTCCTCGAGAAAAAAGGGATTTGGGGGCGACGGGCGCGCCCCGGGCGCGAAAAGCCGCGCGGCTTATTTTAAAGCGTGGGCCATTTTAGCGACTAAAGACGCGTTTGACAAACTTTTCAAAATAGGCGTTGTCGGCCAGGAGCAGACAGCCGTTCCAGGCCTCGCCCCCGCCGCCGGCCTTGGCGAGCTCCTGGGCCGTCCGATAGCCGCGGTCGTCCGCGTCCCCGTAGACCACGAAAAATTCCAAATCGTCGCCGTAACCGCCCTTAAGCCTTCCCAAGGCCGCGGCCGCCTCCCCTTCCCGCTCGGGAAAGGCGAAATCGGAAAAGAGCACCACCGTTTTGCGCCCGGGGATTGAGTTCAGTTCCGGGAAATTGGACAAACCCGGGCCGACGGGGGCGGAGCGCACGTCCACCTTGAGGTTCCTCAGGCTCTTCAAAAGCTCGGGCCGATTGTAAATGGCGAGCCCGTAGGCGGCCTGGGGATTGGCGTAGGCGGAGTCGTCCTCGGTCCACCAAGACTTGACGGGACGCGCGACGCGGTCGAAAAAACTCGCCGGGGGGTTATAGGCCAAAGGCTTGAGGGCCACGAGGGTGGGGGCGTCGGGAATAAAGCCGACGAATCTTTCCAAAACGGTGAGCAGCCGCCCCGCCTGGGAATAGGACGCGCACGAGGAGGCGTCCGTCCGTTTTTGGTTAGGCCGGCCCATGCCCCAGACCCCCTTCAGGCCCGAGGAATCCACCAGGATCACCAGCCCTTTTTGCCTCCCCGCGGTCGCGCGGGCCGCGGCGAGGGTCTGGGGATTGGCCCTGAAGTCGCGCGAGTCCCCGGCCTCCGCCAGATAGACCCGGTACCACATGCCCCCGCCTTCCCGCGCCTCCTCCACCGCGGCCGGCCAACCGGCGGAAGAAAGCCGGCGGGCCTCGGCGCGCGCTTCCATGACGTCCCGGTAGCTCCCCACGTAGCGTCCGCGGGTCACGGTCTTAAAACCTTCTCCCGTCGCCGCGGGGGAATCGGCGGGGAGCGGCCGACCCACGCGCTCCTGGGCGGAGGCGGCCACCTGGTCGGCCCGGCGCTCCTGGGGGGCCGACTGGGTCTGGAAAAGCGCGAATTCCCCGGGGCTGTCCGCGGGGATCACCTGAAAGTTGGAGATCAGGCCTTGGGCTAACATCCGGCGGCCCAAACGCTGGGCGTCCTCGCGCTCCCCGAAAAGGCCCGCCAGAACCAGGTGAAAAGCGCCGATGGGCTGGTTAAAGGGAAGTTTTTTTTCGACGAGGGTCTTTTGGACGGAAAAGGCGGTCAGGCCCTCTTTCTGCAAGGAGCCCACCGCCCGTAGGGCCGGGGCCTCCTCCAGATAGGTTCCCACCCAAACGGCGAAAAACTCCGTCCCCCGGGAGCTTTCGGCGGGGGCCACCCCGCCGGCGAAATCGCGCCATTCCACTCCCAAGGCCGCCGGAGGCGCCGCGGTTCCCGTCGCTCCCGGGGAATTCGCGGCGGAAGTCGCCCCCCCGCAGGCCCCCAGAAAAAAGAGGAGAGGAAGGGCGAGGGGCCAAGGGCCCCCCCAGGAAAGAAAGCGCGATTTGACGGACCGGATAATTTTTCTTAATCGCTGTTTCATAACCGTTGGCGCGGACCCCAAGGCCCTCTGATTTTTTCGCGTTAAGCGTTAAGAGCCGAAAAAAAGAGCCTCCCGCTGGCTATAAGGACAAGCCCCCCAGCGCGCCCCCAAAAAGCCGCCAATAGCCTTTGCCCGGCGCCCCGTCAAGCGCGCGTCGCGGTCGCTGGCCCCCCCGGACGCTCCCGTCGGGGCTAGTTTTCCAAAACGCCCCGGGCGATGGTTTCGGGAATCATCCAGTCCCCTTCGGTATAGGTCGGGGCCTTGTGACCGTAGAAGACCTTCGACAGGACCATGGTTTTGTAGCCGTAATTTCCCAGATCCGTCAGGTAAAGGGTGAGATCCGAGGCCTTGAAGGGCGGCAGGAAGCCGCTGTCGAAGAAGAGGGTCTCGGTAAAGGGCCCCCGCGCGTCCACCTGGAAGTACCAGACCCCGTCGGGGTCCTCCGGGCTTTCCCGCTCCAGGATCGTGGGGATGAGGCCCACCTTGGCCAGTTCCACGGGGCGGGCGTCCTCGGGATTTTCCTCGGCGGGCAGGTACCAGGCCAGGGAGAGGCTGTCCTCGGGATAATCAATGTTGACGACCTCGGCCCCGGTCAGATAGACCGAGCCCGTCTGCGCCACCCCGAACTTTAACGAGGCGGGGCCCTCGACGGTGTCCACGGTCTCGGAGGCCAGCTCGAAGGTTTCGCCCTCCGGGCCGCCCCGCCGCGTTTCCCCGGCGCGCAAGGTGAGCTCGCGGCGGGCGGTGACAATGAGGGCCATCTGCAAAAGAGGCATGATTCGCCAAAATCCTTGGAAAATGAGGGCGGGCGTGAGGGCGTCAATTGTGACGCTAAAAGTATATACTAAAACGCGAATTAGGCCAAAGGAAAAGACGGCCCCGGCCCTTTCGGGAACGCTCCGCCGCTTTTGGCCGCGCTTTCCCAGAAACGAGGCTCTTCCATGCCCCTGTACTCCTATAAGCACCGCGCGGATGACTCCGATTGCGCCCACGCCCCTTATTTCGAGTGGGAACAGGTCGCCCGCGACTGGCCCCTTACGTCCTGCCCCTTTTGCGGCGCCCCCGTCGAAAGGGTCCTGTGCGCCCCCGCGATCAAAAAAAGGCTCTTCAATAGCGAGCTGCGCGACAAGGGTTTCACCAAGCTCGTCAGGGTGGACGACGGAATCTTCGAGAACGTGACCCGGCGCGACGGGGAAGCCAAATACTACGACCGCCGCCACCCCGAGACCGCCCCCATTTTAGAAAAGACCATCAAAGATTGACCAGCGAGAGATACCCCAGGATCCAGCTCCCCATTATCGCCGTCATCGACGGCCAGGGCGGCGGAATCGGCTCGGCCATCATCAAGGAAATTCGCCGGGAATTCCAAGAAAACATGGAGATTTGGGCCCTTGGCGCCAACTCCACGGCCACCGAGGCGATGATGAGGGCGAGGGCCAACCGCGGGGCCACGGGCGAAAACGCCATCAGAATTTCCCTCCCCAAGGCCTTCGCCCTGGTGGCCCCCATGGCCGTGGGCTGGGCCAATTCCATGATGGGCGAAATCACCCCCGGCATCGCCGAAACCGTGATGACCGCCGACCTCTTCAAGATCTTTATTCCCCTTTCCCTGGAAAGGGTGGCCTTAGCCGGCTACCAGAGCGAGCCCCTGCCCCACCTGGTGGCCAAAGCCGTGGAGATTTTAAAAAACTCCCGGTGACCATTTTCCGCTATTTTGGAGCCCAAACCATGTGCGAAGCCAATATTTACCTGGCCCATAAAAACAGCGAGGGCGAAGAACCCGAACTCTTTCTGGAATCCGCCGACCAAATCGTCCCCGACGGCGAAGACTCCTGGCGCCTCACCAGCATCTTCGGGGAACAGAAAATCCTCCGCGGCCGTGTCCGGAGCATGAATCTGGTCGAGCACCGGATCGTTTTTGAGAGTCTCTAAAACGCTTCCGCGCTCCGTCTCGCCGCTGAAACGGTCTGCGGGGCGTGACGCTAGCGATCCACTCAAAACGTGACGCTAGCGATCCACTCAAAATTTTAGTAAAAAGTCACCCGGAGCGCGTCTTGGCCTTCCGACGCGCCCGCGCGGCCTGAAACCTAATGGAGGCCAAATTTAGCGCTTCGCTTTCCGCTTTCTCAACAAGTGACGTAGCTAAAAGTTAAAAAATGTCGCCTTTAATAGCTCGGAGGCGTTGGCCTCAACCGCCCTTAAATGGCTTCCGCGCGACGCTCCCGCGCGTCAGAGCGGGGCGTTTTCGCGAGGCGTACAGCTCTAGAACGAAAAGGCCTCTGTTTTACGCCAAGAAATAAGGAGCGCTCCAAAGATTCACAATTAACTTTCGAACGTCTCTTCAGGAAGAGACTTATAAAAGACCTGATTTTGGGGACTCGCCATCAGCGGGGAATTAGCCGCGACGTGGCGAAAAATTTGGCTCAAGCCGCGATTTCGCGTGGTGGAAATTGATTGTCGCTTACCTGATGAGTATGGAGATAAATTAAAAATGTCGGCGGTTCCGACAGTTATTGATTTATTTTGCGGAATTGGCGGTCTCACTCATGGCGCGCTCCTCGCGGGACTAAATGTCGTGGCCGGTATTGACATCGACCCGTCTTGTCAATTCGCGTTTGAGTTCAACAACCCTAGCGCGCGTTTTATCGGCGCTGACGTATCCACGCTTCCTCCTGAAAAAATAGCGGAACTTTACCCCGCGAAAGGGCCTCGCGTATTGATCGGTTGCGCTCCGTGTCAACCGTTCTCGAAATATACTGAGCGTTACCGCAAAAGAAAGAGCGCGAGCGATCTCGCGAGAGATAAATATAATAAAGACGATAATAAATGGAGATTATTGTATTCTTTCGCGAATATTGTCGAGCGTATCCAGCCTGACGTGGTTTCAATGGAAAACGTGCCAGGATTGGCGAAGGAACGCGTTTTTGTCGATTTTCATGACACTCTGACGCGACTGGGATATAAGGTTAGCCACAGCGTCGTTTATTGCCCCGATTATGGCGTTCCTCAAAACCGACGCAGACTTGTCTTACTGGCTTCAAAATTTGGAGACATAGAGATTATACCGCCTCTTTTTAATACAAAAAATTATCCAACGGTAAGAGAGGTCATTGGAAATTTGCCTCCGCTCAAGGCTGGGGAGCGGCGCCAAGACGACGCGCTGCACGCCGCGGCTCGTTTATCGACTACCAATCTCCAAAGAATAAAAAATTCAACTCCTGGAGGAACTTGGCTAGACTGGGATGATAACCTTAGACTTAGATGTCACAAAAAAAGCGCCGGAAAGACATATCGGTCAATTTACGGACGCATGAAATGGGACGCTCCGTCTCCAACCATAACCACGCAATTCTACGGTTATGGCAATGGACGGTTTGGTCATCCCGAGCAAGACCGGGCTTTATCTTTACGGGAAGGAGCGTTATTGCAATCTTTTCCAAAAAATTACGCTTTCGTTAACCAAAATAAACCATTTAAACGTCGTGAAGTCGGAAGACATATCGGTAACGCGGTTCCCGTAGAGTTAGGAAAAGCGATTGGCGTAAGTTTGTTAAATCATATTTCGGAGGCGAACTAATAATGGATGAAAATATAAATAATAATTACGCGCTAAATTTAAGGAACGATAAAATCAACGAAGAATTATTAAAATTACGTTGGGAAATTCAATACAACACTAATGATTACGCGATTGATTATTTAATTGCTCGTTTTAAGGAAGGAGAATTTTTTATTAACGCTTACTATCAAAGAAATTTTGTTTGGGACAGTAATCGCAAATGCCTCTTTATTGAGTCAATATTACTTGGGTATCCTATACCATTCATGTTCTTCTCCCAAAACGATGACTCGCGGTTTGACATAATTGACGGAGCCCAGCGCACGTCAACGTTAGAAGAATTTTTTGATGGCGATTTAATTTTATCTAATCTTAAAAAACTTACAGAGATGAACGGCTTAAAATATAAACAGCTTCCTCTAAACGTCCAAAGAAGATTTCGCAATACTACTCTTCGCGTAATTGTGCTTAGCGATAATACGTCGCTTGACGCTAGAAAGGAAATATTTAATAGAATAAATACTACATCTCTGCCGTTAAAAACTACCGAAACGCGAAGAGGAACCTACGCTGGCCCTTTTATTGACTTTATGTCGGACTGCGCGCAAAAACAGCTTTTCAAAAAATTGTGCCCCATAAGCGAAAATTCTCTGAAACGCTACGAACATATTGAACTGATAACCCGATTTTTCGCGTTTGCTAATAATTATCAGAATTATGGACAAGAAATGAGTCCATTTTTAGATGAATTTGTTGAAAAACATATGAACAATTTTGATAAAAACGCTTTTGAAACCGAATTTGATAGAATGCTATCTTTTGTTGATAAATACTTTAAAAATGGTTTCAAGAAAACGGCAAACGGAAATTTTGTCCCACGAGCGCGTTTTGAGTCCATTTCCGTTGGAGTCGCTTTAGCTTTAAGAGAAGACGAAGACTTAACTCCTTTTATTCCAACGGATGAATGGTCCGATATTACAGATAAAGAAAAAGGGAAAAAATTTAGATTCCATACCACTACTCACGCGAGCAATAATAAAAGTCGCGTTATTGGCAGAATAGAGTTTGTAAAGAATATGCTGCTTTACGGAAAAGAAACAAATTGAATTTAACTCGTACGATATTCAAGAGACGGAAGATTGAAATTGATTCTTATTTCGACTTTATTAAACTATTTGATCATGTTGAAATTAAATCTAAAGATATTTCTCCCGCGCCATCGACTGATTCGGAAGTTCCAATTTCTCCTGATATATCAAGATATATAAACGACATTACATTAATAAGAATTATGAAATCTAACGCTTTATTAATGATTTACAACCTTGTCGAATCAACGGTAATTAATGGCCTTAACGAATTATACAATAAATTGAATTCAAACAACGTTACTTATTCAGCGGTTAGAAAAGAAATACAAGATTTATGGTTTACGCATAAATTTCGGCAATCTTTTAAAATCGACGATAATTATAAGAACTATATGAACAAAGCGCGCGAAATAATTAATCTCGCGGTATCAGAAAATAGTATTCAATTGAATGAAGCGAAATTTTCATTCAAAGGTAACTTGGACGAAGATAAAATTCTCGCAATCTGCAAAGAACATGGAATAACTTTTAATTTTAGTATCCCGCCAGATAGCGCGGAGCGTTTAAAAGTAGTAAAAAGACATCGAAACGATCTCTCTCACGGCGAGAGTTCGTTCGCGGAATGCGGAGGAAGTATCGTTTTTGTTGAATTAACTAAAATCAAAGAACAAGCGTATTCCTTCTTATCTGAATTTCTTAATTGCGTGAAAGATTACTATGATAACGACAGGTTTTTGAAATAAAGCTAAATAATATTTTTCAAACAAACTATCATTGTCGCCGCTCCTCTCCCGAATTTACGCTAATATCTTCCGCTCTTAGTATTTTGAAAACACCATTTGCGTTATCGTTATCGCGCGCGACGCTCTTTTAACGAATCAATTCCTTGACTCAGTTATAATTTTTCGCGCGAGCCATACCGCGCGTTGACTCCTTCGCGCGAAAGGAAGGGCGCGTCACGCGCGGAAGCGCCCGATCCCACGAATCATTCAAGCGAGAGACGCGAGTTCAGACCCGCCGCGCGGATTCCATCGCCTCGCCTTCGGGGCGACGAGGGGCGCTCCCCGACCTCAGAACGCGGGAAACGAGAACGGAAGACAAACGCCTCCCGCAAGGTTCTCCCACAAATCTCTCCATCTCTCCACCAAGAGGGCGCGCGCCTCAGCGCCTTAAAAGCGCGCGAAAATTCCAGACAAACGCGCCGCGAGAGCGCGAAGCGCGCGTTTTAGGCCCTCTGGAACTCGCCTTCTGGCTCGTTCCGCCAGGGGAAGCAAAGCCTCCCCCCGCTATCCTCGGCCTCTAAGACACCCTTCTCCCCGTAAAACCAAGGGCTATTGACAAAGCCGTGCCCAAAGGGAGCCTCGCGCGCGACAGGATAATCCCGCGCGTCGGCGAACTCGCTTAAGATCTCGCGGACCAGGCTCTTGTCGCCGCAGTTAAAGAACTCGCCGAATACCACGGCGGCCAAACCATCAAAGGCGCCGCGCAGGGACAGTCCCGTCAGCAACCTGTCCAAGCGGTACGGGGCCTCGTCCAAATCCTCCAACAGAAGGATAGCCCCCTTGACGTCCGGGCAATACCTGGTCCCGTAGAGGCAGGCGAACAGCGTCAGGTTTCCGCCGAGGAGCGGGCCCTCGGCCCGTCCCTGGCGCAAAACCGCGTCGGGCTCAAAAAGCCATGGCGAAACGGCTTTGCCCAAAAGGGGATCCCAATCCTTGCGGCCCCGCGCCCAGCCCAAGCGTCCCAAGGTATTAAGGTTAGAAGCGTGCCAGCCGCCAATTCCCGTGGCGTTGTAGCGGGCCAGGTGGAGAGCGGTGATATCGGAAAAACCGATGATGGGTTTAGGGGGAAAATCCTTCCAGAGACCTTGGAGCGCGGGCAGCAACCGCATGGACCCGTAACCCCCGCGGGTGGCCCAGAGAGCGTCCGTCTTATTTTCGCCCATCAAGTCCAAAAGGCGTTCCAGTCGGTCGCGGTCGGGAGAGGCCAGATAGCCGCGCGCGGGCTCTTCTTCCGGGGGAAGCTCCAAGGAAAACCCCCAATCCCGGACTATGGTCGCCCCTTCCTGGCGCTGGACCGATTGGGTGGGCCCCGCCGGGGCGAAGAGGCCGAGGCGGGCCTCTCGCGGAAGGAAGAGGGGGCGGGCGAGAGCGCCGTCACCATTTTTTTTGGTCATAGACGATCTTGAGACCTTCCATGGCGAGATCGGGGAGAACCTCCTCGATGATCTCGGTCTGGGAGGCGAAAAGGGCGGCCAGGCCGCCCGTGGCCACGACTTTGGGCTTAAGGGGCATTTCCAGGGCGATTCTCTGGGTTAGGCCCTCCACCAGGGCGGTGTAGCCTAAAACCAAACCGGCGTTGAGCCCGTTCAAGGTGTCTTTGCAAATAGCCCGGACGGGTTTGTAGAAACTTTCCATTTTCGGAAGAAGGCTAGCCTTGGTGAAGAGTGTTTCGGCGGAAAGGCGGAAACCGGGGGCGATAGCGCCCCCCAGATAGACCCCCTCCGCCGAGACGCAGTCAAAGGTGGTGGCCGTGCCGAAATCAATAATGACGAGGCTTTCCTGAAAACGGCTCCAGGCGGCGATAGCGACCACCACCCGATCCGCCCCCACCTCCCGGGGGTTCGCGTAGTCCACGTGAATCATTTTCTGGCTGTGGCCTTCCACGAAGATAGCCCGCTTGTGGAGGTACCTGGCGCAAAAGCGCTCCAGGGCGGGGCGCATGGGGGGCACCACCGAGGCCACGACGAGATCCTCGATGTCCGCGAAGCCGCGGTGGGAAATTTTTAAAAAACCGTCCACCATGAGCCCTATTTCGTCCCCGGAGAGATCGGGGCGGGTATGGACGCGCCAATTGGACGCCAATTCGTTGTCCCGCCAAAGCCCGATTTTAATGTTGGTGTTCCCCACGTCCATGGTCAAAAGCATGTCGTCGCCTTTCGCGCGAGCCGGGGTCGGAAGAAAAACCATCCTAATAGTCCCCGCGATCCCTCTAAAACTTGTTTCCTTGATGGCCCCGCGAAGAGCCCTCTTCCCTCCCCTCCCGGGGCCCGGCCCTGGGAAGGCATGGAGGCATTTAACAATATTGGCCCCCAAAAAGAAAGAAAGCCCATCGCGCCGTCGCGGACTCGGGGCGAGCCAACGGGAAAGCGCCGCTCCCCGCGAGCCCAAACGCCTCAAGGGTGGGACGGCGGGCTCCGCGGGACCGGGCGCGAAAAATTTTTACGAATGGAAGCCGCCATTTTTCGTGGCGCGAAGCGATAGCGCGCTTCCATTGTCTTCGGGCTATGGAGGCGATAAAACGCTTGGAAACGACGCGAAGGCCGATCCTCATGTAGACGAATAAAACGCCAAATCAAATGGCCTATATAATGATTATAGCTTGAAAATTATTTTAATTTATATTAAATATAAAATAATCACATATTAAATATTTAATATACTATCATATTTATTTGAAACCGCGCCTTGACGCGCTTTTGACGGGCCGCGAGGGCGGCTTGTCCGCGTCGCGCTGGGCTTGGCCCAGTCGATGGGGCGAGTCGCCCCACGTTTTGGGCCCCCTGGCTTATTCCGTTCAGCGGACGGGCGCTTTAGCGTTCCGGGAATTGGCGGTATCCGCTCGCGGGTATCCACTCGCGGGCGAGGCGCGGCTTGGACGCGGGGGGCGCGTGAACCCGGGGGCTTGTCGCCCTCTCTCGGCGAGGGACGTTTCAGGGCGTTCTCCCCGCTCTTTTTTCCCGCGCGCGGACGCGCCCTTGCGCCTCGCTCTAAGCCTCGCGCGAACGGATACCGCGCGAAGGGAGACCTCGGGCGGCGCGGCCGTTCGCGGGCGGGACGCGGGTCGCGCGCGAAAGAGCGAAATCTGGAGAGCCTCTCTTGAGCGTGGCTATTCCGCTCCCCGCGCGCGCGCCGCGCGCGATAGTTTCCCCAAGGCCCATAGCCCGCCCAGTCGCCCGCGCGAGACGCCCCGTCGCTAACCCAAGCCACCCGCGAGCGGACGCGAATAACGTTTAATTTCGCTGGCGCTTGATTGTCCAAAAATATATTTTGATCGCCATCGCAATTAGCGGGGCCAACGCCGTCGCCATCCGCGCGTCCAAATAACAAAGGGC
The DNA here is from genome assembly GCA_031265205.1 of Deltaproteobacteria bacterium. Lineage (GTDB taxonomy): Bacteria > Desulfobacterota > Desulfarculia > Adiutricales > Adiutricaceae > JAISCZ01. Next base: position 43,693 of record JAISCZ010000128.1, read on the forward strand.
GCGCGCGATCTCCTGGGGCCCGCGAGCGCGAGCGTAAAACCGCGTTTTTTATAATAGCTTATAAAAATTCGCGTAAGCGGTGAGCCCTTTTTCTCCGCGAGCGGCGGGAGGCGTGTTAGAATTGCGGGGTAACGTTTCGCCACGCCCTTCGCGTGGCGCGCAATCACTTCCTCAAGGAGAACTCTCGTGACCCACGTTAAAATCGCTCTTCCATTTTCAGTTTTCGCTTTAGCGCTCGCCTTTTTCTTCCCTCTCGGCGCGACGCCGCTTTCCGCCCAGACCATTCACCTTTTGCCGGACAATTACGCCACCATTCTCAATGTCACCAAAACTTTTACCGCCTACAGCCCCACCTGCCCCAAGGACATCTCCTTCGCGATGGACGTCAGTTATCCCCTGTGGTTGGGAAACGCGGACGTGGACGCCGATATTGAGAAATTGGCCGAGGATTGGATGAGACAGGCCCAAGAATATTCCGCGGATTCCCTGGACGACAAGGATTCCTGCGGAAACGACCGGAAATACAACGCCTCCATCGCCTACGAGCTCTACCAGGCTTCCAAGAGATTTGTGGGCGTTATGGTGACGGACAGCGGGCTCACCGGCGGGGCCCACGGGCACTTGAATTTTGTCTCCTACAATTACGATCTCCAAACGGGCCGCCGGGTCTCCATCGCCGACTTTTTCCCCAAACCGGCGGAAGGGCTCACGGCCTTTTTTCAATACGTCTATTTGAACGCCTGCGCCCCCGACTCGGGCCACGCGAGTATCCCCAATCTCTACGGGGACGTGGAATGCGCCGGGACCGACAACATCCCCCCCGTTCCCCCGGAATTTTTAACGGAAACCGATAACCTCGAAAAACTGGGCAACCTGACGCTGACCGCCGAAGGCGCCCTGGTCACCATCGACCCCTACGACGCCTGGTCCTGGGCCGAGGGTCCCTACAAGCTCAGTATCCCCAAAGCTGACCTCATCAAAATGGGGGCCAACCCCGTTTTCTGGGAATAGAGCCGCCAGACCGCGCCCCCCGGCTTTCCCCATAGGAAAGCCGGGGTGCGAAAGCCTTCGCTTGAGAGCCTCCGAGAGGCGCTCGATAGCCAGCGCGGCTTCGTCCGTGGGATCCGCCTTGGGTCCCCGATTCGGCTTTTGGCGAAAACTGGCGATCCGCCAGCCCCAAAGCCTTCCCGCCCCGTCCATTTCGGCGAGGAGCGAAGGCGCGAGCCCGTTCGCCCCTTTGACGTTAACGCCGTTCGCGGCCGCGAAATTGCCGCGAGGAATAGGCGATTAAGCGGTCCCGGTAGATCTCGGCTCCCCGGGGGACGCGCGGCCCGCGCCCGCGGGCCATGGCCGCCCCCCTCGTCAATTAAGGCGCGCGCGCGGACCCGCGGGTCGCCCCTTCGCTCGCCCCAAAAGGTTTCCGGGCCGTCGGGAAGAGTCATTTGCCCGCTACCATCGGCCCCGCCGCGAAAAGAGACGGCGACCAACGCCGCGGGGTCGTTTTTTAAGGCCTCTTTTACCATCGCGACGGCCCAGGGACTATCGCTTCGGGAAGCCAAAATTTTGGCGTGAGAAAGGACGAATGAGCGCGCCAAAATAATTATTCCCTGCCCGCTCATTTTAATCCCGCCGTTAAATCTAAAATTGTGGACATTTCAATCTCGCTCTTATTGAAGGAACGGACAATCCTAAAACGCCGTTATTATAAGGTATTATAATCGCGTTGAAAAAATGGCGCTTAAATATAATAAATATTGTTACATTTAATCTGAAAATGGCTTGATTACGCCGTTAACGCGGTCAAAGCCGACATTATAATATTGCTTTTTATTTTAAAAAACGCGCGTTTTATTTTAAAAAACGCGCGTTTTAATTTTAAATCATTAGGCCTAGCGACTATCTCCAAATCGCTCTCTTCGCCAGAAAAACCGAAATTATCGGGAACGACTCCATTGCCATCCGCGAATCCAATTAGCTAACGGCGGACACAATCTCCTCATCCACTAGCGCGAGCGTAAAATCGCGGTCTAAAAACACGTTCTTAATATTAGCGCGAATGGATGGCTGGAGGGCCCATTTTCCTCCGCGAACGGCGGGAGCCGTGTTAAAATCAGGGTTACGTTTCGACACGCCCTTCACGTCGCGCGCCATCGCTCCTAAAAGGAGAACTCTGGTGACCCACGTTAAAATAGCCATTCCCTTTTTAGCTTTCGCTTTAGCGCTCGCCTTTTTCTTCCCCCTCGGCGCGGCGCCGCTTTCCGCCCAGACCATTCACCGTTTGCCGGACAATTACGCGACCATTCTCAATACCACCAAAAGTTTTACCGCCTACAGCCCCACCTGCCCCAAAGACACCTCCTACGCGGTGGACGTCAGTTATCCCCAGTGGGTGGGAAACGCGGACGTGGACGCGGATATTGAGAAATTGGCCGAGGACTGGATGAGAGACGCCCAATTTTATTCCCCGAACGACGACGAAGATTACTGCGGACGCGTCCAGGAGCTTAACGCCTCCGTCTCCTACGAGCTTTACCAGGCTTCCAAGAGATTTGTGGGCATTATAGTGACGGACTTTAAGTTCACCGGCGGGGCCCACGGGAACCTAAATTCTACCTCCTACAATTACGATCTCCTAACGGGCCGGCGGTTTTCCTTCGCCGACTTTTTCCCCATGACGGAAAAGGGGCTCACGGCCTTTTTTCAGTACGTCTATTTGAACGCCTGCGCCCCCGACTCGGGCCACGCGAAAATGCCCAGTCACTACGGCAACGTCGCATGCGACGGGACCGACGACATCCCCCCCGTTCCCCCGAAATTTTTAGCGGACGCCGATAACCAGGAAAAATTGGGCATTCTGACTCTGACCGCCGAAGGCGTCCTGGTCACCCTCGATCCCTTCTCCGCCTGGTCCTTTGGCGATGGCTCTTACAAGCTCAGTATCCCCAAGGCCAACCTCGTCAAAATGGGGGTAACCCCCATTTTCTGGGAATGGAGCCGCCCGCCCGCGCCTCCCGCTTTTCCCTTGGAAGAGCCTGGGGACGAAAACCTTTACTTGAGAGCCTCCGAGAGACGCTCGATAGTCAGCGCGGCTTCGTCCGTGGGATCCGCCTTGGGGCCCTGATTCGGCTTTTGGCGAAAACTGACGATCCGCCAGCCCAAAATCCTCCCCGTCCCGTCCATTTCGGCGAGCAGCAAAGGCGCGAGCCCGTTCGCCCCTTTGACGTTAATGCCGTTCGCGGTCGCGAAATTGCCGAGGGAATAGGCGATTAAGCGGTCCCGGTAGATCTCGACTCCCCGGGGGACGTGGGGCCCGTGCCCGAGGACCATGGCCGCCCCCGCGTCAATTAAGGCGCGCGCGAGGACCCGCAGGTCGCCCCTTCGCTCGCCCAAGAAGGTTTCCGGGCCGTCGGGAAGGCTCATTTGCCCGCTACCCTCGGCCCCGCCGTGGAAAGAGACGACGACCAACGCCGCGGGGTCGTTTTTTAAGGCCTCTTTAACCATCGCGACGGCCCCGGGAATGTCGTTGATATTCTGGGAGCCCACGTTGGGGGCCAGGCCAAAATAAACGATGGAATGGCCGCGGACTCTGTCCTCCGTCAGTTCCAAGGGAGCCCCGGCGCGCTTGATTCCCAGCCCGTCCAAAACCTCGACGGTCTGCGCGCGCCCCTCCTCCCCGTAATCCAAGGCGTGATTGTTGGCCATGCTGAGGATGGTAAAGCCAGCGTCCTTTAAAACCTGGCCGTAGGACGGCGGGGTCCGGAAACAGAAGGAGCGGCCCGTGGAGGTGTCCTTGGCGGGATAGCCCCGGTCGGTTAAGGGGCCTTCCAGGTTCCCGAAAACAATGTCGCGGCCCTTCAGGTAAGGCGTCACGTCAGCGAAAAAATCCTTCGCCCCGTCCGGCGGCAGGAGATTTTCCGTACCCAGCATAATGTCGCCCATGGCCGCGACGGTAATGACGTCAGTCGCCGCGCCGGGAGGAGCGCCGGCGGAGCCCCCCGCGCGCGGAGGGTTTTGCGCCACGCAGCCGGACGCGAAAAAAACGAGGAGCCAGAGGGCCAAGAGCGGCGAGCGGAAAAAAAAGCGGGTCATATTTCACCAAAGCGCGCGGTTAGAGGCCTAAGCTCACCGCCAACTCCTCCAACGTAATCTGGGGCGGGACGCTCGTGGTCACGAAAGCGCGGTAGGCCCGCTCCATCTTTTCCAGGGCCTCGCGGAGTTCCTCCAGGGTAAACGTGGCGCTCCGCGCCTTAAGCTTTTCCAGGTAAAAGGGATTGAGCCCCAATTCCGCCGCGGCCGCGCCCAGGTTCCGGGGATGGGTTCTGGCGGCCTCAAAATAGACTTTAACCTTTAAAAGCCGGCGGTAATACGTCCCCAGGGCGCTCAAAACGGGCCGGGGATCGTTTTCCGACAGAAGGCTTAAGAGCGTTGGCAGGGCTTTGGCCAAATCCCCGCCCGCCAAGGGCTCGCTCACCTCATAGATCTCGGAGGAGGGCCCCAGGGCGATAAGCTCTTTAATGAGCTCCGGGGTTAACGGCTGGCCCGGGCCCGGGTAGAGCGAAAGCTTTTCGGCCTCGCCCACCAAAACTTCCGGGTCGTCCCCGGCCCGCGCGATAATCTGGCGGGCCAGGCTTTCGTCAATATTCAGGGAATAGCTCTTAAAAACGGCGCGCACCCACGCGTGGAGCTGTCTTTTTTCGGGAAGGGGACAAAGCACCAGGCGCTCCGCCGCCTTGGCGGCTTTATGGAGTTTTTGCCGCTCGTCGGGGCTTTCCATCTGGAGCACGATCGTCGCGTCCGTCAGAGGCTTCGCGATCCAATCCGCCAGGGCTTCCGAGGCCTTCGCGGGCGCTTTGGAGAGGCCCATGGCTTTAATCAGCACGATTTTAACGGAAGGGAACAAGGAGGAAGTGGAGGCCGCGTTCATAATCTCCTCAAAATCGTCATCCTTGGCCGGAAACTGAAAAGAGGAGAAATTAAAATCGAAGGAGTCCTCGTCCACGGCCTCCCGCGCCGCCTGGAGGCATTTTTTCCGCGCCATGGGGTCAGGGCCCTTGATAAGATAAAAGGATTGCCGGCGAGGGCCTTTTATTTCCTGACAAAATTCCTCGGGAGTCATATCCAAAACTCGTTTCCGCCCCCAACCCCGCGCGAAAGGGTTTGCGGGGGCGTTTCGTCAATAGGGCCAAACCTTGGGCGAGCCGGGCGCGGGAAATAAAGGCCCCGCGCGGTCCCTCGCCGTCAACCTCGGCTAAGATTATACCTTTTTCGCGCCCCTTTGGGGAACGCTCCAGAGGCGCCGCGCGGGCCTGGCGCGGCCTTGGGCGACCCTCCTTAAGGAAGCCTCCCCTTTCCCGCCGCCCGGGAAGCTCGCGCGCCCGGCGCGGCTCGCTTGAACCCTCGGAAAGGCCCGCCGCGCGGGCCCAAGGCGCGGAAACTAACCCCGCGCCGCGCGCGGCGCGGGCCATAGCCATTAAAAGAAACGCGCGAGAAAATATTATTCGCGCTAACTTACAAGAATAGCGGCAAATGAGATAACGCTCCCAAACGCGCCAACGCGCGCGGTATTTCGCGTCTTTGAGCCCGGGTCATCCTTATCGCCAAAGCCCCGCGAGGCGAAAAGCGAAACGATCCACGTTTCGGCCTTCTTGGGCGCGGGCCACGCCGCGCCACCCACGCGAAAAACTCACGCCCAAGACCGGAAAGCCTTGGGCGTTAGAAAAAAGGGAGGAAAATTGGCCTGTGGGGAGTCCTTGCGCGGCGCGAGAGGGCCCCGGCGCGGCCCCGAGTGACTCATGGGCGGCCGCGCGAGCCAACCGCGCCTCCGTCTTTCCGCCCCTTGGAACGGAGGGCCTCGCCGCGCTGGCGCGTGGGCCCAGCCCAGCTGGAAGGAGTGGGGCGAAAGGCGAGCGCGCTTGAAGGCTAAACGCCTGAAACACTCGAGCGTAGCCATGTACTCGGCCGCATAGGGGCTCGCGAGCTCTCTCGCCTCCGGGTCGTGGCTTGCCCTCCTCCCAATCCCTGGGGAGTTCCCGCGGAACCCGCTCAAACGCGGGGAGCTTGTCGGCCTTTAGTTCTCGCGCGTGGACCATGAAGAAAGAAGCGTGTTCGCTCATCAGCCGGTATTAGAGAGCCATTTTTTTTGAGGCCTCTTTGTCGGTCAAGGCCTCCAGGCGCGCGCTCGCGGCGTGGTGGGAGAGATCTTCCCCCGCCTCGGTCCATAAAGCGGGGCCCGTCTCCGTTACGGTCGCGTCCCACTTGATTCGCAAGGTCGGCGGAGCATTTGGTCTCGCGGGAAAAGAGGCGAAGGCGTGAACCGTTTGCCCAACGTAGATAGTTGTCCCTGAAGTATTTAGTTATCGAAATCACTGAATAAAAATTTTAAGCTAACCATTGTTTAATTGGAGTTGATGGATTGACTCAGTCTTTGGATCTCGAACAATCCACTTAAGAATTTTGATTCAGTTTTACTGATTTCGTGATAATTTTTTGGATTTTAGGTTTAAAGCTATCATTTTGAATGATCTGGTTTAAGTACGGAATGAATGTCAGGTATTTCCGAAGCGTACATCAGGGAGTTCAGGCATTATCCCGATATCGGGACAACGCCCGCGCGTGGGGGAGGCTCAGTCATCTCCCGCGCCGGAAGCAATATCGTTGACTCTGTCCGCGGAAAGCGATAAAAGTCTTTTGGTTGTTGAGCCGTCAAAAGGGAGCGTTGGCTGACTCTTGGTTTCGCCTCGGGCTCAACATCTAGTGACTCTCGATTGTCTCAATTTGGCCAATTGTCCTCCAACCTCTGGGGTCTTCTTGTCTCCTCAGCAGACGAGATAACCGCGGAATCTCAGATTTTCAATTCCGGGGCACGCCGCGTGAAGTATCAGACAGTTTTTGTTCTTCTCTTCCTTCTGGCATTCCTTGCGATATCGGTCGCCGCTTCAGCCGCTGACTACAGTGACGTTGATATTGACAGGCTCATTACAATTAAGTCTGAGAATGACATAAGCGGCAAACTTAACTGGAGTGATTCATTGAACCCCGGTTCTTTTCAAAATGTCGTCTGGGTAGACGATTCCGGAACCTACAGAGTCGATGAGCTCAATCTTTTTAGCCTTTGACTGCAAGGCGCTCTAAACCTCGAAGGTCTTGAAAAGCTGACGAAGTTGACCGCGCAAATGAACCAGCTGACCGTTCTTGACGTGAGCGGTAACGCCTCTCTTCAATCTCTGTCCGCGTCTTACAACTATCTGACCGTTCTTGACGTGAGTAGTAACGCCGCTCTTCAACGTCTGGACGCGTTACTCAACCAGCTGACCGTTCTTGACGTGAGCGGTAACCCCGCTCTTCAATTTCTGAATGTATATACCAACAAACTGACCGTTCTTGACGTGAGGAGTAACGCCGCTCTTCAATATCTGGACGCGTCTTACAACCAGCTGACCGTTCTTGACGTGAGCTGTAACCCCGCTCTTCAAACTCTGAACGCGTCTAACAACCATCTGACCGTTCTCGACGTGAGCGGTAACCCCGCTCTTCAACGTCTGGTTGTATATGACAACCAGCTGACCGTTCTTGACGTGAGCGGTAACCCCGCTCTTCAAATTCTGAATGCGTCTAACAACCATCTGACCGTTCTCGACGTGAGCGGTAACCCCGCTCTTCAAACTCTATCTGTATTAAACAATGAGCTTACCGCTCTTGACGTGAGCGGTAACGCCGCTCTTCAAATTCTACATGTATACGACAACGAGCTTACCGCTCTTGACGTAAGCCGTAACACAGAACTTTCAGACTTGGATGTCGCGGGCAACAGGATCCCGCTGAGCCTACTGTATGACATAGTGAACAGTGGCGTCGCCACCATCCACGTGGGCGCTCAGACGGACGTGACCCTCGAGGAGATACCTTCCGTCCCGGTTCCCGGCGCGGGCTACGACTTGGCCTCCGAGGCCGTCCTGGGAGGCCAGCCCACCGACTTCACCTTCACCATGGACGGCAATACGGCTACCCAGAGTTCTGAGTACGAGATGACCGCCGAAGGGCTCCTCACTTTCCTCGAAAGGGGCAAGTTTCAGATTGTCATGCGGAATCCCGCCGTCCATAGCTTAGGTATGGGCCCATACTTGGCCGTGGTGACAACCTCCATAATTGATGTCCTGCCGGTCGGTGCCCCGCTCCGCTGGAACGGCGACGCGACCTCCTCCTGGCTTCCCTCAAGCCCCGTCGGCGCCGGCAAGGACTGGCTCCATGACGGCTTTTCCGTGAGGTATCTGGAGAACCTTCCGGACGCGGATTCCGTAGTCTTCGGCCAGGTTGGGAACAGGTCCGTGGATGTTTTGGCCGGCGTCCACCCGGAAGAGATGACCGTTGAAGCGGGCGGCTACGTCTTCTCAGGGGACCCGATTGACGGTGGACACTTCGCTCTCTCCGCCCCCGCCGGCTCGGTCACCCGATTCTCGAACCTCGTGACCTTCAGCTCCGGCGCGACGATCGGCCACGGCAACAGACTGATTCTGGACTACGGCCTCTCTTCTTCATCCTTTCCGAACCTGGAGGTTGTTGGAGGCCCCTCCCCGGCGACAATTGACCCCGGGAGCGGCAACGTGGCGGACTTTGACGGCGTGAGCCTCACCTGGATCGTGCCAGTCGCCGCGCGAGCAGGGGACGTTCTCCTTACAGTCGATGGCGAGGCGAGGATGACCCCAGCCACCGAGCTCCGGGCAATCATCCCCGCTTCGCTCACGGTGAGGCCGGACATTGCCCTGGGCGAGTCGATAGTCCTCCTGGACGCCGACGCGATCACCGGATCCGGACTCTCGCCCGTCAAGGTCGTGAGCCCGGACGGGCATGTCTACACGCTGGGCCCCGATCCCGGCGGCGCCGAACGCCTCCTGGCCACTCTCACGTCGCTGGCTCCATGGACCCCGAGCTACGAGAGGATGAAGGCGTATCCCGAGGCGGCCGCGGCCTCGCTGGCCTTCGTTGCCATGGGTCATGATCTGGTGGTCGCGGAGGGTGTCCCGTCGGCCGTTGCCGCCACTGCCAGCCCGGGGCTTTCCTGGGGGGCGTTCGCGAGCATGGAGGCCGGGCGCTCCCGCTACGAGACGGGCTCGCGCGTGGATGTCTCTGGGGCGCGCGTCATGGCGGGCGCGGCCCTCGGCGCCGGTCTCGGGACGGGGAGGCTCACCATGGGCGTCTTCGCGGAGGCTGGGAAGGGCGACTATGACACCGCCAACTCCTTCGCCAGCTCCGCCAAGGTGGACGGGGGAGGTAAGGCCGGGGACATCGGAGGGGGGATTCTCGTCCGCTGGGAGGCTGAAGGCGGGCCGTTGCCCGGCCTGTGGCTGGAGACCTCCGCCAGGGCGGGCCGCCAGGAGACGGACTTTTCCACGGGCGACATCCTGTACAACGGGGCCAGGGCGTCCTTCAGGATCTCCGGCGACTACTGGGGCCTCCATGGGGGAGTTGGGAACGAGTGGAGGCCAGGGGGGCCGGACGGGGCCTTCACGCTGGATCTCGGGGCACGGGTCTTCTGGACACGCCAGAAAGGCTCGGAAGCGACGGTAAACCTTGACCGGCTCCGCTTCGAGGACGCCGACTCGCTGCGCGTCCGGATCGGCGGACGGCTCTCCCTTGGCGCCGGCTCTCTCGCGTCTCCCTACATAGGGGCGTACTTCGAGAGGGAATTCGACGGGGCCGCCCGGGCCTACGTGAACGATGTCCCCCTGGAGACGCCGACACTCAAGGGCAACACCGGGATATTCGAGCTGGGAGCGCGTCTGGAGCCTTCCCCTGACGGCCCCCTGTCCATAGAGTTCGGCGCCCTGGGCTACGCGGGTAGGAGGGATGGCGTCTCCGGGACCCTGACCGTCAGGCTGAAGTTCTGATGGTCGGGTCCGCCGACGGCTGTCGCCCCTCCGATCGGACCTGCGCGCGGGTTGAAATCAGCTTTCGCGGGATCCTGCCAGGCCCTGGACCGCGGTAGTTGAGGGGGAGGGAAGGCCTAAGAGCGGAAAGGTGGAAACACGGTACAGCCGTCCGACGGCGCCCTAACGGACGGCGGAGGACAGCTCATGAGCTGAACCTGTTACCCGTCACCCTTCACGCGGTTACCGCTCCACGCGAGGGGCGCTCAGTTTTCGTCACGGGGTCGTGGGGCGGCCAGTCGTGGCATAGGGAGTCGCGCCGTCCATGATTGGCGGAGCTCCCAGGCCAGCGCGTTTCGGCGTGACCGGTCAGTCTTTCTCCTGGAGGCGCGGTTATATCACCCTTTCACGTAAATATGAACGAATTGGGAGGCGAGCTGGCGAAGCCGACCGGCTTTAGCGGCGACCGCCTGCCAGTCCTTCATCCTCGCATGGCGCCTCTTTAGAGGAATGGCGCGCAACTCGACGTGGATTTAGCCAAGGTTTTATATAAGGTCCTGTGTTCCACTATTCGTTCATATTTAAATGAAAGGGTAATAATTATTTTGGAATCTGTTCACGGACGAAACAGGGGAGATTTCATCTTGGTAAAGATTTAGTCTTCCTTCGGCTAATAATTGTCTTTCTCTCCTTCCAAGGTGGCCTTCCTTCAGGTTTCATGCCGGCCCCACTTCAGGCAAAAATCAACCTTAACTGTTCAGGCGCCCCTCTATTGAGGACCTTTTCGGAGGAAGAGAGCCCTAATGAGAAATCTTAGAAGTTGAAGAATCTACAATTGATACTTCATGTGGAGGGGAAGAGGTTCTAAAGAGGGCATTTGGTTTTGGATAATCCTCCAGTTAAGAGCCTCTTGGAGGGGCGCCTAAACAGTTGCAAATCTTTCTTCGATCTATGAATACAATTTTATGACAATTAGATCAAAAAATCAATATTAGACCTTTATTTTTTGATTTTTTTATTAAAGAGCCATACTGGCCCAATTTGACACCCCAATTTGGAGGAGCTGGACCTTAAAACGTTTGGGTCCACCGGAGCGCGGTGCGGACTGACTCCAAACCCGTGAACGGATACTTAGCCCCTCTTATCTCCTAAACTAAAATAACATATAATTAATAATTTATTATATATATAAATAATAAAATAGTATTTAAAAAAAAGATTTTAGCTTTATAAAATAGAAAAGCAATGAATTTTTTTCACTATAAAAGACGACGCCAGTTCCTGGAGTTCCCTCAAGGCGCCCCCAATTGACTCGCGCTCTAAAAGACACGCCGGAGCCCCACCCCGCCAGAAGGCGCCCGGACCCGCGCGCCCAAGGCCGCCCCTATCCTTTAAATATCCGCGCGCGGGCGGGCTCACGCGCGGATATTGGAGGACGCGAACGAAAAAGCGGGTTTACGGAATCAAATCGCCGAACGCCTCCAAGACGAACTTGTCCCACTCCCGCCCTTGTTCCAAGGGGACGGAGGCCAAAAAGATCTTGGCCTTAAGAAAGGAAAGAGTCTCCGGGGCGTAGAATTCGCCCAGCTTTTCCAGGAGAAAAAGGAAGGCGAAGGAAACGGCGCTCTCCTTGTCCCAGGAACCCGTCCCGCCCCGGAAGAGGGCGAAAAGCGCGTTCAGCCGCTCACGCCCGACGCCGGCCAAGGCGGCGGCCGCGACTTCGCGCTTGGCTTTCCCCAGCGCGCTTTCCAGCGCCAAAACTATCCGCGCGAGCTCCCGTAAGTTTTCGGGAATCTCCCTTTGACGCGCGGGGGCGGGAATGGCGGGACGTTCCGCGGACAGGGCCGGACTGTTGAAGCGGGAGCTTAAAAACGAAGCCCGGCTATTTAAGAGCTCGTCGATCTTCCAGCCTCGAGCGCGGATATCGTCGTTACCGGGATTATCCCAGGGAAAACCAGCCAGTTCCCCGTCGCCAGCTGGCGGCCAGTCCCCGGACACGCTTTCAATGGCCACAGCCGAGTCCGAGTCCGAGTTCTGGTAAAACGGCTTCAATGACCTCGACAATCTCTCGGGGCTCTGCAACGTGAGGCAAGCTTTGTATTCGAGCTGACGCGTACGCTCGCGCGCGGGCGAGAACTTAGCCGGGCTGTCCGCGAACTCGGCCGAGTGGGGGGACTCGGGCGCGCAATTCATCACCACCATGTCGTGGTAAAAAGCGCGCTCTCCCGCCCAATCCCTGGCGAGCGCCTGCGGAACTCGCTCAAGCGCGGGGAGTTTGTCCGCTTTTTCCGCGCGCTCGTGGACCATGAAGAAAGAGGTATACTCGCTCATCAGCCGGTATTGGAGAGCCAGCTTTTTTTGGGCCTCTTTGTCGGCCAAGGTCTCCAAGCGAGCGTTCGCGGCGTAACGGGAGAGATTTTCTCCGGCCTCGCTCCAGACGGCGGGGGTGGTTTCCGTCGTTTCCGCCCCCATCCGCAGGCGCAAGGTCGGCAAAGATTGGGGCGCGGAGGCGAAAGTGGCGAAGGCGTGGACCGTTTGCCCCCCGGAAACGAAGCGGGAAAGCGCCG
>JAISCZ010000146.1 GCA_031265205.1 Deltaproteobacteria bacterium
GTGCCAAATCTAGTAAAATAAAGATGACACGACATGCTTACTGATGTAAGCTTTTTTCCCCGATTAACCATAATTTGATCAACAAATATTTGCTAAATTTCTTGCAAGATTTCGTAGAAATGCAGAGTTTGTTTATAAGCGAGAAAAATAAGAACACTATCTTGCTAGCGAAAATCCCCTCGAAAATTATAGGTGTATCATCTGTTATCATTAATCTTTAGCGCAGAAAGAATATCTCGCTGGCTCTTTGTGAGTTCTGGGTTCACATCACCATGTCTGGAATTAAAAATAATTTTATAAATACTCTTTATATTAGCGGATATCAGTCTCCTAGTCATTTTTTGGCATTCTTTAGAGTCACGAAGATTAACCCTGATTTCCCTCAGGATAATTTCAGCTATGAATTGAATCAATAGCCTCGCATGCATTCTTCCGTTAGTTCTCAGGGGGTTTTTGCTTTTTTCGCCATTCGCGTGATTTCAAGCTAAAAAAAGGCTCACAGTCAAGGACATTATCCCGTGAACGATAAAAACGGTAAATTAGAGCTGTTTAAGCCTATTCTTTTCTCAAGAAGCCATGTTATGGCGCCGTCAAGGCGAATTGACCCGATTTCGATGATTTGAGGTCTAGAAGACCTTCTTAATAAACAACGCGTCGCGTTACTATGGCGCGCGGCGTCGCCTAGACCTATTTTTTGGGGGGTGGCGAGCGGTTACAATACTCTCGTTTTCAAAGTATTCCTTCACGGGGGATGGAGGAGGCGAGCTGCTAGAGCTTGCCGCGACGCCTTCGCCGCGGCCTCGTTCATGAGCCTGGTCCTCGGCGGCGCGCGGCGCGCCATGGTTCAGGCCTTCGACAGCGGTTCCACCGGCGGCGGCGACTCCACCGCCACCCTGGACAAAATGACCGCCTCCCTGGCCGCCCACAACTTGGCCAGGCGCCTTACAACCCTCAAGAAAAATCTGAAGCCAAGCCGACCCTGGAGGCCTGGCTATCGGCGGGACGCGATCCTCGAGGTTGGACGCTGTTTTTGGGGACTCACGGGGAGCGATAAATTTTACGGAAGCGCTTTACGCGAGACGTTGAAGTTCTTCTCAATGAGTTTGGCCATTTCCAAGTCGATGGGGCGGTAGCCCATTTGCATTTCGAAAACGTGGCGCAGCGGAATTTCCAGCTTGTCGGCTATATCTTTTTGGTTAATACCCCACCAGTAGCGATGCAGTAACTCCTGGATCAAGTTTTTCGGCTTCTTATCAGAAAATTCTTCCACGACCGTAACCGACGCGTCGACTCCATCGTTGACATGCCAGATTCCATGGCCGGCAACGCGTAACACCAATTTCAAGTTGTCGACCATCAGCTCCGATTTGGCGACGGGCACGGTCACCGAAAGATTAATTTCGACCGTTTCGCCGATAGTTCGCGTTATCAGGTCCGCCATCATAGAGCGCCTCCAATTTTCAAGGTCGTTGTCAATGGCGCGCCATTCCACGACATAAACGCTTCGACCTTTGTTCAAATGGCAATGGCGCGTATCCACGCCTTTACCCTGGCCTTTGAGCGGGCCGCGCCGCGACCAGTCGCGACGGGCGGGTCCTTCCGCCTCGAGCCCGCGTCGCGACAAGTTGAGGATGGGCTTGCCGCGTTCCGGAAGTTTCTCTTGTAGTTATTGAAATTTGCCTGAAAAAGAGAGGCGCCAAGGCCCGCCGTCTAATTTGGTCACGCGTTTCGGTCTTGGCGCGAGCGCCTCAGTGACTCTCAGATTACGCCTTATTCAGGAATATTGTCAAGGCTATATTTCTGGGGCGTAACCGCGAAAATGACGATTTCCCGTGGTAAAACGTTGGAAATCGTGATTATTTAACCAATTATTTCAATTTTGCCAATTCTTATGGAGCTCTTTTTTTGCCAAAATGATAATAAAATTTTTTTTAGCCCTTCCCCTCGACGCGATCTCAGGGGAGGCGCCTGGAGGAGGCCTGGGGATCGCGTTGAGGGAAAAAGGCCCTTTTGGCCAAGCCAAGCGATTTTCCTTGAGCTTGCCTCTCCTTTGAGCGCCTTCGTCCCACGCGCCAACTTGCCCCCCGCCATGGCCGCGCGTTCTTGGCGCCCCGGGTCGCCTCAAAATCGGGGCTCTACGCGGAAACGCGCGCTTCCGCGTAGAACCCAAAAAGCTTTGTTCAGAGCCGGATAAAACTGTCCCGAACGCGCTTTGATCTTAAGACGGCGCGAAAGACGATCCCTTTGTTGACTATACTTAATTAAGGTCGCGGGGAGGAAGGCGTAGTTAAAGCCATCTAGCGGCGCTACGAAATAACGCCTGATAAACAATTTATGCTGAAACGCGCGGAACTCGCGGAAATAGTGGCGCGATTGAAGCGCCGCGCCGCGGAGATTATAATATTGTGTTTATCTAATATTTCGCGAAAAAAGTAGTTCTAAATTTCAGTTAATATTTTCTAAAATATTTTTCATACGCTATATTTTATCATTGTCACCATTATTATTCTTGTTAGCGGTTTCTGGAGACGCGCCAATCGCGTTTACTTAAATTTCCGCCTTTTAAATCACCGCCCCTTAATCTATTTGATCTTTTAACTGAATATAATATAATAGACTCGCGTTAACAATTGTTTTAGCTTCATTTTAGGCGAGATTAATGAGGAGGCGCGCGTGAAAAAAATACCTATAACCGTTAAGTCTTTCCGCGAGATTATTGAAGGCGATTATTTATACGTCGATAAGACGCGATATATTTTTGAAATGATTTCGCGCTACAAGTTTTGTTTTCTCTCCAGACCCAGACGCTTTGGCAAAACTTTACTCATAGATACTTTACAAGAATTGTTCCAAGGCAATCGCGAACTCTTTAAAGGGTTATGGATCGATCCTGAAAGCTCGCGAGGCGAGTTAAACCCTAATTCTGACGACGGAAACATAAAGAGGTCTAATTATGATTTCCCAAAACGTCCGGTCATTCATTTAAACATGAACTACGGCAGGGTTTCCGCCCCAGACGAACTCGCTAGTCTAATCATCGACGATCTGCGAAACTACGCGGATTTTGCTCATATTACTCTCAAGTCACGTTTTTTCAGCGTAATTTTTAAAAATCTTTTTAAAGAGCTCATAAAACAATATAATGGCGCGCGAATAGTTCTCCTCATTGACGAGTATGACGCTCCGGTAACCTGCGCCATCGACGATCCGATCTTGACTCAGGGCGTCCATGCCGTTCTCCGTGATTTTTACGCGGCGATAAAGAAAAATAAACAAATGATTAGTTTTTGCGCCGTTACGGGTATTACCCTGTTCGCTAAGGCCGCGTTAGATTCCGGCGCCAATATGTTTAAAAACATATCTCTTACGCCAGATTTCGCGGGAATATGCGGTTTCACCGCGCCTGAACTTGACGGAATTTTAGCGGACATAGGCGTGGAAATCCTCGAAGGAGTTAAAAAAAAGGGTAATATTGAGCCAACCGCTAGCGTTGAAGAATTAAGAGACAAGATCCTGAGTTACTATGACGGATATAATTGGCTCGGTGACGCTAAAATTATTAACCCTTTTTCCATACTTAATTTTTTAGATAAGAAAACTTTTGATTGTTTTTGGGCTCTAAGCGGAAGCCCTTCTCATCTTACAAAGGCTATTAAACAATATCCATTAGATTATCTCGATCCAAAACTAGACAGTTACCTGGCGGAAGACCTTGCGGAAGCGGGTTTCGGGAATATACGCCCATCCTCTTTCTTGTTCCACTCCGGTTATTTAACAATAGATAAATCTGAATCTATCGCCAATATAATTGACGGCGATTTAGTTAGATACAGTTTATTAACGTTAAAGATTCCCAATAATGAGGTCAAATTAACCTATAAAAAATTATGTTTTGAAACTTTTTTTGATTTAGACGCGTCTAAACTTACAAGTTATGGGCCAAAATTCATAAGAGCGTTTACGTTAAAAAATTCCACGGATCTCGACGCGTGTCTCAATGAAATGTTGGCCAAAGTTGATTATTGGCCTCCGAGCGCCGACGCGACGCGTTATCGCGCTCTTTTTCAAATGGCTACGCTCGCCGCGGGCGTAAAAGTTCAAGGCGAGATAGCTGGAAGGATAGGACGCTCCGATTTAATCGTTGAATTACCAGATAAAAGGTACGTAATTATTGAAATTACGCGCTTGCCAAACGCCGATAATAATTTTACCGAGGAAACCCTGGATAACTCCCTCGATAAAGCGTTAAAACAAATTGACGCCGCCGATTACGCTGAAACCTTACGGATGGAGCGGCCCACCGAGATAATTGCCCTGGCCGCCGTCTTCTATGGAAAAAATATCGTCAGAACGAAATTTTGGGAAGGACGCGATTTAACGGTTCCTCCAAATATTTCCTAAAACAATCGCGTAAACAATGACGCGCTTTTATTTTCAAATTTTTTCGCGCTTTATTTTGATAAGTGGCGCGACCGCTCTCGCGTCGCCTTTGTCATATCAATTGGCGTTATATTTTACGCCGAGCGAATTATTAACCCGCGAGCCCCGCTTTTTTGCGCTCCGCTGACGAAAGGGTATCTCCCTTTAAAAAAGCGCTTCAAAGACGCGCCCCGGCGCGGCCCCAACCGCGCGCCGGGGACCCGCGCCGCCCATAGGCCGCGAATATCCGCCGTTCGCCCCCAGGGGGGTTTCCCGCCTCGCGCCGCGGGGCCCTTCCCAAGGGAAGCGGGCGCCCTCGCGGGAGAGCCGCGGGCGAGAGCCGCCGCGAGTCCTCTCGCGCCCCCCTCCCCCAAAGAGGCGCGGCCCTTGGGCGGGCGCGGCTCCTTGGAAAGATTCAAGCGGCTCCTTTAAGGGATTTAATTAGGAGGGAAAGATCTCTATTTCCTCGACGATCCTTAATGTCGCGTCGCCCGCGCGCGGGGAGAGAAAGGCGGAAAGGCCCAAGCGTCCCGCGCCTTGGCCCAAAACGGCGCCGCGGGCCACTCCCGGCTCCAAGATAAGCTCTAAATCGTAAAGCAGGGGAGAATCCACGTATTGGGCCACCGCGCTTTCCAGCTTGAGGCGGGTCGGGCCCCCGGGGGCGAAGCCCTCCAGGGTCTCCCAATCCCGGACGGGGACCGTCAGCTTGAATTTGCCGTTATAGTCCTGGGCCCACCCGCCTAAAAGCGCGCTTTCACCTAAGACGTTGGCCCTTCGGCCCAGGCTGGTCCTTTGGCTCGGGGGGATCTCCACCCACCTTAAAACGCACTCGCGGAGCCGCGCGCGCGCGAGCTCCGGCTGGGAGGAGAGATAGGTCGTCAGGCCCAAGGCGTGGCGGACGGGAGAGGCGAAATAGCTGATAAACCCTAAATCGCCCTGGCCCTCCCACAGCCCGTTCCCCTCAGTCCGGAAGGCGTGGAAGGGTTTTCCCAGGATGCGGGAAAGAATGTCCCGGATGAGGGAATCCTCGTCCCAAAGGACGCGGTAACCCAAGTTTTTTTTAAAATAGGCCAGGGCGTGCGCCTGAAAGAGGGGAAAGGCGAAAAGGTCCAAAAGCTCGCGGGTCGCGAAGAGATCGTTTTGCGTGTCTTGGAGGATCTCGCGCGCGTAAAAGGGCGGGAGTGGCGAGGCCGCGCCGTAAAGCCCCATAAAAGTGACGGTGAGCCGGTAAAGGGGATCCTCCTCCCGGGAAAATCCCCTTTCCGGGGCCGGGGTCTCCCCGCCAAAGGGGGAGAGCGTCTTTTGGCATTCCACGAGATCCGTCCCGGGAAAGCTTAAGCTCGCGTCCCCCCGGATAAAAACCCCCCGACGGATAAAGTCCTCAAAGCTCTTAAAATCGTACCGGTTGGCCCAGTAGAGGAGCCTTAGGGCTTGGAAATAGCCAAAGGACTCGGGCCGCGCCTCCAGGTCCGCGCTTAGACTAAGCGTCTCGTTCCCAGTCTCGGATTCCACTCGATTACCTCGCGGCTGCTCTTTTCCACCATGACCAGGCGGGCGAAAGTGTTGATCTGGTGAAAGAGCCCCAGATAGTGGCTTAAAGCGTCCCCAAAGAGCAAAAGGTCCCCGAAGGAGGCGAAGCCGCTCTTGTCCACCTCCAAAATGACCCGGCTCCCCCGGATGGGCCTGCCGCGCGTCAGGTAGTCCTCTTTTTCCACCTTAACGCTCGCGATGGCCTCCACGCGCTTGATATTGGCGACGCGACGGCCGGGGTCGCCGTCCCGCGCGAAAGAATGGGTCTCCAAGAGTTCCTTGAGGGCCCGCGAGGTAAAAATCTTGGCGACGCTTAAGTGGAGGCGCGAAAAAAAGAGCCAGAGGCTCCCCTGGTCCTCCGCGGGGGGAATGAGGCGGGTGGGGGGAATAATGTTCCCAAAGGTCGCCATGGCCGGGGAAGAGTCCGTGGGCCGGACGATTTCCCCGGTGCGGAGCGAGTCCACGATCTTTTGGTTATGGCAGAGAAGGCTCACGGAAAGAGTCTCCCGGGCCGGCTTTTCCCCGGGGACGTAGAGAACCCTCAGGTAGTGCTCGCTCTGGCCCGAGACGGGGGAGGTCCGCCACGAAAGGGAGTAGGCCCCCTCCCCCTCCTTGCGGGTGGGAAGCGTCTCGAAGGGGACGTAGGGCCGGATTTTGCCTTCCCGGGTGACGCTGTGGACGGAATTGACCGCGAAAATGGCGATCTTCCCGCTCTCTTGGCCCTGGGGCCGGAGCAAATATTCCGCGCGCCGATGATCGACGTTGATGGGAATGGCCGGGTGGGGAAAGACGTTCGCGGCCGGGACGACGTTTAAAAGAAAATGCTCGGGCCGCAGGGGGGGAAGCTTGGCGCGCAGATCCCCAAAGAGGAAAACGAGGGAGAGGACCCGGTCCGCTTCCAGCGCCGCCCGTTTCAGATCCCCGATTTCCGTGAAGAGAAATTTCTGGGGCAGCGCGAAGTAGTCCTCCAAGAGGGAAAGACTCGCGAGCAAGTCGCTTTCGCTCAAATCCCCCGTCTCCTCCGTCCAGGCCGCGCTCCGCATGGCGCCTTCCCGAAGGCGGATCTCGCGTCCGGGCGCCCCCGCGCGGATTTCCTTGACCTTCTGGAAAAAGAGACCCCGGCGCATGCTCGCCTCGGGGTAATCCCCGCCCCAGAAGAAAGAAATCTTGTCTCCCACCCACTTGGCCAGATTGGAGGAGAAAGTTATTTCCACGGTCACCCGGGCGCCGCCCGCGGCGTCTTGGACTTTAACTTTCGTGACCTGGGCCGGGAGAATTTTTAAGTCCCTTTCGGTCGCGAAGCGCGCCACCGCCCCTTCCACGGGGATGGAGTCCAAAAGGGTTCCCTGGGGAACGTGGATCGCCTCCCCGAAACCCAAATTGAGCTGGAATTTCACCAAAGTGAAACTGGGAACGGGCCGGATGGCCTGGGGAAAGAGGAGCCGCAACAGGCTCTGGATCAGCTCCGGAAAACCCGCCTCAAAGCGCTGGCGGTTCAGGCCCGAGAGAAAGGCCACCCCCTCCAGGAGCCTCTCCACGTCCGGATCGTCGCCCTGGCCCGCCAGCATAGGGGCGAGGGCCGGGTAGGCGCGGGAAAACTCGGCGGCGAGTTCCCGGAGGCTGGAAAGCTCCTCTTGGTAATAGTCTTTAATCGTCATAAAAAAATACCGTGAAAGCGGCGTGGTTTCCCCCAAAGGCGCGCCGCCGCCCTCTTAAATCTCCCCCGAGCGCCCTACTTCCGCACCGTAACCGCCCCGTCGGGGGTAATGGAGGTCTGGAAAAAAACGTTTTGCCGGCTTTCCCCGATCGTTAGGACCCCTCCCAGGGAAAACTCCAAAACGCCGTTTTCCGCCGAGCCCGGAACGTAGCTGACCGTCGCCTGGGCGAGGCGCGGCTCGTACTTGCGGATAACCTCGGCCAGGACGCGAGCCAGTTCCCGGATCCCGTCCCGATCGCCTAAGGACAGAAGGCTCTGGTAATCGGGCATCCCAAAATCCGGGCCGCTCTTTGACGTCCCCTGGCGGGCGTTCAAAAGACTCCGCAGGTGCGTTTCCACGGAAGCCATCAGCTGTTCCCCGGGACTTTTTTTCGCGCGCGCGGGCGCCAAAGCCTCGCGCGTTCTTTCCAATAACCGCGGTCGCACGCGCTCTCCCTTTCTCCTTTTACCCGTTCCCGCGCCGGGCGCCCTTAAGACGACGCGCGCGCCCCCGCGCGCTCCCGGGCGCGTCTGGCCTCGGCGCGGGTTTTGGGCCCGCGGCGCTTTTAGTTTCTCCGAGGTCTATCTTACCCTATTTTGGCTTTAGGTCTCCTGGAAATCCACCTGATCCAACCTTCCCTGAAGGGTCAAGGTAAAATTCGCGCCCATGAATTTGAGGTGGGGCCGAATTTTTAAAACCATGTGGCGCCAGCCGGGGCTGTCCGGGAGATCGCGCACTTCCACCTGGGCGAAACGCAAAGGCCTCCGGCCCCGGATGTCCGGGGAGGGGCTATCCATATCGGTGACGTACTGGTTGAGCCAGGCGTTTATTTCCCGCTCCAGGGTCACGCTGTCCTTCCAGGTCCCGATGTTTTCCCGCTGAAGCACCTTGATGTAATGGGCGAGGCGGTTGACGATCATCATATAGGGGAGCATGGTCGAGACGCGATAGTTGAAGCTCTCCGCGCCGCGCTCCCCGCCAGCCGCGGGGCTTAAGACGGTCTGGGCCCCGTGGAAGACCGCCGCGCCCTCCGCGCCGTAGGCCGAAAGGGGAATGAAACCCGCTTTCGCGAGCTGGTTTTCCAAGGTCTCCCCGATCAGGGCCTGGGTGGAAAACCGCGCGAGGGCGCCCCCGAAGGACTCGTAGGGAAGGGCGGGCAAGCCCGTCACTAAGCCCCCGCCCTCGGTCCCCACGATGTCCACGCAAAAGCGCGTTCTCGCGAAACTGTCCGCGAGCCTCGCGACCAACAGAAAAGAGGAGTGCCCCCACGCGAAGTCGCGATCCGGTTCCTCGCTTCGCTCGGCGTAATTGAAGGCGCTAACGGGGCTCGCCACGGGGGAGTAAGGCAAGCGCGCCAAAAAACCGGGGAGAGTCAAAGCGAGATACCTTGAATTGGGATTGAGGCGCAATTCCCGGTAGGGCGCGAAACCCACGCTCTCGAAAAGGGCCGTGACGTCCAAGACCTCGCTTAAATCCTTAAAATCGCGCGCCCCAAAAAAGGACGCGCTCGCCCCGGCGATAAAGGGGGCGTGGGAAATGGCCCCCAGCGCGGACAGGGAGCGAAGCAAAAAAAGATCGGGGGGCGAATGGTCAAACTCGTAGGCCCCTAAGATCGCCGCGTAGGGCTGGCCACCGAACTGGCCGTACTCCTCGGCGTAGGCCACGCGGTAGATAGCCGACCGGCTGATTTCCGGGACGTCGGATAAATCATAGTACAGTTCGCTCTTTTTGACGTTCAAAATGTCTATTTTGACGTTTTCCTGGAAGTTGACGGAATTGGCCAAAAACTTTAATGAGAGCCAGAGCCTTTCCAGATTCTGGAAATCCCGGTGGTGGATGACCTCGTCGAGCTGGAGGGAAAGGGTTCGGTCAAGCTCGCTCACCAACGCGTCCACGAAATAGGCGAGATCCTCTTCCCCGGAAAAAGCGCCGCCGACGCCTATCCCCCTCTGGAGGACAATCCACGCCACGGCGGCGAGCCCCTCGTAAATAGAGTCGCGCGCGAGTTCCTCCAGCGGAAGCTCTTTTAAAACCCCCTCCAAAAGCTCTTTTAAAGGCGCGTCCCCCGCCGCGGAACCCTTAGGCGTCGCGCCTTCGGGGGAACCCTCCCCGCCGCTCCCCGGCTTCAGGCCCGCGTCCTTAGAAAGGCTTAAATCCGCCGCGCCCGGCGCCGCGGCCAGGGAAGCGTCTAGGGGATCTTGCGGGGTAGCGTCTAAGGGAGCGTCCGGGGAAAGGTCTACGGGAGCTTCCGGGGGAGCTTCCACGAGAGAGTCCGGCGGAAAGTCTAAGGAAGCCTCCAGAATAACGTCAAAAGGAGAGTTCGGGAAAACGTCCGAGGGAGCTTCCGGGGGAGCGTCTAAAGGAGAGCCCGGAGGAGCGACGGTTTCTTCCGTCGTGGCGCCCAGAGGATGAAGGGCGCCCGCGAAAAGCGGGGCGGCGCCGTCCAAGGGGGGCGCGTCCAGCGAGGATTCTGGCGGGGAAATTAAGCCCTCGTCCGCGGAGCCCCCGCCCACGCAAGCGCCCGCGGGCGCGTCTTCCGGGCTTGGCGCGTCCGGGGAAGATTCCGCGCCGACCGCGCTCGCGTCTCGCGCCAGCGCCTCAAGCGCCTCGGGCGCGTCGCTGGGAGCTGGCGTGGACGCCGCGAAGAGGGGTAGCGCGGAGTCCTCCGAGGGAAGACCCGCGCTTAGATCCTCGGAAAAGGCCGCTGGAGGGTTGGCGTCTCCCGCGTCGGACGCGGTCCCATGGGGGCCGTCCAAAGCGCTTAAAGAAAAATCCACCGGCGGGCTCGCGAGAGACCGCCAGGCGTCCTCCGCGTCCTCCGGCTCCTCGCTAACGGGGCCGGCGAGGGGCTTGGCCAACGCGCGAGGCTCTTGGGCCGGTCCTTCCGGCGCCGCGCCCGTTGGGGGTTCCAAGATTTCCGCGCTTTTCGCCGCTTCGCTTTCCGCTGATTCCGCGAGGATATCCGAGTCCTCCGCGATGATATCCAGATCTTCCAAGGGGATCTCGCTCGCGGGGAACTCGCTTTCCCCGGGCTCGCGGGGAGCGTCCAGAGCGAATGGGCCCGCGCTTAAAGGAAAAAGCCCCGCCGCGCCGTCGCGAGGTTCCGGGCCTTGGGTCTCTGGGCCTTGGCTCTCCGGCTCAAGCGTCCCATGGTCAAGGAGCTCAGGGTCCGAGGGAGCGATGTTTTGGGGCTCTTGGCCATGGAACTCGGGGTCCTGGAGATCGCTTGCGCGCGGCTCGGCGCCCCAATTGGAGGCGCCCCGCTCCTCCCCATGAAAGAGCGAGGAGCCGCCCGTCTCTTCCGCGGAACCGTCTCTCCTTTTTTCTTCCATGGCGCTCTTCCCTTAAAGCCTTCCCCTCTTTTCTCCTCCCCCCAAGCGCGCCGCGCGCGGGAAGGGGTGGGATGGGGCGTTTCGCGTTGACTTCGGCCTACGAGCCAATCATAACCTTGGTCTGGGCCCCGAGCGGACAGGAGCCCATCGTGTTGAAGGAGGCGTCGCCGTTATGAAAGGTCTGGGCCCCCATCATGACGGCGGGCTTACCGCTCAACATAACCTTGACGCTGCCGCAGGCGGGCATAAAGGACCCGGGTCCCACGATCATGTTGGAAACGACCCCGCCCGCGACCCCGGCCTCGTCGCCGTTGGAGGTCATGAACTTGGTCTGGATATTTAAGGCCATGGCCCCGTTAATGAAAACCTTCTGGCAAACGGTTCCGGGATTGGCCACGTTGAGCTGAAAGACGTTGACGAAGGGGGTGG
Source organism: Deltaproteobacteria bacterium (assembly GCA_031265205.1). Lineage (GTDB taxonomy): Bacteria > Desulfobacterota > Desulfarculia > Adiutricales > Adiutricaceae > JAISCZ01. The sequence continues at coordinate 11,408 of JAISCZ010000146.1, forward strand.
GAACGGGCCCCGCCGGGGAAGGAACCTTGCAGACGTCCGGGGCCTGGGACTGGGCCATGCCCCCCTGGAGAGTTAAAGCGAACATAAATTACCCCAATTGGATGGTCGCGCCATCCACTTTGACCGGCCCTTCGGCCTCCGCCGTAATCCTTTGGGCTTCCAGGGAGATCTCTTCCTGGGCCCTCTGCCTGAGCCTCTTGGCGCGGATATCCGCCGTTTCCTCCGTGTCCACCCGGCGCGTGAGGGCGCGGGAGAGAAAATGCCGGACTTTTTCCGTCAGTTGCCTGGCCCTGAACGTGAGAATGGAAAAGCGGAACGCCCCCAAGGCCCCGGCGAGGGAGAAACGGCCCGCCTGGATCTCCGTCTCCGCGGAGATGGCGCTTATTTTCTCGCTAAATAAGCGCAGATCCCGCGTCTTGACGGCCGCGCGCGCGGGAAGGGCGATGTGGCCCAAGGCGGCGGGGTCTTTTCTCTCCAAGACGGAGAGAATATAAAAGTTTTCCCCCTCCCCAAACCAGAGCGCGTCGTCCCCGGAAGCGGGCTCCAAAAGGCAGGAAGCGGCGAGACGCGCCTGTCGCTCTCTCCCGTCCACGAGAACCTTCCACTTGTCCCCTTGGCGGGAGACGGCGCCCTTCCCCATCCGGGGGAGGGGCGCGAAATCCGCGACGGAGGCTGGGGGAAGATTCGTCTGGCTCTCCCCGATAAAGGAGTGGAGCGCGGCGGGCGGGGCTTTTTCCGCGGAAAGGCTGAGGAGCGGCGTCGCGCGCGGCCCCGCGGCGGGACTTTCCAAGGTGGCGGAGTCTGGGGAAGTTATTGGGAGGCTTTGCTTATCCATTTGAGAAGCCTTTGTTTCGCCCCGCCTGGGGGCGGAGCCGCGCGCGCCTTAAAAGAGACGCTAGCCGCCGCGCTTAAAAGCGAGCGGCGTCCGCGACCTTCCGCGCGCTTAAATCTTCCGCGCGACGAAAGGAATAAAATCTTCGGCCTGGAGCCTTTGGGGATCGGTTTCTTTCGCGCCTTCCAGCTTGGCCCCGGAACCCGTCGCGATAAAAACGGCCCGGTGCAGATCGGCGTAACTGAAATTGGCCCCCGCCGTCGCGGCGCCCTCCAGGTCGGCGGCGGAAAAGTCAGCGTAGGGGGCCTCCAGATCGCGGAGATTGGCTCCCCTTAGGAGCGCGCCGGCGAATTGGGCCTTGGGGGCCGCGGCGCCCGTTAAATTGGCGCCAGAAAGGTCCGCGCCCATTAATATGGCCCCGTCCATGGTCGAGCGCGCGAAATTGGCGCCGGGTATTCTGGAGCCCGTGAGGTTTATCCGGGAAAGGTCCGCCGCCGCGGCCTCCAGGGCCGGACAGGAAAGGTTCGGAAACTGGGCCCCGAGAGCGTTGGCGGCGCCAAGGTCTAAGGATTTGACGGAAATATCGCGCGCCACCAGAAAAGCGAGATCGCTCCCGCTCCAATCGATCTCCCCCAAAGAGCAGTCCAGAAAAATAACGGACTTTAAATTGGCCTCGCGACCCCGCGAAAGGCCTTGGACAGACGAGCTTAAAAAGGTCGCGTTTTCAAAGTTGGCCCCGTCCACGCTAAGGGAGTCCATCTGGCAGAGGTAAAAACAGGCCCGGGGAGCGCTAGCTCCCGCGAAGGAAGAATCGCTAAAAAGGCAATTGGTAAAGGACGCTCCGGTTAAATCCGCCCCATTAAAGGACATGCCCGCGAAACGGCAGCCCGAAAACTCGGCCTTTTGGAGGTTTCCACTGAGATTGCCCTCTTTAAAGGCGAGATCGGCAAAGCGCGAGCCCTCTAAACTCACGTCCAGAGCGCCGATATCCCGCCCATCTTTAATGGCGTCCAGCAAAAATTGAGCGCTTTCCAGCTTGTCCATGAGAGCCTCTTAGGGGGTTTGGCGAAACTTTGAAACAATGGGCTAATTATAAGGCCGCGCGCCCCTTTGGGGAAAGGGTTAGGAGAGCCCGCGCGCCTATTTTAGAGCTTTCCCGCTTAAATGGCCATTTTAAGAAATATTGGCCTTTTCTTAGGGCTTCTTAAATAATTCCCGCCGCCCGCCAAGCTTGGCGAGGTCTTCCGCCGGGCTTCGCGAAAAGGCCCCAAAGCGCCGCGGCCCCTAATTTAGGCCCATCGCGGCTATCCAAAGCGCCGCGGAAAAGACGCGCGCCAAAAGAAGCGCCAACTCGGGCGCGTCAATGGCCTCCGCGGGCCGCCACGCTTTTAAATTAAGGTTGGCGGCGTTCGCGAATAAGAGCATAAATCGATCCAATCCTGGCCGGAGCGCGCGGTCGCCCCGCCGCTGGCCGCGAAGGCCTGAACAATATAAGGAAACGACTCCTCGCGCCGGGAGAGCGCCCGCGCCCGCGCGGGCTGTTCGCGCGCCAATGGCTTCGCCAAGCTCGCGGCCAACGCGAGGAACGCGCCGCCACCCTTGCCCTCGGGCGCCCGCCGTAATGAAGCCGGCGCGCTTGGGGGAGCGCCAACCCAGAAACCTATTCCGCCAACTCTTCATTAAGGTTGGCGGTCCGCGCTCGCGCGCGACTTTAGCGCTCTTGGAGGACGGCATGGCGCTCCGAGCGAACGGCGCCTGGGCTACGTCTCCCAGCGCGCGGACGCTCCGCGCGCTGGGAGCGTCAAGTCGGGCGACGGCGACGGGGGGCTCACGCGAGGCTCTGGCGCGGGCCAGTCGCGCTTTTGTGCCATTTAGGGCCTTGGCCAGCGCGCCCGCGAGAAGCGGGCGGGCGCTTTGAGGCCATTGGCGACGCGCGCCGCCCCTTGCCCCTTAGGCCGGCGAAAGCCCGCCCACGCTGGGCGCGGCGCGCGAAGGCTTCGCTCTTAATTGAGCGGCGCGAGGGCTCCCGCGGGCGACTTCTTGACTGTCGCGCGGGAAAAGGGGCGCCCTACGCCGCTCGCGGTCCCGGCTTAGATAAGGACCCCGGAAAGCGGGGCGGGAAGAGGCCTTGGTGGCGGGTCTTTCCTCGCGCCGGCCACGCCTTTGAACTTTCCAGAGGCGGGAGCCTGGATCTTGGGCTCTTCCATGGCCTATTTCCCTGATTTTTGGGTCGCCTGGGGCGGGTTGGGCGGTCGCTGTCAGGGTATCGCGGCCCAGAATAAGCTCCAAGGACCTTTTGGCCTTCAAAATCGCGCCAAGGACGCGCGGCTCCGCAAAAACATTGTCCTGGCCCGCGCCGCGGGTTGCCCGCCCTGGTTGGCGGCTCCTTGAGCCTTGACGGCGATAAGCTCGCTTGAAGCTTTTTTGGGGGTTTTGATCGCCCTTTTCCGTCGCCAAAGGGAGCGGCCGAAGCTCTCTAGCCTCGCCCCTTCTTGGGTCGTCAAGGCCCCTGGGATTAGCCTGGGCCAAACGGCCCTTTTGAGAGGCGCTTAAATTTATGACAAAATAGACCATTCAATATTATAATAGGTCTTGACGTTGGCGTGGCCTGATTTAGGAATTTATATTGGTGGGCTAAGGCTAAAAGGCTAATTTATTATGTTACAAGACCTGCCCGTTGGGACGCAAACCTTTGAGGAAGTTCGGACAAAAAACGCCGTATATGTGGATAAGACTAATTATTTTCCCTTATTGCCTAAGGGGAGAAAAGTCGTCTTTTGCGCCCGGCCCAGGCGTTTCGGCAAGTCTCTGACCATTTCAGCCCTTGAAGCCTTCTTCTCTGGGAGGAAAGAGCTTTTTCAAGGTTTGGCCGTCGAAAAATATATGAATTCCCCCGAGTTTTTCCCAAAGCCGGTTATCCATCTGGATATGAGTGAGTTAGATAACTGCGTAAGTCTGGAGAACTTGGAAACGAAGGCGCGAAATTATCTCAAAAAAATCGCTAAACAGTATAATGTCCCCTTACAAAGTGACGACGTGGCTAGCGCTTTTTCTAATTTGCTGACGGATGTCCACGACATCACGTCCCAAAAAATAGTCTTGCTGATTGATGAATACGACACCCCCGTTATCAGTCTAATCCAGAGGAATCTAACCTATGACCATCTTCTGATTGAACAAACTCGAAACTTCATGAGTTCATTTTATTCAAAAATAAAATCTAATGATCAGTATCTTGATTTTATTTTTATCACCGGGGTTTCCAAGTTTTCTCGGATGGGAGTATTTTCCACTCTCAATAACCTCGTGGATATCTCAACAAATCCTGAATTCGCGTCCTTCATGGGCCTAACCCAGGAGGAATTGGAGCGTGACTTCGCCCCATACGTCAAGGCCACTGCCGAATGGCTCCAAATGGAAGAAAGAGAGCTATTGGAGCGGATCCGAGGCTACTACGACGGATTTTCTTTTGACGGAGTGACCAGGGTTTATAATCCTTTCTCA